>CAZCAI010000047.1:23226-28405 GCA_964496595.1 uncultured Anaerolineales bacterium
GCAGAAGCACGGCAGAAGCACGGCAGAAGCACGGCTTCCGGGAAGATAACTAAACACAACACAGGAGATAACACAGTTATGGAAAAAACCCAACTCCCCCCAATCCCCATGGAAGAGACCTTGGAATTTTTGGTTGGCCTGTTGAACACGCCCAGCCCCACAGGCGACACCGCCGCCGCCATCGATTACGTCGCGGCCGCGATGAAGGATCTGCCGGTGACGTGCGCCGCGATGCGCAAGGGCGGCCTGCGCATCACCTGGAAGAGCGACGCCGCCTACCCGCGCGCGCTGACGGCCCACGTCGATACGTTGGGCGCGATGGTGCGCAAAATCAAAGAGAACGGGCGTTTGCAGCTCACCTCGTTAGGCGGATTCGACTGGCACGCCGTCGAGGGCGAGGGCTGCACCGTCGTCAGCAGCGAGGGGCTGACCTATCGCGGCAGCATCCTGCCCACCAAAGCCTCCGTCCACATCCACGGCAAACAGGCGGTCGATCTGGAACGCAGCGAGGAGAATTACGAGGTCCGCTTGGACGCGAAGACCAGCGAGAAGAAGGAAACCGAGGAACTGGGCATCCGCGTCGGCGATTTCGTCTACTTCGATCCGCGCGTGGAACTGAACAACGGCTTCATCCGCTCCCGCCACTTGGATGACAAGGCCGGCGTCGCCGCGATCTACGGCGCGCTGTTGGCGCTCCATCACGCGGGGATGACGCCGCGCTATGATGTGACGGTTCTGATCTCCAATTACGAGGAGGTCGGCCACGGCGGATCGAGCGGTTTCCCGGCGGATGTAGAGGAATTGGTCGCAGTGGATATGGCCGCCGCCGGCGACGGCCAACAGTCCGACGAATTCACCGTCGGCATCTGCGCCAAGGATTCGGGCGGGCCATATCACCTGGGCCTGCGGCGCCGGATGGAGAAGCTGGCGAAAACCCACGAGATCCCCTACCGCACCGACATCTACCCGCACTACGGCTCCGATGGCGAGGCCGCCTGGCGCGCGGGCTTAGATACCAAAGTCGCGCTGATCGGCCCCGGCGTGGATGCCTCGCACGCCTATGAGCGCACCCATCGCGATTCACTGCACGCGACCGCCCAACTCCTCGTCGCCTATCTGATAAGCGAGCGCGAATGAATCCCCATCAACCCCGCTGGATCCGCTACGATACGACACCGCGCCCCGACGCACAGCTCTGGCTCTGCGCAATGCAATTCGTCGGGCGCGATCTGCTGGAACAAGGTGCGCATCTGGTATCCGCCAACGTCCTGGCCGTCCTGCTCGCGCCGATCTTAGTCTTCACACCGCCGGTGTTGAGCAGCCTCTGGTGGGTCGCGATGCAGGCCGCGCAGGCGGAGGTCGTCACCTTCCGCGATATGTTCGACTACGCCAAAACGCACGCCCTCCCCGCCTGGCTCCTGACAACGATCAACACCTTCATCTACGGCGTCATCCTGCTCAACCTGATCTTCTACGGCACATCCGCCACGCCCTTCCCCTTTGATGCCCCTGCGTGGGTCTACACCTTGCTCGTCACCTTCTGGATCTTGGCCGGCTTGCTGTGGACGGTTGCCTGGCTCTTCGCCGCCGGCCTGATGGCGTGGGAATCCGCCGACGTGACCGTGAGCTTCATCGGCGCGCTCCGCCTGATGCGCCGCCATCCCATCTATGTGATGCTGACCGCCTTGCTGATCGTCGTGCTGCTTGTGCTCAACAACTTCCTGCCTGCGCTGTGGCTCGTGCTCACCTTCGCGATCCTGGCCCTGATCTCAGTGCGCAGCGTGCAGATGTTGGTCTACGGCGTGCCCATCTCCGTGCCGGCAAAAGAAGCGGATCACTACCAGTTGCATCTGAATCGAAAACAAGAAGAAGTAAGCGAGTAGGGCGTGACGAATCCGAGCCATTTTTAGGGCTATCCGGGGAGTTATCCGCGAAATCCAAAAGACCCGACATGCCCTGAGAGTCGGCGAAGGCCGACTTCGTAGGTGTTGCCGCGACTTCAGTTGCCGGGCACGCGCAACTTGCAACCTTCCGGAGGTGCAATGAACAAAAAAATCTCGATCCCCGGCGTCTATTGGGTCAATCCTGGCGAACTGTTGGCCGGCCCGTATCCGTGGATTGGCGAACGGGACACAGATCATCAACGGTTGCAACAATTGCTCGCTGCGGGCGTCCGCGTCTTCTTGGATCTCACCGAGGCGGGCGAGGCGCTGCCCTACGCCCACGCGCTGGGGGAGGGCGTGCGCCACGTGCGCATGCCCATCATCGATTTTGATGTCCCCCCACCGGAGAAGATGCGCGCGATCTTGGACGTGATCGACGCGGCGCGGGCGGATGCGCTCCCCGTCTATGTTCATTGTTTCGCCGGCCTGGGACGCACCGGCGCCGTCGTCGGCTGCTACCTGGTGCGCCATGGCCGGAGCGGCGTGGGAGCGCTGCGCGAGATCGAGCGCTTGCGGCGCAACATCTCCTATGGCGCCCGCGCCTCCCCGATAACGGAAGCCCAGCGGTGGATGGTGATGAATTGGTCAGAGACGTAAATTCTCAGAGATGGTACGCTCGAAGTACAGATTGCACCCGGTGAATTCCAGAAGAGACCTAGAAGAGACCCAATGATCTCCGGCGCGAAGGTTGGAAAGCGGAAAGATTGAATTCGCGCGAAATATGGTATAATCCCTTCGGACAAGGTAAGAAGACTTAGACGCCTGATTTTTGAGCAGCAGCAGGCGTTTTTTGTCCGAAAACAAAGAAACTAGCGAAAAGAGGAGTGACATTGCATGAGTTTAGTAGGTATTCTTAACGCGATTAACATCTGGGCCCAGGAAATCATCCGCACAATGGGGTATCCGGGGCTGGGTCTGGTGATGTTTCTGGAGAACGTCTTCCCGCCGATTCCCTCGGAGTTGGTGCTACCGCTGGCCGGATGGCTCACGTTGGATGGCACATTCACAATGCTCGGCGTGACGGTGGTCGGCGCGATTGGCTCGGTGGCCGGCGCGCTCTTCTTCTACGGCCTGGGTAAGTGGTTCGATGAGATCCGCGTCCGCTATCTGCTCCGCCGCTTCGGCAAGTGGTTCCTGCTCTCCGAGGATGATTTCGATGTCGCGCTCAAATGGTTCGACCGCTACGATGAGTATGTCATCTTCTTCGGGCGGATGGTGCCCATTGTCCGCAGCCTGGTTTCCATCCCGGCGGGGCTGGCGAACATGCCGCTGGGGCGCTTTTGCGCCTACACGGCGGTCGGTACGGCGCTGTGGAGCTTCCTCCTGGCCTTCGCCGGCCGGCTGCTGGGCGAAAATTGGCCCATGGTCGCCGAGTTCCTCGATACCTACGAGCACATCGTTATCGTGCTGGTCGTCGTGGCCGGCGTAGCCTTCATCGGCTCGCGCATCTGGCAACTGCGCCGCCAAGCTGAACCATCCGCGCCGCCAAACTCATAACGCGAGTTGTTGTGTATACCTTGCACACCTACCAATTGAATCTCGTAACCAGTTCATTACGAAATACGGAATACGTTATCAATAAAATACGTTTACAGAACACTGGAGCACATCAAGGAGAACTTATTATGACATCGCCCGTGATTCGCATCGAAGATATTGCCGACTACGTTGACGAAGAGGTCACCATCGAGGGATGGGTCTACAATCGGACGCACAAGGGAAAGCTGGTCTTCCTGCTGATCCGCGATGGTTACGGCTTTGTGCAGTGTGTCGCCTTCCAGGGTGATCTGCCCGAGGAGCTATTCGAGACCATCAGCCACATCCCGCAGGAATCCTCCGTGCGGGTGACCGGCAAAGTGCGCGCCGATAATCGCGCGCCCGGCATCCCCGGCGCCTACGAGATCGGCGTGACCGGCATCGAGGTGGTGCAATCGGTCGCGGATGAGTACCCCATCGCGCTCAAGGGGCACGGCGTCGATTTTCTGCTCAATCATCGCCACCTGTGGATTCGGATGCCGAGCCAGTGGGCGATCTTGCGCATCCGCGCCACGATCATCAGCGCGGTCCGCGAGTGGTTGGATACGAACGGCTTCATCAATATGGACACGCCCATCATCACGCCGGCGGCCTGCGAGGGCACGACGACGCTCTTCGGCACCGAGTACTTCGATGAGGGCGTCGCCTATCTGGCGCAGAGCGGGCAGCTCTACAACGAGGCGAACATCTTCGCCTTCAAGCGCGTCTACTGCTTCGGCCCGACCTTCCGCGCCGAGAAGTCGAAGACCCGCCGCCATCTGACCGAGTTCTGGATGGTGGAGCCGGAGATGGCCTTCTGCGATATGGACGAGTTGATGGAGATCGAGGAGCAATTCGTCTCCCACATCGTGCAGCGCGTGCTGACCGATTGTCAGGCCGAGCTGAAGGAATTGGGGCGCGATACATCGGAACTGGAGAAGATCATCCCGCCCTTCCCGCGCATCTCCTACGATGAGGCGCTGGAGCGGCTGGCCAAGATCCGCGCGGCGACCGACGATCTCGAACTGCAAGCGCAACTGGCTATCGAGTGGGGCGACGACTTCGGCTCCCCGCACGAGACCGAGCTGACCCAGCAATTCGATAAGCCCGTCTTCGTCTACGGCTATCCCACCGGCGCCAAGGCCTTCTACATGGAACCGTGGCCGGGCCGTCCGGAGGTCAGCAAGAGCGTCGATCTGCTCGCGCCGGAAGGCTACGGCGAGATCATCGGCGGCAGCGAGCGCATCTCCGATCCCGACCTGCTGCTGGAGCGCATCCGCGAGCACAATCTACCGGCGGAAGCCTTCCAATGGTACATCGATCTGCGCAAGTACGGCAGCGTGCCCCACAGCGGATTCGGCCTGGGCATCGAGCGCACCGTCACGTGGATCTGCGGCATCGAGCACATCCGGGACACCATCGCCTACCCCAGACTGATCAACCGCGTTTATCCCTAGCCGGGTGTGGCGTTTTGCCTCGACATAAGGGTGTTGGGTGTGGTAGCGAATTTTATTGCGCGGAACATAAAATTGCGAATTGCGAATTTAGAATTTTGAATCTTTACTCAAGGGATGGTTCAGAAATAGGTTGACACTTTTTTGTATCCCTCCTCCTTCTTCTTTCTTCTTCTACGGGACTGAAGTACCCTGGAAAGGCCTCCTTGGCCCTAAGGCCCAATGGCCGAGGGGGCGGCCAACCGTTTGCCTTCGCAGACGGCCTAT
>CAZCAI010000048.1:0-28146 GCA_964496595.1 uncultured Anaerolineales bacterium
TACCTCACGGGCACGGAAGCGCCCTAAAGGGTTACTACCTATCATTTCTTTTCATTTCTTCGCGAGCCGATCAAAAGCGAGCAGTCCAGGATCAACGTCGTGAATCATCAATTCCACCAGGCGCTGCGCGGCGACGAGCGCCCAACTCAACCCCCACGGGCCTAAGCCACTCACGGCGTAAACACCGGGGATATCGGGGAGTTCGCCGACGATGGGCAAGCCATCCTTGCTCTGGGCCACCCACGCGGATCGCCGGCCGATCACGGGCGCGTTAGGGCAGAGTTGATGGGCAATCTCCGTCAGATGCTTCAGCGGCGCTTGTCCGGCGGGATCCCAACCAACCAATCGCCAGCTCCCTTCCAAGGCCTGGATTACACAACTGCCGTGCTCCACTACCAACGGCGTGAAGAGCGTCTCGGGATTGCGCAGGTCGACGCTCGTGATCTGGAGCGGATGTACCATACTGCCCAAAAATTTGCTCAAGCGTACAGCGTGCGCGCCGCCCGCCAGCACAACACCCTTTGCCCAAAGATACCGCTTCCGCGCCCAGATGGACAGCGGCTCCGAGCCGGTTTCGGGCAGGTGAATGCCCTGCACTTCCGTCCGGGTTTCCACAGTGATGTTCGGATGGACTAACAACGCCTCGACCATTCGCTGCGGATCAAAGGCGATGTCATCTTTAGTCGCCAGGGCGACCAGATAACCCCACTCGATGGCATCATCGATGTCGACCTCGTACCCCTCCGCCTCCAATTGCGCGGCGGATTGTTGCATGGTGCTCACTTCCGCGCTGCTGCTGATGGGACGAAAGCTGCCGACGCGCCGCCCTTCGTGTTCCAGTTGTTGGAGAATTTCACCCAGAAGTTGCAAATTCTCCCCGGTGAGATGCCAGATCTCTCGCGCTTGTTCCGCGCCGACCTCCTTTTGCAGCGTGGCGTAAGGCGTGGGCGTCCCCAGAAGCGCCAGCCCCACACCACGCGACGCAATCCCGCCGAGAGATTCGCTCGCCTCCAGGACAGCCACCTGCAAGGCTTCCTCCGCCAGGCGCCGGGCGATCCATGCGCCGGTGAGGCCCGCCCCGATGACGACGACATCGTAGACTTCTTTGGTTGATGACATCAGCACTCCTTAGTTTATCTTAAGGCCGCTCAACGGTCAGCTTGGCCTGATCGAAGAACGCGGCGTTATTGACGTGTGGCAAGACCGGTTCCGCAAAAAAGCAGACGGTCACTTTCCCATACCGGGGTTGAGATGCGGGCGGGCCATCCTCTTCATCTTCCATATCCTCTTCCGACTCCTCGCCATGGGGCAGCGGCGTTGGCGTGGCGGTCGCCTCCTCCTCTGCAGTTGTTTCCAGCACGATGAGCGACGGCGAGACCAAAGTAACGGTGCCACTATCCTGATTAATGCGCATTTCCTGGCCCCACTCCGCGTGGAAGCAATCCTCCGCCCCGGTGAGATCAATCCCGGCTTTGACAATCAAGCTGTCAATCGAAGAAAATGCCTGGGCCTTAATCTCAAATGTGACCTCGCTGCCCACCGGCGCCGTGACGGTCTGATGTACCCAGGTGCGGAACTTGAGCCAGCGCTGCGTTTCGACCTTGAGGGTAGCCCCGTTGATTTGGCGAACCGGATCATCGGCGGCGGTGAAGAGCGGCTCCGCATAGGAGTTCTCAGGATTGAAGTCATCGCCGGGTTTGTAGTTGATATAAGCATCCCATTCCCATCCGGGGATGCGATTGGGCATCACGAAATCGAACTCCGCGCCTTCGAGCGTCACCGGCTTGAGGGGAGCGGGCGTCGGCGTGGGGGTTGGCGTTTCGGTAGAGCGCGGCGTCGAAGTGGGCGTCGGCGTGCGGGTGGGCTGCGCCGGCAGGGTAGGACGTGGTGTCGGTGTGATCGTCGGCGTCCATGTCGGCGCTACGTCCGGCGTGTCGGTGGGAGCGGGCGTCGGCGTGGGCGGCGGCGCGACCGGGCGTTGCAGCTCGTTAACGACAAGACCCACAAGGCCACAGATCACCACAAAATCCAAGATAGCCAGGACGAGCAAGACCAGTTTTTGCCTGCGGGTTAAATTTCCCATACCTTTACCTGCGATTTATTCTGGTAAGCGTGCGACGATGCGCCCCATCTCGGCGGGATCGTAGCCAGGCAGCGCAGCGACGGCCGCCTGGAACGCCTCATCGGCCAGCAGATCGCGCAGCGGCGCCAGCAGGGGATCGTCCCAGAAGCGCGCGGGAATGATCACGTCGTAGCGCTCCCATGCGATGGGCACGAAATCCAGGCCGAGCGCGACGGCTGCCGCGCGCACCCCCATCCCGGCATCGGCTAAGCCGGTGTCCACATCGACGGCTACGGCTAAATGTGTCACCTCTTCGCGGTCGTAGCCCTGGATCTGCGCGCCGGTGAGGCCCTCCTGCGCCAGGAGATGATCCAACAGCACGCGCGTGCCCGCGCCGCGCTGACGGTTCACATACGTGACATCCTCACGGGCCAGATCGGCGATGCTCTGGATGCTCTTAGGATTCCCCTCGGCGACGATGAGTCCCTGTTCGCGGCGCGTGAGCGTGACGACGACCACGGGCGTCTCCGGCAGATAGCGCCGAATGTAGGGCAGATTGTACTCGCCGCTCTCGGCATCCAACAGATGCGCGCCCGCAAGATGCGCTTCGCCGCGTCGCAGCGCGATCAAGCCGCCGATGCTGCCGGCGTTGGCGCTGGCTAAGCGGCGCGGCGGGCGCTTCTCCGCCAAAAATTGGGCCATCAGATCTAACGAAAGATCGTGGCTGCCGATAGCCAGCAACGTGCGATCAACAGCCTCCGGCGGCTGATACAATTCGACAGTGACCTCCTGCCCGGCGTTCACGCCCTCCGAGAAGCGCGGAATCGCGACGAGGCCGTCAGCCCGCACCAGTGAGGTGAGCACGCCCGCCCCGCGCGACAGGGGCGCGGCCAGGGTGCGCCCGTCCACGCGCCCAACGACGACGCGCACGAACTCCTCATCTCCGGCGGGGGAGAGCAGCTTGCGCGTCATCAGCGCCTGGCACGTCGGGCGTTCTGGGGGGAGCAGCCCCTGCCATTGGTAGATAAGCGGTCGCACGCACAGCTCGCCCGTCATCGCGGCGGAGACCGGATACCCCGGCACGCCGATGATGGGAACGTGGGCGTCCTCCAAATGAATCATCCCGATGACGACGGGATGGCCGGGCCGGACGTTGATGCCATGCACCAGCAGCTCACCAAGTTGATCGACGATCCGGGCGGTGTAATCGTCGCGTCCCGCTGACGATCCGGCGTTGAGCAGAATGAGATCCGCGCGCTGCGCGGCCTCGGCGACGGCGCGCGCGATGGCGTCGGGGTCGTCCGGCACGATCTCCGTCCGCTCCGCCGTCCCGCCCCAGGTGCGCACCTGCGCGCTCAGCACCAGGCTGTTATATTCGATGATCTCGCCCGCCCGCGGCGCACGTCCTGCGGGGATCAGTTCATCGCCGGTGGGGATGACGACCACGTGCGGGCGCCTGCGCACTTGGACAGTGGTGTGGCCCGCGCCCGCAATCGCGCCCAGATCCACCGGGCGCAGGCGATGATTGGCCGGGCGGAGCAACTCGGTGGCGACAATGTCCTCGCCCACGGCGCGGACGTGCTGCCACCGGGCGACGGGCGCGCGCAGCATAATATCATCGTCTTCCAGTTGAACGTGCTCCACCATCACCACCGCGTCCGCCCAAGCGGGGAGCGCGTCGCCGGTATCGACCGGCACGGCATCCTCGCCGAGGCGCAGGCGCACAGGTTGGGCGTTGCTGGCGCCGGCAGTGTCGGCCGCGCGGACGGCGTAGCCATCCATCGCGCAGGCGTGATAGTGCGGTGAGGAGAGCTGCGCCCAGATCGGCTCGGCGGTGACGCGATCCAAGGCCGCGTCGATGGGGATCTCCTCCCCGGGGAGCGGCATCCAGCGATCGGCCGCGATGAGCGCTTCTCGCAGACGGGTTTGCGCTTCTTCTAAAGAGACTTCTTTTAGGTAGACGTTACGTGTGTGTTGCATATTCACCTCGATGAGCGCGGTTCACCCTCTCAAACGCAGCGTTGGGAACGACCATCAGGAACGTCAACGGGGGCGGAGAACGAATGTAATGGTTTAGTTTGATGAGCCTGGCGAATAAATTCGCGGCCACATCTGCGAAACCGGCCTTCGCCGGTTAGAACTCAGTCGCCGAAGGGCGACTTCGTAATAGTGGCCGTGGTTTTAACCGCCGGGCACTCACAGAACTAAACTGATACGAACGAATTTCTTTTCATGAGAAGTGAATGTCATTCCTTCTCAGCTTTTCGTTAATGATACTCCAAGTTCGTTTGATGACAAGCGTACGCCGGTCATCGCAGACGAAGCGGCATAAAAGCAGCCCATCTCAGGAACTCTTGCGAAAATGGGCCTTTTGGATTTCGCCGGACAACTCCCCGGATAGCCCTAAAAATTTTGAAGTCGCTTGCGCAACCTCCGCAAGATTAGCCAATTTTAAGCAAGCTTCTATCTACCGGACACTTTTAGAAAATAGCTCGCAGATTTTCACGGATCACACGGATTTTTGATCTTTCAGCGGAGAAGTTCCCCATCTTGATGAGCTTCTTACCGCTCACGTCCATTTGGACGAATTTAAGGTTGAATTTTATCCTTTACATTCCCGGAATGGCTCTTCCTGCAACATAAAACCTAAAAAAATATCTGTGTTAATCCGTGTTTATCCGTGAGCTAAGAAGTGTCCGGTGGGTAGAGCAAGCTTTAAGATTGACGGCCTCTCGCACTTGGGGTATAGTGACAGCATGAGGGAGAAAGTTAGATGAATTCTAACAAAACCGGTGAAACTGGCAAACGAAAAGATGATCACGTCCGCATCAGCCTGGAGGAGGATGTCTCCTTTGATCGGCTGACGACGGGATTGGAGCATTATCGCTTCACCCACCAGGCGCTGCCGGAGATGGATCTGGCGGCGGTGGATACGGCGACGACCTTTTTAGGCCACGAACTGCGCTTCCCGCTGCTCATCGCTTCGATGACAGGCGGGACGCCGGAGACGGCGCGCATCAATCGCGTGCTGGCAATGGCGGCGGAGATGTTTGGGCTGGGGATGGGCGTCGGCTCGGTGCGCGCCGCGATAGAGGACCCCGATGTAGCGTGGACGTTCCAGATGCGCCGGTACGCGCCCTCGATTCCGCTGTGGGTAAATCTGGGCGCCATTCAACTGAACTATGGCTACGGCCCAGAGCATTGCCGGCGAGCCATCGATCTGATCGAGGCCGACGGCCTCTATCTGCATTTAAACCCGCTCCAAGAGGCGCTCCAGCCGGGAGGAGACACGCGCTTCTCCGGGCTGCTGCGCAAAATCGAGGCGGTGTGCGCCGCTTTGGATGCGCCCGTCATCGTGAAAGAGGTCGGCTGGGGACTTTCGCAGCGGGCCGCGCGCCAATTGATCGCGGCGGGCGTCGCGGCGCTGGACGTCGCGGGCGCGGGCGGCACCTCGTGGAGCCAGGTGGAGATGCATCGCAGCCGATCCCCCATTGATTACCAGGTCGCTGCCGCCTTTCGTGATTGGGGCATCCCCACGGCGCTGGCCGTGCAGCGCGTGCGCGCAATCGCGCGCGAGATCGCGCCGGAGTTGCCGGTGATTGCCAGCGGCGGCCTGCGCACCGGCCTGGAGATCGCCAAGACGCTGGCGTTGGGCGCGAATGTCGCGACTATCGCCGGGCCGTTTCTCCAGGCGGCGGTGGCATCCTCGCAAACGCTCCACGAGGCGCTGGAAGTCCTGGAGCATCAACTCCGCGTGACGATGTTCGTCGTCGGCGCGCGCGATATTGAAACCCTACGCAACACCCCTGTGTCCGAATCCAAAGTTGGAGGCCCATTATGAATTTAAGTCGCTATTTGGCGCCGTTAGATGAAGAGATGCGCGCCGTCGTCGCGCCGCTGGCGGAGAGTTCGCCGGCGCTTTTGTATGGCATGCTGCGCTATCACCTCGGCTGGGCCGATAAGGCGTTTTGCCCGGTGCAGGTCTACGCCGGCAAGCGATTGCGGCCCTGTTTTCTGCTGCTCACGTGCGAAGCGCAGGACGGCTCGTGGCGCGAGGCGCTCCCGGCGGCGGCGGCCATCGAGTTGCTGCACAACTTCACGCTGATCCACGACGATATCGAGGATCACGATGAGCGGCGGCGTGGGCGTCCCACCCTGTGGACGCTGTGGGGCGTGCCGCAGGCGATCAACGCGGGGGATGCGCTCTTCGCGTTAGCCTATCAGGCGATGTTGCGGCTGGACGATGGCCCGCTGCCCGCCGACCGGATCGTGCTGGCGCTCCGCCGCTATTCCGAGACGATCCTCTATCTCACCGAGGGCCAGTGCTTCGATTTGGCCTTCGAGGCGCAAGATGAAGTGGCCGAGGCGCCCTATCTCCAGATGATCGAGCGGAAGACCGCCGCGCTGCTGGGCTTGGCCTGCGAATTGGGTGGATTGCTCGCCGGGGCCGCCGAGGCGCGCCAGGCCGCGCTGCGCGAGTTCGGCGTGGCGCTGGGGATGGCCTTCCAAATGCAGGATGACGTGCTGGGCCTGTGGGGCGATCCGGCCCGCACGGGCAAGCCCATCGGCTCCGATCTACGCCGACACAAGAAGACGCTGCCCATTCTCCACGGGATGGCGCGCAGCCCGGCGCTCCGGGAGTTGCTGAAGCATCCCGAACTGGACGAGGCGCGGGTCGCGCGCGCGCTCGATCTGCTGGCGGAGACAGGGAGTCGCGCCTACACGGAGGAGCGCGCCGCCGCGTATCATCGCGCGGCGATGACGGCGTTGGCGCGCTCACAGGGCCAGGGCTCGGCCCACGCGACGTTAGTCGCTCTCGCGGAGGGGTTGCTGCGCCGCGAGAAGTGATGTTGGTGGAGCGAGTAAAAAGAGGCCGACACGCAGTGTGCGTGTCGGCCTCTTTAGATGCTGCTTATGGATGTAAGTCGTCAGTCCAATAGATCCGCCAGTTCTAACAGCTTGGGATCTAAGGGCTTCAGCTTCTCTACGGCCTTCTCCAACGGATAAAGCTCAATCGAGTTACCGCGCAGGGCCGTCATCTTGCCGCTTTCGCCGGCAAGCAGGGCTTTCGCCGCCGCCACGCCCATCCGCGTGCCCAGGGTGCGATCAAAAACCGAGGGGCGACCACCGCGCTGCACGTGACCCAAGACCGTCACGCGCACGTCAAAGCCCAGATCCTCTTTCTGGCTGGAAAGATGATCCGCCACGGCCTGCGTCCCCGGTTTCCAGCCCTCGGCGATGACGACGATGCAGTGACCCTTGCCGCGCACATAGGCCTCCACCACGACGTCCGCGATTTTCTCCAGCGTGGGGCCTTCCCGCTCCGGTAGGAGGATCAACTCCGCGCCGCCGGCGAGGCCGCTGACCAGCCCCAAATAGCCGCAATTGCGACCCATCACCTCGATGAGGAACGCCCGCTGATGAGAGGAGGCCGTGTCCTTGATGCGATCAATCGCATCAACGATGGTGTCGAGCGTGGTATCCACGCCCACCGCCATATTGGTGCCGTTGATGTCGTTATCGATGGAGGCGGGGATGCCGATGACGGGGAAATCCATCTCGTGCAGGGCCAACGCGCCCGCGAGCGATCCGTTCCCGCCGATGACGATCAACCCCTCGATGCCCCGCTGGTTCATATTGCGCAAGGCGGCCCGCCGAACTTTCAGCTCCTTGAACTCCGGGCAACGCGCGGTTCCCAAGACGGTGCCGCCTTTTCCCAGGATACCGCCCACATCGCGACTGGTCAATTGGTTGATGTCCCCACCGACTAAGCCTTTGTAACCCCACTGGATACCAAAAACCTCGACATCGTTCTGAAGCGCGGTGCGCGTCGCCGCGCGGATACAGGCGTTCAGCCCTGGCCCATCGCCGCCGCTGGTCAAAATTGCTATCCGATCCATCCGCTACCTCCTTTGCTCTTCTTAGTTCGCCTGGTGAATGTGAATGAATAAAGTGTAATTTCATCAGAAAACGGGTGGCAGATTATGATAATCTGCCACCCGTTCTTAAGGCTTAATAAAGGAACATCGGCTTGCGATGCACGTGGCGAATCTTGGGCCGATAGGTCTCCACATCGTAGAGCTGCTCCACATCAACGCGCTTGACGCCCAACAGCGGCGCATCCGCCACCACGCTGCTGTACTGCCCATCGCGGAGCGCGACCATCCGCCCGAAAATGCCCTCTTCGATCAGATCCATCGCCATATTGGCGTAGTTCACGGCGACCATCAAATCTAACGAGTCGGGGGAGCCGGAGCGCATCAGATACCCAAGCTGCTGGTAGATGGTATTTTCGCCAATGATCTCCTTGAGCATATCGCTGACCTGCATCCCGACGCCGCCCAACTTCCGGTGACCGTAGGCGTCTGGCTTGCCCCACGCGGTGATGTCGCCGCCAATGGGTTTCACGCCCTCCGAGACGACGACGATGGCGTAGTTACTCGGATTGTGCTGCTTATCTTCCACTAAGAAGCGCGCCAGGCGCTCTGGATCGAAGGGCACCTCGCAGATCAAGGCCCGGTCGGCGCCGGCCAGATAGGAGGAGATCAGCGCCGTCTCCCCGGAGTGCCGCCCGAATAGCTCCACCACGCCCAAACGCTCGTGGGAGCCGATGGAGGTGCGCAATTGGTGGATGAAGGTCACGCTGCGGGTGATCGCTGTGGAGAAGCCGATGCAGTAATCGGTGCCGAAGACATCGTTGTCCATCGTCTTGGGGATACTGACGACAGGGAAGCCCTCGCGATGGACGCGCGCGCCGTAGCCGAGCGTATCCTCGCCGCCGATGGGCACCAGCACATCGATCTTCAACGCTTCCAGCGCGGCGAGCACGTGAGCAGTCAGATCCACCAGCGCGTCCGGTTCGTGATCGCCCTCGATGGACTTCTTGAGGAAGTCGGGGGCGTATTTGAAGGGCATCTTGCTCGGATTGGTGCGCGAGGTGTGCAACGTCGTGCCGCCCTCGCGGTCGATGCGCCGCGTGTTGATCTTGTCTAGGTGCATCCACCATTGTTGTGATCCTTCTGGATCATCGGGATTGTAATTCAGGGGGCCGGCCCAACCTCGGCGCAACCCGATGACCTCGTGCCCGGCGTCGATGGCGCGATGGGTCAAGGCCTTGATAGCTGGATTGAGTCCTGGTACATCGCCGCCGCCGGTCAAAACCGCAATTCTCATAATTTCTTCTCCTCTTGATACTGTGGTCTTATGAATAGGAAAACAGATGAATATGGCGTGGCCCCCCGCCAGCGTGTCGCTCGGATGCTGTTGCGCGCGGCGACTGCATTACTGGATGGCGGGGTCTCCAAGTGAAATTCTAACCCGATTCTGAGGCTTGACAAGCAAATGGACGATAGCCAGGCGGATTCAGTCCTCTATCTCAAAGCGATCGATCGCCTGCCAGGCGCGGAGGAATTCCGCCACGCTCCAGGCCTGCGCCACGCATCCCCGCGGCGCGAAAGGCGCGTTTCCGTCGAAGATCTCGCTGATGGCGCCCACGCCGTGCTCTTGCAGGTGGCGCAGCATCGGCGTGAGATAGGCGCGGGCCGCTTTGGGATCACGATGAACGCGCAGGTGAGCCATCACAAACGGCCCGATCAGCCAGGCCCAGACCGTGCCCTGATGATAAGCTCCGTCGCGCGCGAAGAGATCGCCGCCGTAGCGCCCCACGAAGCGCGGGTCATCGCGGGCCAGGCTGCGCAATCCGCGCGGCGTGAGCAGTGAGACCTCACAGACTTCGATGACGGCGCGCTGCCGTTGGGGCGTCAATGGACTGTGGGGCAATGAGACGGAGAAGAGCTGATTGGGTCGCAGCGTGTCATCATCGCCCTCCGGGCCATCCAGCACATCGTAACAATAACCCAACTCCGGGTTCCAGAAGCGCGCGAAGCCCTCGCGAGCGCGTTCGGCCGCTTGCTCGTAGGTTGCGGGCGGCTCAGCTAACAACTCTGCGAACTCGGCCATCGTGCAGAGCGCGTTATACCACAGCGCGTTGACCTCCACCGGCTTGCCGATGCGCGGCGTGACCACCCAATCGCCCACCTTGGCGTCCATCCAGGTCAATTGGACGCCCGGCTCTCCGGCGTAGAGCAGGCCATCGTTTTCATCGACGCAGATCTGATACCGCGTGCCCTTTTGGTGCCACGCGATGATCTCTTCCAAGGTGGGGAACAGCTCGCGGATCAGGCTCTCGTCGCCCGTCGCGGCGTGATAGGCGCGCAGCGCCTCGAAGTACCACAATGTCGCATCGACGGTGTTATATTCGACCTCCGTCGCAGCATCGGGGAAGCGGTTGGGCAGCATGCCCTGATCCACAAAATGCGCGTAGGTGCGCAAAATCTGGCGCGCGATCTCCGGGCGGCCGGTGGTCAAGGTCAAGCCCGGCAGGCTGATCATCGTATCGCGCCCCCAATCCGTGAACCACGGATAGCCGGCGACGATGGAGCGGCCCGCGTTGTTCTCCTCTCCAATCGGACGTTGGACGATGAATTGATCGGCGGCCAGCACCAGTTGGCGGAACTCCGGTTCTTCCGGCGCGCCGGCTTGGGCAGTCAGCGATTCCTCGCGCTTGCGATGGGCCTCGTAGGCAGCGACGCCATCTAAGGCGGGCAGATCAGGCTCAGCAGTGGCGACGAGCGTCACGGAGGCATCCGGCGCCAGCGTCAATTCGAAGGTTGCGGCGTGGAGATTGTCATCGAAGGCGTCGTAGCCGCGATAGGCTTCCACGCTGAGGTAGAAATCGCGCACCCACTCGTGATGCGGCGTGATTTCCGCGTCGGCGTTGATCAGCAGATGGAAAGGCGTAGCCTCATCGCGAGCGAGGATGCGCAAGCCGTGCTTGACCGGCTCGATGATCATCTGCCAGTCACCGGCGTGGGTGTTGACGTGGTGATCGCGATAGTTCACCAGCGCTTTGAGTTCTAACGTTACCGGATGTTGGCCGCCGATAAGGGTGTAGGTAATATAGGTGGTGTTCGCACCCTGTTGCATCCAGACGTGCTTCTCCATCCGCGCATTGCCGAAGGGGTAAGTCCATACCGGCGTTGTGCCCTCCAGGTGAAAGCTGCGCAGCCAGCGATAGCCGGAGGGATCGACGTAGCCGTTGCGCCAGCGGTTGACATACAAGGGATACGTGCGTCCCAAATAGGAGGCAGTTTCGTCGATTTTCGTCAATAAGAGCGTCCGTCCGACCGGGGGATTGAGCGCCGCGATGAGCAACCCGTGGTAGCGGCGGGTCAGCATCCCGTTGACGGCGCCCATCGCATAGCCCCCGAGGCCGTTGGTGACCAGCCACTCGCGGGCGGCGGAGACGCTGACATTACAGCAAATCTCGCGATCAAATTGGATCATCTGTGGCTCTCCCTTCCTGTCTTTCATTGCTGAGCATTGTAAAAAGCAAGTAATCGTTTAGTCTTGTGAGGGGCAACGCACTTTTGGGCTTGTCACCACGCATATACTGCATGAGGTAGCACCTTTCCTTAAAGTTCAAGTGCGTTGCACCTTAGTCTGCTCAGAAAACTAAACAGATACAAAAGCAAAAACCCCAGGTCTACCGGGGGAATGGCGGCGCAAGGCCGACGCATCCGGGAGCCAGACCTGGGGCGGATGTCAAGGGTCGGATGGAAATGTCAGGTCAGCAAGACGCTGTTCTCGCCCTCGTACTCGTCGGCGTCGTTTACGTTGAACCACTCGCCATCCTCTGTGACGTAGCGATAGGTGTAGCGCTCGCCCTTATCTAAGGTGACGACGGCGCTGTAGGTCTCGTTGTTGCGACGAATTAGCTGGTCAGCCTGGGGGTCCCAGTCGTTGAATGAGCCGGCGACGTAAGCGTGCGCGGCGTGGGGATGATCTTCGGGTAAGGCAAAAGAAACTTTGACCTGGTTACTTCCTGATACACTTCGTTTGCGAATCATATTTATCCTCCTCATTTCTTTAGCTGTAAAACGAACGAAACGAACGAAACGAATGAAACGAATTTGTATCGGCCAGCGATTTAATTTAACGTGATGTGGTGAAAGGTTGCCCCTTGTCCCCTTCAGAGTGCTTTCACTTAGCTGGCTCGACTTCGCGCAAAGTATACCATACTTCTTCAAGATGTTAACCGGGCGCGGGGTATTTATGCTATGTTTCTGGTAATTTTGCGGCGGCGGCCTGATCTACCAGCCAGATGAGTTGCCCTGGATCGAGCCGGACGCGCGCGGCGGGCAATGGCGCCTCGGCCTGGACGTTGGCGAGTGTTTCGGCTTTGCGTTCCCCGCTGACGATAAAGCCCACGTGACGCGCGGCGTTGATCACGGGCAGCGTCAGCGTGATACGCCAGCTCTCCAATCGCGGCGCGTAGTTGGCGGCGACCGGGCGGTCGTCCACCCGGAGTGCCTCCGTGCCGGGGAAGAGGGAGGCGGTGTGCCCATCGCGCCCCAATCCCAGGAGAATGACGTCGAAGCGGATGGGATCGGCGCCGAAGACGGCGCTCAGTTCGCGGGCGTAGGCTGCGGCGGCCTCCTCCGGCGGCAACTCGCCGGGGATGCGATGGACGTTAACCTCCGGGATGGGGACGTGATCCAGCAACGTCTCCCGCGCCATTCGGTAGTTGCTCTCCGGGTGGTCGGGCGGGACGCAGCGCTCATCGCCCCAGAAGATGTGGATGCGCTCCCAATCCATCTGCTCGGCAAAGGCGGCGGTGGCGAGCAGGGTGTAGGTCTGGCGCGGCGTATTCCCGCCCGCGAGCGCCAGGGCAAAACGGTTGCGTTCCGCCAACGCCGACGCTTCCCACATCATCACGTGCTGGGCCGCGCCGCGCGCTAACGCTGCTGTGTCAGCATAGACTCGGATGTTCATGGTAGACCTCCGCGCCACTAAAAAATTTGAGGTGTTGTGCGGAATGTAGCGCGTATTTCATATTGCGTAAAAATTACCTCAATCATCGGAGGAATCCAGGCAGCCGCAGTGCCAGGAGCAATTCTCGACAGCGATGAGGTCATCGGCCTGTTCCGGGCCCCAACTGCCCTGGGGATAGGTGTGAGGCGTCAGCTCCAACTCTGTCAGCGGATCGATCAACTGCCACGCCAGCTCAATCTCGTCGCCGCGCGTGAAGAGCGCGGCATCGCCCTGCATCGCGTCCAAGAGCAGGCGTTCGTAGGCTTCCGGCAGCGCCGTGTCTCCGAAGTCCTGCGCATAATGGAAATCCATATCCACCGGCTTGACGCGCATCCCCGCACCAGGCATCTTCGTCGCAAAGTGCAGATGGATCGCCTCCTCCGGCTGGGAGCAGAGCGAGAGGCGGTTGGGCGTCAGATCGACGTTCTCCGGGAAGAGCAGGTGAGGCACGTGCTTGAATTGCATCGTGATCTCCGTGACTTTGGCCGTCAGCCCCTTGCCGGAGCGCATATAGAACGGCACGTCCTTCCAGCGCCAGTTATCGATGTAGAGCCGGAGCGCCGCGTAGGTCGGCGTGCGCGAGTCGGCGGCGACATCGTCCTCTTGAAGATAGCCCTCGTATTGCCCCAGGACGAGATCATCCGGGCCGGCCTGGCGCACGGCATGCAACACCTTGACCTTCTCATCGCGCAGGACGCGCGCGTTGAAAGCCGAGGGCGGCTCCATCGCCATCAGCGTGAGCAGTTGGAGCAGGTGATTTTGGAACATATCGCGGAGCACACCGGCATCATCATAATAGCCGGCCCGCTGCCCCACGAGCACGGACTCCGCCACCGTGATCTCGACGTGATCGACATACTTGCGACTCCACAGCGGCTCGAAGATGGCGTTGGCGAAGCGGAAGGTCAGGATGTTCTGCACGGTCTCCTTACCCAAATAGTGATCGATGCGGTAGACCTGCGATTCCTCAAAGACCGCATAGATCTGCTCATTGAACTGCCGGGCGCTCTCCAGATCGTGGCCGAAGGGCTTCTCAACGATCAGACGCCGCCAGCCCTCGTCGCTCGTGTTTAATTCTGCCGCTCCTAACTGGGCCACGATAGGCGCGTAGAGAAAAGGCGGCGTGGCGAGATAAAAGAGGTAGTTGCCGCCGATCTCATACTCGGTCTCTAATTCTGCTAAATGCTCCTTGAGGCGTTCATAGGTTTCGGCGTCATCGTAGCCGCTGGAGATATAGGTGTAGCGCTCGGCGAACTTCTGCCATAGATCGCAAGTGTCCGGCTCCAGCCGAGCGTGGTCGGCGACGCCTTCGTAGAGATGCTCGTGAAAGCCCTCGGCGGAGAACTCAGAGCGCGCCACGCCGACGATGCGTGTCTGGGGATGCAGTAACTCCTCGCACGCCAGGCTGTGCAGCGCGGGCACCAACTTGCGCTGCGTCAAATCGCCGGATGCGCCGAAAATCACGATAATGGCCGGATCTGCTTTCTGGATCATAGGGTCTCCTGTAAACAAAACATCAAAGCAACAAAGCAGCAAATGGGTAAGTTGGTGAATTGCGGGAGGGTCAAGGCAGGTCGAGGATTAGTTCGTCCAGCGCGCGCTTGGGTACGTGGTGGACGCCCGTATCCTCCCGCCAGTATTTGATGTCGCCGTCGGCGCCGACCGGCTCGATGACGACCTTTTCGGCGGGCTTACCGAGCGCCAGCACGAGAAGAATCTCGTAACGGTCGGGGATCTTCAGGGCGGCGCGCAGCACATCCCGTTGAATAGAAGCGAGGATACAGCCGCCCAGCCCGCGCTCGGTGGCGCCCAGCATAATGCTCTGCGCCGCGATCCCATGATCCACGCCAAAGTTAGCGCTGATCTCCGTATCGCCGAGGATGATAATGTAGGCGGCCGGGCGCTCACCAGGTTGAGGGCCGTCCCAATCGGAGAGATAACCCGCCCAGCCCAGCGTGGCGAAGATTTCGGCATTGATCGCCTTCTCGGCGGCGAGGATGAACTTGAGCGGTTGGCGGTTGGCGCCAGAGGCGGAGAGGCGCGCCAAATCTACCAACTCGCGCAATGTCTCCCGTGAGACCTCGTGCACTTCCACAAAGCGTCGATAGCTGCGGGTGTTGCGAATCAGATCCTTTAACATTGGGGGAACCTCCTATTCGATTCACTTATGAGGGATCACGAAGAGAATGGATGACATGCATCGTGCTCTCACTCCCTATTGTAAGGCTCAACGCGCCGGTTGTAAAGGTTTTTGGGGGACCTCATGCCTTTAAATCGCCGGGTAAATCTACCGCCTGTCACACAAGAGATTCGTAATCCATAATGGACCTCGCTTCCACTGAAAGTGAAACACTCCCATTAACACAAACACAATCCAAACATTAAACAAAATAAAAGGTTAGGAAATGCTTGACGTAAATACTTAGCCATGCTATAATTTTACTGTTGCCGGGACATTTGGAGGTTCCGTATTATGATCAAGGTTGATCTTTCTACGTTGGTTCATGCCAGACTTGGCGAGCGCGAAGTTATCGGCGTCAACTTGGATGATTTCTCGCTAGACGACCTCGAATTTAAATTCCTCAAAGGCGAGGTAAGCTTTACGCGCGTTGAGGATGGCATCCTAGCCAGAGGTGTGCTTCACACGGCGATTGAGGTTGCTTGTACACGTTGCCTTACCCCTTTTGATCAGCCTATCGTTATCGAGCTTGAAGACATCATCAATCTCCCCGGATCTGATGTGACCCCAGAACGACCAGTCCGCGTAACAGAAGATGGCTGGGCGGATTTGACCCCTTTAATTCGCGAGTACGCCTGGATTAATCTACCGGTCAGTCCTATATGCTCCCCCGATTGCCGAGGTATTTGTCCTCAATGCGGCAAAAACATCAATCTAGGGGAATGCACGTGTAGTGATGAAGAGGAAATCGATCCCCGATGGGAAGCACTGCGTGACTTATTACCCGAAGATGAAACGTAGTCAACTCGATCAGCCTTTATAAATCCCATTTGGAGACCTACATGTGGCCGTAAAACCGGGTAAGTTATTAACTTCTCACTCCTTAGGGCTAAGGAGAAAATAACTTTCCCATTTAAGGGCTGCATGTAGCCGTAAAAACGGGCAAGTTATTTACTTCTCATTCCTTAGCCTCTCAGAAAAAGCGGCAATCTCTTTCGGAGCTTTCGGAGACGGATTTGTAGGTGATGTTGGTTAGCCTCAAGGAGGTCTATGGACATCGTTAAGGGTCTTTTAGAGAAAGCTGAAACGCAAGGGTATCTCTCAATTGATAATGTGCTCGCAGCGTTAGAATCCCTAGAGCATAATGATTCATTAGAGGAAGTTCTGGTGGAGTTACGGCAGGCCGGGGTGGATATCGAAACCATGGAGGGGCCAGATATGGACTCGAATGATGATAACTCCTTGTTGGAAGACGAACTGGATGACGATGTCTGGGATGAAGATATGTACGGTCTGGATCGCGTCGGGGTCGACGACACGGTCGCGCTCTACTTGCGCGAGATGGCCCGCGTGCCGCTGCTGAGCAATGAGGAAGAGGTAACGTTAGCCCGCAAAATCGAGCAGGGACGTGAGGCGCGGCGACTTTTACAAAGCAATGGGCATAATCCCGAAGAGTGCGCCTGTCTTGAAGAAATTATCCGCGAAGGCATCGCCGCGCGCGATCATCTGATCCGCGCCAACACCCGCCTGGTCGTAAGTATCGCCAAAAAGTACGTGAATCGTGGCGTGCCGTTTCTGGATCTGATCCAGGAGGGCAACTTGGGCTTGATGAAGGCCGTGGAGAAGTTCGAGTATCAGCGCGGCTATCGATTCAGCACCTACGCCACGTGGTGGATTCGCCAGACGATCACGCGCTCGATTGCGGATCAGGGGCGGACGATTCGCGTGCCCGTCCACATGAGCGACCGCATTCGACGGCTCTATCGCCGGGCGCAGCAGATAGAGCAGGAGAAGGGTGTGCGTCCCACGCCGGAGGAGTTGGCGGATGAGATGGGTTTGGAGCCGCGCAAGGTCCAGTGGATGATGCGCGTCTCCTGGCAGCCGCTGAGCCTGGAGCGCCCCGTCGGTGAGGAAGAGGACAGTGAGTTGAGCAGCTTCATCGAGGACGAGCAGACGCCCACGCCGCCCGATACGGCCTATCAAGGCCTGCTACGCGACCGCATCGAAGAGGTGATGGCGACGCTCTCCCCGCGCGAGGTGCGCATTTTGCGCATGCGCTTTGGGTTGCACAATGGGCGCAGCTACACGCTCGAGGAGGTCGGCAAGAAGTTCGGGCTGACCCGCGAGCGGATTCGTCAAATTGAAGGGCAGGCGTTACGCCGCCTGCGCCATCCCAGTCGCAGCCGAGATTTGAGAGATTATCTAAAATGAAAACGTTGCCCAGGATCTGCAAAATGATGATGCGTGGCTTGCCGTGGCGCCAGGGAGGCGAGGCCCCCCAGGCGACTCGGCCCGTGGCTTACCGAAGGTAAGCCACGAACCGGACACGGTCACGACCCCGCCAGCCTCGCTGGCGGGGTTTGTTGTTGGAAGTGAATGCTACATTTAGGCTTGTGTCTCAAAGTATTCGCCATGTCGTGCCAGGCTCTCGCCGGATTGCTAAATCCGGCGGTTAGGCGGGGATTTGACAATCCTCTCGGAGCCAGGGGGCCAAGTGGCGAAGATTTTGTGACAGTAACGACTCTACTGAAAGAAGGGGACTACCTCACGCCAAGACGCAAAGTCGCCAAGATTTTTAAGGTTTGATTTAATTTTATTCATCAAATCACCGTCTCTGATCACGAAAATTAACCTGTACCCTATTTTCCCTTAGCGCCTTTGCGGCTTTGCGAGACCTTTTAGCTTTTTTCAGTGGAATCAGTAACCATTTGGAACTTTGTCATCTTCAGTTATACTGACCATCGTCTGTGAAATCATACCAAATTTGACGTTTGACTTTCGACAACTCGCAACTCGCAACTCGCAACTTGTAACTTGTAACTTGTAACTTATTTTTCAAGAAGGAGGGAGCATCATGACTAAAAAGGTCTTAGTATCCATTGCCTGGCCTTATGCCAACGGCGATCTGCATATCGGGCACGTGGCCGGCGCCTATCTGCCCGCCGATATTTACGGGCGCTATCATCGCCTGGCCGGCAACGATGTGCTGATGGTCTCCGGTTCCGATACGCACGGAACGCCCGTCACGCTGCAAGCGGAGAAGGAAGGCATCTCGCCCGAAGAGGTCTCCAAGCGCTATCACGAGCGATTCTTGGAAGCGCAGCGCGATATCGGCATCTCCTACAGTCTCTTCACCCACACCGACACACCGAACCATCATCAGGTAGCGCAAGATATATTCCTGCGCCTGTTGGAGCAGGGTTATCTCTACACCGAGACGCAGCAGCAATTCTACTCCGAACGCTCCCAGTGTTTCCTGCCCGATCGCTATGTCGAGGGGACGTGCCCCTACTGCGGTTACGAGGAAGCGCGCGGAGATCAATGCGATGAGTGCGGTAAGTTGTTAGATGCGCTCGAGTTGGGCGCTCCGCGCAGCAAGGTTGATGGCTCCAAGCCGGTTTTGCGCGAGACCGAGCACTTCTTCTTGGACCTGGAGAAACTGGAACCGGAGGTGTTGGCCTACTTGGAAGATGCCAAAGAGGATTGGCGGACTAACGTCATCAAGTTCTCGTTAAACTACGTCAAAGATGGTCTGCGCGGTCGCCCCATCACCCGCGACATTGCGTGGGGCATCCCGGTGCCGCTGGAGGATTACGACGGCAAGCGCCTCTACGTCTGGTTCGAGGCGGTGATAGGGTATCTTTCGGCCAGCATCGAGTGGGCCAGACTGACGGGGGATCCCGAAGCGTGGAAGGCTTGGTGGTACGATCCCGAGGCGCTGACGCTCTACTTCATCGGCAAGGATAACATCGTCTTCCACACAGTGATCTGGCCGGCGGAGTTGCTCGGTGTGGAGCGCCTCTACGAGGACGACCCCGACAAGGCGCTCAATCTGCCCTACGATGTGCCCGCCAACGAGTTTATGAACCTGGCCGGGACACAATTCTCCAAGAGCCGGGGCAACATGATCTCCATTCTCGATCTGCTCGCGCGCTATGATCCCGACGCGATTCGCTATTACATCACCATCGTGATGCCGGAAACCAGCGACAGCGACTTTTTCTGGGATGATTTCGTGCAGCGCAACAACAGCGAACTGGTCGGCGTCTGGGGCAACCTCTCGCATCGCGTGCTCTCCTTTACCTACAAGAACTTCAACGCCGTGCCCACGCCCGGCGAGTTGGACGACGTGGATCGCGAGTTGCTGCGTAAGATTGAGGCGGGCTTCGATGCCGTAGGCAAGCAAATCGCCGCGCGTCACTTCCGCGCCGGGCTAAATCAAGCGCTCGATCTGGCCCGCGAGGCCAACCGCTACTTGGAAATCAAAGCGCCGTGGAAGCAAATCAAGGAGGATCGCGAAGCGGCGGCCACGACGCTCTACGTCGCGCTGCAAGCCATCAACGGGCTGAAGGTGCTCTTCGCGCCCTACCTGCCCTTCTCCGCCGAAAAATTGCACCGCACCCTCGGCTACGAGAAACCCATCTTCGGCGAGCTGGTGATCGAAGAAGTCACGGATGACGGGCGGACATACAACGTGCTCCGCTACGACGACACCGCTGCCACCGGCGCGTGGGCTTTCGAGATCTTGCCCGCCGGTCGTGCGCTACAAAAACCCCAGCCGCTCTTCAAGAAGTTGGATGAGGATGTTATCGAGGAAGAGTTGGCGCGAATGGAAAAATAACTTGGGGTTAGATCAGACCTGACAGGTTTCTAAAATCTGTCAGGTCTGGCAGGAATCCACCTCGTGATGCGGAAATTCCCCCGCCAAGTTGCTTTCATAGATCAACTGCGCACCTTAGCGCCGAGCTTTTTGCTCTTCGCCGCGCTGACGTTGACCCTGGACGTCCAATCGCTCTGGTGGGATGAAGGCATCAGCCTGCATCTCGCCACCGCGCCCTGGGCGGAGATCGTGGCGGATCGGGCGGCGAACATCCACCCGCCGCTCTACTTCTTCACGCTCAAGGGCTGGATCACCTTCGCCGGCGCGACGCCCTTCGCGGCGCGCTATCTCTCCGCGTTGCTGGCGACGCTCCTGCCGGCGGCGGGCGGCGCGTGGATGCGTCGCCAGATGGGCCGGCGCAGCGGGCGAGTGACGGCGCTGTTGTTGGCGTTGGCCCCACCCTTCTTCATCTACGGGCAGGAGGCGCGCGCCTACGCCGCCCTGCCGCTGTTGGCCCTAGCTTTGCTGGCGGAGATCTGGCCCTCTCCCAAGGCAGATGACGAAGCTTCTGGGCCGCGGCCCGCGCGCCTTGCACTGCTTCAAGCCCTCTTCATCCTTACCCACTACGCCGGCGTGATCGCCGTCGGCTGGGCGAACGCGATCCTGCTGATACAGGCCATTCGCGCCCATTCCCCCCCACGTTGGCGCGATTGGGGCCGCTCGCTGGCCTGGACGCTCCTCTTCTTAGCGCCGTGGAGCTTAGCTGTGATCCAAACAGGCGCCGTGGGCCTCCGCACCAACGCCGCGCTGCACGTCAGCAACGCCTTAGCCGAGCCGATCCCCTGGCGCTACGGCCTGGGGCTTGTGGGCATCTTCCACGCCGTGGGCCTGCCGCACGCCTTGACCGATCCGCTACTGACGCGCAGCGCGGCCTTAGCCGGAAGCCTGCTGTTAGCGGGCGTGATCTACATCGGTATCGCAAAGTTGCGGGGATGTCTCAGAGCTTACCACGATTCACTCGGAGCGAAGGATAATATCAATTCTCTGAATTCTGCATTCATCATTCGCAATTCCTCATTCGCAATTCAACATTCGCAATTCCTCATTTCATTGTTGGTCGCCTGGCTCCTCCCGCTGAGCGCCGCGCCGGTGATCTGGCGCCTCAGCCCGCAGGCACATCCCCGCTACCTGCACCCCTTCGTCCTGGGCGGATGGTTGGTGGCCGCCGTGTTGATCGCGTCCCGGCTACTGCCGCGCTGGCTCCACGCCGCATTGCTATCCGCCATCCTGATGATGAGCCTCCTCGGCTTGCGCGCCTATCTGACGGAGCCGCGCTACGCTCGCAGCGATGTGCGCGCGGCGGCGGCCCTGCTCCGCGCGGTGGCCGAGCCGGGCGATGTAGCGCTGCTCCCACACACCGACTGGTCGCTGCCCCAATACGATACCGGCGCCGCCCGTCCCGTGATGCTGCCCAATCCGACGGACGACACAGCGGTCGCGGCGACGGTGGCGCAGGCGGTGACGCCGGGCCACACGGTCTACGCGCTGGATTACGGCCGCGGCGCTTTGGATCCGCGCGGCCAGGTGCGAGCGCTGTTGGCCTGGGGGGGAACCTTGACGGCGCGCCACACCGTCCCCGGCCTCTTCCTCGAAGCCTACGAGATAAATTCCGTGCCGCGCATCCCCGCGCCGACGCCCCTGACGCGCGCGTGCATCGCGGGCGCACCGCCATGCTTGACCGGCGCGGCGCTGCCGGAGCGCCCAGAGAGCGGCGCCGCGCTGCCCATCGGGCTCCGCTGGGCCGGCGGCCCCGCGCCTAAGCGCTATGCCGTCGCGCTGCGCCTCTACGCCCCCGGCGATATCTTGGTCGCCAGGCAGGATGACTTACTAGTCGACTCGCGCATGCGTCCCACGGAGCAATGGGCGCGCGCGCCTGTGACGACCTATCACCGCGTGGAGCTGCCCACGGGCCTGGCGCCGCGCGCCTATCGCCTGGAGATGGGCGTCTACGATCCGCAGGATGAGCGCGCGACGTTGAGTTGGGTGCGCGCCGATGCGCCGCCCGTCCCGGCGGTGACGGTCGGCGCAGTGACGCCGGGGGAGGTCACGCGCGTCGGGAGCGATTGGGCGCCCGTCGGCCCAGAAGCGGAGGTGAGCGAGGCGTTGCGCCTGGCAGGCAGCGAGGTAGCGCCACGCGAGGTTTATTCGGGCCAGCGGATCTTCGTGACGCTCTGGTGGCGCCTGCAAGCCGCGGGCGTCCCCCCGGCCCAGGCGTTGATTTTGCGCCAAGGAGATCACACGCTGGCATCGGCGCCCGCGCTGGCGGCGCTGCCCGCGATGGCGGCGGGGCGCCCGCTGCTGGAGCACCTCGCGCTGACGACGCCGCCGGAGGCCGAGGAGGGCTTGGCGACGGTGGCGCTACTCTCATCCGCCGGCGAGGAGATCCCCCTGGCCGAGGTCACTATCCGGGCGGGCGAGCACACCTTCGTCGCGCCGGCGATAGATCATCCTGTAGCAGCTCAGGTGAAAGTAGGTCGGAATGGCATTCCGTCCACCGAGTTGGCGACGTTGTTGGGCTATTCGGTAGCCCCTACTTCTTTGCTCCAAGCGGATCGCCAGATCCGCGCGGGGGAACCTCTCACGTTGACCTTAGTCTGGCGCGCCGCGGCGAGCGCCGAGCGCGACTTAGCCGTCTTCACGCACTTAGTCGGCGCGGATGGACAGATCATCGCGCAGCACGATGGGCCGCCGGCCAACGGCGCGCATCCCACGCGGGGATGGCTCCCTGGCGAAGTGATCGTCGATCCGCACGTGTTGAGTTGGCAGCGCGAATATCGCGGCGCGGCGACGTTGCGCGTGGGCCTCTACGATCCCGCCACGGGCGCGCGCCTGCCGTGGGCCTCCGGCGCCGATGCGCTGACGCTCACATCTCAGATTCGAGTGGAGTGATAGCACGGCGTTGAATGCCTAATCTCGATTTTCGTGGTATAGTTGGATTCTGAAGTAAAAGGAGGGGAGGCGTTGCAGTGATTGTTACTCATCCTCTCCATTCTTAATTCGCAATTCTTAATTCTGTATTCCCTTATGAGGAGTGTCTATGCTAGGTGAGCGATTACGTCGTTGGGAGCGAATTTGCTACGTCATCATTCTGCTGCTGGCGATTTTTAGTCGATTTTATATTTTAGGCGAGCGGGCGATCAGCCACGACGAGAGCATTCACACGAAGTTCGCCTGGAATCTGTATTCGGGGCAGGGCTTTCAGCACAGCCCGATGATGCACGGCCCGCTGCTCTTCGAGGCGACGGCCTTCAACTACCTGCTGTTCGGCGCGAACGATTTTACCTCGCGGATCTTTACCTCGCTGGTGGGGGTGGCGCTGGTGATGACGCCCCTCCTCTTCCGCAAATGGTTGGGGCGCTGGGGCGCAGTGATCGGCGCGGTGCTGCTCTTAATCTCCCCCTCGATTTCCTACTACTCGCGGTACATCCGCCACGACGCGCCGCTGATGCTCACCGCCGTGCTCTGGATCTGGACGATCATGAAGTACCTGGAATCGGGCGAATCGCGGTGGCTGTACTGGCTGGCGGCCTTCTTCTCGTTGATGTATACCACGAAAGAAGCCTCGTATATCTACACGGCGATCTTCATCGCGCTACTGACGGTTCCCTTCGCCTGGCAAGTGATCCGCGTGAAATGGAAGCGCCCAGAGTTCTGGCCGATGATCGCGGGGATAGCGGCCCTGGCGCTGGTGATGGGCCTCGTCTTTGGCGTCTCCTTGCTCGGCGCGCCGACAACGGAGCATGCCTTGGATGAAGGCGGCGACACCCTAGGCGTCCTGGTCGCAGTCCCCTGGTGGGGACGGATGGCAGTGGCCGTCGCGTTCATCGCAGCATTGAGCACCGTCATACTGCTGACGCACGGCGTAGGCGAAAAGATTATGCGCCGCTCGCGCCTCTTCGACCTCCTGATGGTCATCGGGACGCTGACATTGCCCCTGGGAACGGCCTTCTTGTTGAAATTTGTCGGCGGCGTGGATATGGTGACAATCTCCGAGGTGCTGCGCTCCGGGAACCTCCAATCGCTGAGCTTCGCTACGATCTTCGCGACCTTCGCCATCTTAGGACTGATGTTGGCCGGCTCGGTGGCGTTAGGCATGTGGTGGGATCATTTGTCCTCCCCCAGAGGAGAGGAGCGCTGGCCGATGATCGCTCTCATTCACTACGCGATTTTTTTGATCACCTACACGACGATTTTCACCTGGGGCATCGGCGCGCTTTCCGGCTTGATTGGCAGCCTGGCCTATTGGATGGCCCAACAGGGCGTCGCGCGCGGCAGTCAGCCGTGGTATTACTATCTGATGCTGGGGCCGCTCTACGAATACCTGGCGCTCGCGTTCGCGACGGTGGGCGGCGGCGGCGCCATCTTCTACGCGCTGCGGCGTGATGAAGGTCAGGATCAGCCAGACGAGGGCGTGATGCCCCACTTCGATTGGCAGCGCCTCTTCCCCCTGCTCCTGTTGGGCTGGACGTTAGCTTCGTGGTTCGCCTACACCTACGCCGGCGAAAAGATGCCCTGGCTGTTGGTACATATCACCCTGCCGAATGTCTTCCTGGCCGCGTGGGCGTTGGGGCGCATCGTGCGCAGCGTGGCTCAGAAGGAGCTTTGGATCGAGCGGCGGGGGTGGGTCTTCGTGGTGATGCTGCCGCTGGCCGTGATCGCTTTGGCCGTCTTCGGCGATGCGATAGGCACGGTCTTGGCGACCTGGCGCGGCGGCTTCTCCGAGGCCGGCCCGACGCTGGCGCAATTGGAGCCGTTTGGCGTGGCGCTCGGCGGGCTGCTCGGCTTCGTCGGATGCACGGGCCTGCTGGTGTGGGTCGGGCAGAAGATCGGTCCGGAACCGGCGCTGCGTCTGGCAGGCGTGACTCTCGCGCTGGCGCTGGGCCTGCTCACCGTGCGTACGATGGTCATGCTCAACTACATCAACCACGATATGGCGACGGAGTTCTTGGTCTACGCGCACGGCGCGCCCGATATCAAAGTGGCGCTGGAACAGATCGAAGAAGTCTCCTGGCGCACCACCGGCACGGCGGATCGGGTCAAGGTCGCCTACGGGGAGGATGGCTCGTGGCCCTTCACCTGGTACATGGTCGATTATCCCAACCATTACTTCTACGGACAGACGCCGGATCACGAGCAGTTGTTGGCATGCCCCGTAGTCATTGCCGGAACGCCGCAGTGGGAGGCCGTCGAGGGGATTTTGGGCGCGGATTATCTCAAATTCGATTATAAATATCTCTGGTGGCCGATCCAGGACTACTACGGGATGACGTGGGATCGCATCCGCAACGCCCTCACCGATCCGCGCTGGCGCGAGGGATTGTGGGACATCATCTGGGCGCGGGATTATCGCGCGTATGCGGAATATCAGGCGGAGGTCAAGAGCACGCCGGAGAACGAGGTGGAGCCGTTCACCTTGCAGACGTGGCCGCATCGCAAGGAGTTCCGGCTCTACGTCCGGCGCGATCTGGCGCAGGAGGTGTGGAGCTATCAATTGGGCGCGGAAGGCGCGCCGGAGCCGATCCCGCAAGAGACGGCGGCGCCCGATCCCTACGCGGCGGGCGAGCGCGTGCTGGAGATCGCGAGCAAGGCGCCGCTCTCAGAATCGGCGGGGCGCGGCATGGCTATCGCGCCGGATGGCACGCTCTACGTGGCGGATACGGCCCAGCATCGCGTGGTGCGCCTCACACCTCAGGGCACGGTTCTGAGCGCGTGGGGCAGCTACGGCGTCGAGCCGGGCCAGTTCAGCGAGCCGTGGGATGTGGCCGTCGATCCGGCGGGCAACGTCTACGTGGCCGATACGTGGAATCACCGCGTGCAGAAGTTTGATGCGCAGGGCGATTACCTGCTGAGTTGGGGCGCGCTGGCGCAGGTCGCGGCGCTGGGCGATCCCGGCGGGCAGGGCGTCTTCTTCGGGCCGCGCGGCATCGCCGTCGATCCAGAGGGAAGAGATGGCGTGGAGATCTACGTGACGGATACGGGCAACAAGCGCGTCCAGGTCTTCGATGCGGAGGGCAACTTCCTGCGCGAGTTTGGCGGTGACGGCGCGGCGCTGGGACAACTCAGCGAGCCGGTCGGCATCGCGATCAGCGAGCGGCGGGAGATCTACGTGGCCGATACGTGGAACCGGCGCGTGCAGGTCTTCACGGTGGACGGCGTCGCCCTGCGCTCGTGGGACATCCCCACCTGGAGGCCGGATAATCCAGAGGAAAAGCCCTTCTTAGCCCTGGACAGCGAGCACGTCTACGTCAGCGACGCCACACACCGGCGGGTGCTGGCCTTCACACACGAGGGCAGCTTCCGCTGGGCGCTGGGCGGCGGCACGACAACCGGCGCCTCACTCCTCTTCCCGGAGGGCATCGCTGTGGACGAAGACAGCGGCATCCTCTACGTCGCCGATCCCTACGCGCAACAGGTGATCGGGTATACGTTGCCATCGCCCGGCGCGTACGAAGAAGGAGGGGAATAGGGAATAGGGAGTAGGAAAGTAGGGAGTAGAAGATGGAGAATAGAGCTTGTCACTGTGGTTCCATTCTACATTCGCAATTCATCATTCGCAATTTTTACAGGAGGCGCTTATGGAATCCAAACTTAAAATCGCAATGATCACACCGGAGTGCGTGCCGTTCGCCAAATCGGGCGGGCTGGCCGATGTGGTAGGGGCGTTGCCGGCGGCGCTGCGCAAGCTGGGCCACGAGGTGATCGTCATCATGCCCAAGTACAGGGACATCAATTACGACGCGCACGGCCTGGAGCCGTTCTTCAACTCGATGGGCGTTTGGATGGGCACGACGCAGGAGTGGTGCGCGGTTCACACGACCACGACGGGGACTTCGCAATCCCCTCAGAGCGCCGGCGTGCCGGTTTATTTCATCGAGTCGAACAAGTACTTCGACCGCTACGGCCTCTATCACGACGCCGAGATGGAGGACTACGGGGATAACGTGCGGCGCTTTGGCTTCTTCACGCGGGCGGCGCTCCAACTCTGCCGCGATATGGGCTTCGCGCCCGACATCGTCCACGCGCACGATTGGCAGACGGCATTGGCCCCGGCCTATCTAGATATCTGGCACTGGAATGACGAGGTGCTGGGCGGCGCGGCGAGCATGCTGACGATCCACAACATCGGCTATCAGGGCGTCTATCCAGCCGGAGATTACAACTACTTAGGCTTGCAGTGGAGCAACTTCACCGCGCAGAAGTTCGAGGATCACGGGGACATCAACTGCCTCAAGGGCGGGATTCACTACGCGGATATGGTCAACACCGTCAGCCCGACCTACGCGGATGAGACGCGGACGCCGGAATATGCGCACGGCCTCGCGCCCTATCTCAACGACAAGGGCGCGAACTACATCGGCATCCTCAACGGCGTCGATTACACCGAGTGGAATCCGACCGTCGATGAGCTGATCCCGGCCAAGTACAGCGTCGATGATCTTTCCGGCAAGGCGATCTGCAAGCGCGAGCTGCAGAAGCGGATGGATCTGGAGGTGAATCCCGACATTCCCTTGATCGGCGTGGTGAGCCGGATGGTCGACCAGAAGGGGCTGGATCTGCTGGCCGGGGCCATCGAGAGGATTGTCCAGTCGATGCAGGTGCAATTCGCCATCTTAGGCTCCGGCAACAAGGGGCTGGAGTGGTATTTCGGCGGCCTGCCCGCGCGCTACGGCGGGCGGATCGGCAGCTATATCGGGTACAGCAACGAGCTGGCCCACTGGATCGAGGCGGGGTCGGATTTCTTCATCATGCCCTCGCGCTACGAGCCGTGCGGCCTTAACCAAATCTACTCGCTGCGCTACGGCACGCTGCCCATCGTGCGCTCGACCGGCGGCCTGGCGGATACGGTGCAGCAGTATAACGAGCACACAGGCGTGGGGACGGGCTTCAAATTCTGGGAACTGAGCGCCAACGCCGTCTACTACACCGTCGGCTGGGCGGTGAGCAGCTACTACGACCGCCGGCCGCACATCCGGGGGATGGTCCACCGCGCGATGGGTGAACGTTACTCCTGGGAGGATAGCGCCGCCGCTTACGTCGAAGCCTACCGCAAGGCGCTAGACAATAAGCGGTCGCGCTGAATTTGATTCGTCGCGCCAACAAGCGTATAATGAAATATCTACCGGACACTTTAGAAAATAGCTCGCAGATTTTCACGGATCACACGGATTTTTAGATCTTTCAGCGGAGAAGTTCCCCATCTTGATGAGCTTCTTACCGCTCACGTCCATTTGGACGAATTTAAAGTTGAATTTTATTCTTTACATTCCCGGAATAGCTCTTCCTGCAATATAAAAACTACATCAGCCAATTGCGAATTTAGAATTGCGAATAGTGCCAAGTGGCACCTTTGTCAAATCGAAGCCGAAACATCAG
>CAZCAI010000049.1:0-28056 GCA_964496595.1 uncultured Anaerolineales bacterium
TCAGCATCAGGATGCTGGCGAGGCCAGCGCAGAAACGTAATATGCGTGTACGAATGGACATAGCAATAACTCCTTGAATATGATCAGTTCAAATCCGGGACGCTCATCCGCGCCGGGTTCGACGCGAGGTGGTCGCCGCCGTACTTCAGCGCGTTAACGTTTCGATTATCATCTCAGTAGGGAGGGTAACAGACTTCGGAAGTCACCCTATTCTAAGTCATCACCTGCGCCAGCCAATCAAAGATTTTGCCGGCCAGTTTTTTCAGCAGGCCCAGGCGCCCCGACAACTTTACCGCGAAGTTAGGCCGAGCTATGTTGCGCAATAAAGGCCTGGACGCGAGAGGCAATCTGATCACGAATTTCACGGAACTTCGCCAAGACAGCTTCTTCTGTCCCTGCAAATGCCGCCGGGTCTTCAAGGCCCCAGTATTCGCGCACACTCACGCCGGGATAGATGGGACATTTCTCTTCCGCATTCTGGCACACGGTGACAAGATAGCCGATATGCACCTGCTTTTCGAAGTATTCCGGGATCAAGCCTTTTGCATAGTGGCCTTCTGCCTCCAAATCTATCCCGATTTCCCGCATCACCTGGGAGGTCATTGGATGAATGGCCGCCGGTTCCAGGCCGGCGCTGTGAGCCTCAAATACATCGGCCCCATACTTCCGCAAAAAAGCCTGGGCCATCTGACTGCGGGCCGAGTTATGGGTACAGAGAAATAATACCTTCGGTTTTTTATGGGTTTTCATTGCAGTTATCTCCTATCGTTAACCTCAAGTTGATCGGTCAAGTGTTGCGCCATTCACGTTGTGTTGCCCGTGTCGCTGAAATAGAGCGGGCCTACGTTCAGCTCAGTTTTTCCATGTCCATGCACTTCCCTCCGGGTGGTAAGGCGCGTGGCAGCGTAAACCAAAACCGACTCCCCCGCTCGATTTCGCTCTCCACACCCACCTCGCCGCCGAGTTTGGTCACGATGCGCAAGACGATGGACAGCCCCAGACCATGCCCTTTGGCGCGAGTTTGCTCCAGGCGCGTGAACTCGGCGAACAACCGTGCCTGCGCCTCTGGTGTTAGCCCTGGCCCGTTGTCCTGCACCCAAAAGACGATTTTAGATTGCGGATTTTGGATTTTGGCGGGCGTCTCCAAAATCGGCAATCCAGAATCCAAAATCGAGTAGCCCAGTTCCACGTGCGGCGGCGTCCCCCCGTACTTGAGCGCGTTGCTGACGTAGTTCAACCACACCTCTTCGACCCAGGGCGCATAGCCGAGCGCCGTCGGCCAGGTTTCCGGCAAACAGACTTCCGCGTGGGCCTCCGTAAGTTGATCGCCAAAGCGCGCCAGCGTCTCCCCGATAATCGCGGTCATATCCAGCGGCGTCAGTGCGACTTCTGCCATCTTGCGCACGTTGGCGAGCAGCAGCAGTTCGTGGATGATGCGCGTCATCTTGTGGCCGGTCTGCGTGATACGCGCCGCGTTCTGCGCGATCTGCTCCGGCGACCAGCGCGCCGCCCGCTGCTCCAGCAAGCTGCCGAACCCGATCAGCGCGGTCAGCGGCGTCTTGAGATCGTGCGCCACCGTGTGCGCGAAGGCATCCAATTCCGCGTTGCTGGCCTCCAGTTCTGTGATGTTCTGCTGCAAAGCGCGATTGGTGGTCTCCGATTGTTGTAAGAGCAACACCCGGAAAAGCGCGCCGCTAATCTGCTCGCCCAATCGGTCGTAGATTTCACCGACCTGCGCGTCCAGCCCCATTTCGAACAGACCAAAGCCTAATTGTTGCTCGCGCAAGAGGAAGGGGATGGCAATCAGGGTATAACCTGGCTCCTGAGGCAACACTTCTGCGGGCGCCAGGTGATGAAGTGGAAAAGAGGGCCACGCGCCCAACTGTTCAGCCTTGCCCTCTGTATACGCAAGGATGAGTTGGGCGCGTGGCGGTATAGTATCATGTTCATAGAGTGAAATATAACCCCGGCGAATACGCAGGAACGAAAAATGTCGCTCCACCACCTTCCCTAGTTCTTCCAGGGCGAGCACGGCAACAATGTCTCTATTAAAGTCTTGTAGTGAAGTCATTCTCTGCTGACTCTGTACTTGCTCATACGTCGCCGCGCGTTGTTGCGCTTGATTACCGGGCAGACAGCCACACGATTGGCGGATAACCAGTTCGGTTGGGAAAGTAACCTCGGCCGGAAACTGCTCGCCCTCAATTCGCCGCAATAACACATCCATCATGGTTTGCGCACTTCGCGCACAACTCTGCCGCACTGTGGTCAAAGGTATAGGCAGCAAACTCGCCTCTGGCATATCATCAAAGCCCACCACGGCCACATCCTCCGGCACGCGCACCCCACGCATCTGGAGCACTTCCAATGCGCCAATAGCCATATCGTCGTTAGCGGCTACCACGGCATCCAAACTGATCGCCCGGTCAAGCAAGGCTTGCATTGCGGCGCGCCCGGAGCTGCGCCAATAATCCCCGCTGGCAATCAGTTCTGGCGCAACGGGGAGAGCATGCTGTTTGAGAACATCGAGATAACCCTGAAAACGTTCTTCGGCTTCCCTTTGCCCCGCTGGGCCGCGAATGAAAGCGATGCGGTGGCAGTTATGCTCTACAAGCAGATGCTCCACCGCAGAACGCATCCCCCTGGCATTGTCGGCGAGTACTTGGGTGGCCCCCATCGCGGGGAAAGCCCCGCTCACAATCGGAAGCGGCGCAAAGCGATCACAAAAACGCTGCGCCAGGGCCGGAGAAACCGTGCGGCCAAGTGTACCACTGATAATCAGCCCGCTAAAAGTATCCGGGTGAATCAGGTTAAAGATGCTGGTCTCCGGAGAAGTTTCGAGAAAATCGCCGCCGACCATGCAAATCACGTTGACACCTCGTTGCCGGGCGATGGCAGAGATTTCTATCAGATGCGCAGTGTCATACATAACCCACAGCCGGGTAATTAGAACCCCAATCGTAGGGCGTTTTTGCGATGCAAGCCCGCTATGTGTCATAGGTATTCTCCTGAGTTGGCAGTGTAAACCAAAACCGGCTGCCCTGCCCGATTTCGCTCTCCACACCCACCTCGCCGCCGAGTTTGGTCACGATGCGCAAGACGATGGACAGCCCCAGACCATGCCCTTTGGCGCGAGTTTGCTCCAGGCGCGTGAATTCGGCAAACAACCGTGCCTGCGCCTCTGGTGTTAGCCCTGGCCCGTTATCCTGCACCCAAAACTGGAAGCTGGTTGCTGGATACTGATTGCTGGATGTCGAGGATTGACCGCCAGCTTCCAGATTCGAGCTTCCAGTTTCTAGTATCGAGTAGCCCAGTTCCACGCGCGGCGGGCTACCGCCGTATTTGAGCGCGTTGCTGACGTAGTTGACCCACACCTCTTCGACCCAGGGCGCGTAGCCGAGGGTCTCCGGCCAGGTTTCCGGCAAACAGACTTCCGCGTGGGCCTCCGTAAGTTGATCGCCAAAGCGCGCCAGCGTCTCCCCGATAATCGCGGTCATATCCAGCGGCGTCAGTGCGACTTCTGCCATCTTGCGCACACTGGCGAGCAGCAGCAGTTCGTTGATGATAGCCGTCATCTTCTGCCCGGTCTGCGTGATGCGCGCCGCGTTCTGCGCGATCTTTTCCGGCGGCCAGCGCGCCGCTCGTCGCTCCAGCAAGCTGCCGAACCCGATCAGTGCGGTCAGCGGCGTCTTGAGGTCGTGGGCCACCGTGTGCGCGAAGGCGTCCAACTCGGCGTTGCTGGCCTCTAGCTCCCGCACGTTCTGCTGCAAGGCGACATTCGCCGCCTCCAGCTCCGCCCGCGCCTCCGTAAGTTGATGTTGGCGCAGGAAGTTCTGCCAGCGCAGGCGCAAGAGCGGGCGATGGATCGCACCGATGCCAACGAAGATGATGCTGAACAGTGAGAGGTTATAGAAGGCCAGTATCCCCGAATTTTGCACCCAGTCTCCCATCAACAACGAGCCGCCCAAATACAGACCGACCGCGATGGTTATGCTGCCGAGTGCCCATTCGACCGGCCAGGGGACGGTGCAAGCGAATGTAGACGCTATGAAAATGAGCAACCAATACGGCGATGTCCAATCATTTACCACCCACAACATCGCGCACACCGTCAGGGTCAACACCCCCTGGAGAGCCAACCCCGGCAAGTAAGGGTGGATGTGACGGCGGCCATAGCGTGGCAACATTGCGACAGCAGCGTAGGGTAGAATCAATCCGCAGCAACGCAGGAGCCACAGAGGAAGTAAATGTTGAGGATATAGCCACCAATCCATCACGCCAAAAGCGAGCATGCTCAGCGCGCCCGCGACGCCGAGCGGTACAAAGAGCCGCTCCCATAAATAGGAAATCGCCTCCGCCTCGAAGGCTGGGGCTAGATCGCGGTGCTCCGGCGGCACAGGATCGCCCCACTGTTGGAATTGTTGCCATATTGAGGTTGGCTCAGGGGCGTGCATGGTGTCTCCTTGTTGTGGTTGGGAACTGGACGAGGGTGTCATATTAGAAGAAGATGAAGTTCTTGGCGACGTTGGCTGTATACCGGGCGAAGGCCTCGGGCCATTGTGACGCGCAGAAGCGTTCTTCAATTGAAGCGACCCACTGGTAGCCGAGGAACCAGCAAAGAGCTACCAGCAAGATGAGCCAGGAGCCGCCGGCGAGGCCCATCCCTACGTAGGTCAAGGTCGCGCCAAAGTAACCGGGATTGCGCGAAAGTTGGTACACGCCGTGGGTGATGAGTTGACCCGAGGGCGCAGTGGTGTAATCCCAGATGCTCTTCAAGCGGATCGCCTGACCTATCGCAAAGACGAGCAATCCCGCGACGAGCAATCCGGCGTGAGCCGTGAAGGGCACGAAGATGGCATAGAGCGGTAACAAGAACTGCGGCGCCATGATGAGCATATAGGCGATGCGCTCGCCTTGTGACATCGGCGGCAGCTTGGTCGCGCGGGCCAGACCTTGCTTGCCCCGCGTTCCCCGGATTCGATTCAGCAGCACGGGCGTGGCGAAGATGATCAGGGCCAATATCCATAAGTTCAGCCATCCAAGTTGAAAATTAAACCATTGCATACATAACTCCTAACCTGGCAGAGCCAGAACCAATAAGGAACCAGGCTCTTCAGGAATTCGCCGGGTGCAATCATATCACTCCCACCCACAACCCAGTAACGACGCGAAAAAGGTCTGTGATCCCCACAAACACGCAATTCTTGGCTACTTTTAGGGCTAATAAGGGGGTTGCCCGGCAAAATCCAAAAGACCCAGGAACCATTGACCACCAAATTCTTGCTCGCTGTACAAGGATTCTATTGGTTAGGCCCTATCGCATATACGCCAAAAAGCTGATGAAGAAGACTGCGACGGTCATCACGCCGATGCCCAGCCCACGCACCCAACCCACGGCATGCGTTTCGCGCAGGCCCACTGCTACCAATACGATCTGCCACGCGACGGGTAGCACCATCAGACGCAACGTCTCGATCCACGCCGGCCAGAAGACGCCGAAGATCGGCGCCAAGAGCGTCTCCGGCATCCACATCAGGATCGCGCTCGGCACGACCCAGCCCAGGCCGCAGACGGCCAGCGCGTCCTCGTAAGTGTACGCCGTGGCGTCTTGTCGACCCGCGATGGCCAGCAAGTGCGCGACGCCGGAGAACGCGATCCACGTGATCAGGCCCCAGGGGATCGTCCAGAATACCTGATAGAGATAGTACACCTCCTCGCGGATGGGCATCCACGGCTCGACCGCCGGCAGGCGACCGATGGCGTAGTAGATCAGCGCCGTGATCGCGTAAAGGGCGGCGAAGATGACGTTGATCCAGACGGCAACGGCTACCTTGTTCGGGTGATACTTCAGCTCGATGATAGCGTCTCTGGGCTGGAACGTGGCCCGGAACCAATAGATGAGAGCGTCGATGATGTTAGTTTTCATAGCGTTTCAACTCCTTGTTGGTGCAAACAGCAAAAGTCACGGAGGTGCGCCAGGGGATTTAGCCCTTTCGCACCACCGTGTGGTTGTTGTGAACAATTTTATCACATTATGGGGGTTGTGACGGCGTTGCTGTTACACTTTCTCCGCATGGGTTGATTGTACATGAGCGCCGGTTTCCCTCGCGATCAGGCGGGCGATGGCGGCAGAGTTTTCATCCATGCCCGCCTTGGTTAGGGCGCCGAGTTTGATCCGTTCGCCATTGTGTTGGACGACGTAAACTGCCAGGCCGCCGATGCGATCTTGCACGGGCGTGACCTCGACGCTCGCGATATCGGCGTAGGGGATCTGCTGTGCGCTGTCGCCGCGCCCGATGATCATCGTGCGACGCTCTCGGTCAAAGGTGATGGCCGGCAGGAAGGCTGACCGCGCGATGAGGTAGACGGCGCCCCAGACGATCAGCAGGGCAACGGGGAAGACGGCGAAGTTCTCGAGTTGTTCCACCGTGCCTTTGCCGGTCACGAGGTTCCACAAGCTGAAGACCATCGCGACGATGAGGCCCACACCTGCCGCCCCCAGGAAGAACAGCAAGAAGAAGTTGCGCGCTCGCGTGCGACGAATGACCACGTTGCCCACCTTCGGCTCGCGGCAGATGGCGCCGTCCATCTCGTACCGCGATTTCAATCCACGCATCGAGAGCCAGCGTTGGATCAACAGGATAAGGATGGGCAACAGAACCAGAATAATGATGGGGGTCAGACATAGCATGGTTTCAGACATATCTGCTCTCCTTTCTCTTCTGCCTCAAAATTTGTTGTTAATGGAGTGCCGTTGGTGGTGTGTAGCACGTTGCACCCGGCAAATTCCCGAAGAGCTAAGGTAATTCCGACGCATTTTTTTTTCGATAAGCTGGAGAAATGTAAATCGAAGACAATCGGAGGTTGCTTATATTCCGATCTACATTTCCATCATTATCTGGTTAAAAATCTCCTCAATCGCCGGGCCTAGCAGCACAAGTATCATAAATACGATGGCGGCGATTATGACCATGATGATAATGTAGATAGCTACGCCAGCTACGAAAGCCTTCCACCACTTGAATTTATGGCTTGCCTTTATTGCAATGATGTTCAGTACGAAGCTATAGATGATAGGTATGTATGCCAGGTACGGGCCTACGACTGGCAGAGCGGTCAATACACTTGAAATGAGGCTCAAAGGCGCGTTATAGGCGCACATCAGATAGACCAGATCGTCATATACGCCTGCGCCACCCATCATTCGGGCGACAGCATTGGAAAGTCCCGCCCCCATGGCTACCCCTAATACTGCAAGCGCTGCTATCACCGGGCCTCCGCACACTATGGCGCCCAGCGCTCCCCCCAGCGCTTCCGGCATTGTACCTGTTGAATCCAAAGCGAAGATCATGGATAGCGCCGTAGCAAAAAGAGTGCTAACGACAAGGCCAACGATAGCGCTGATCGCCATCCACCTATAGCCCCGCTTGCCTGATGCTTTGGGGTCCTGTAATAGCGTCTCGTAAGTCGTCTCCGACGGCTGTGTGAGCGTCCGAATCCACACCTCGCTCCAGGATAAGGTTGGTTGGTCATCGCTTGAAATCTCTATATCTTGTTGTATGGTTGTCTCCTTTAGATGTTAAGATCTACATACGACTGCACAAGACTGCTCAAATGGAATGTTAGGGCATTGTAAGTGTATGGTTACGATACCTCTAATTCGATCCCGCCGGTGAAATTGGCGGTCAAGTTATACAGGGCGGCGATGATGACGCCGGAGATAAAGCCGAAGATGCCGTAGAGGATGGGCAACAGAAAAATCGCGCCCACACCGAACAGCAGCCCGCCAGCGCCCGTATCCGATGCGGCGGCAAGGAGCGAGAATAGGGAGGCAAACCCGCCAAAGACCAATCCCAGCAATCCATAGAGGAACCCAAAAACTCTTCCGGCCGACAGAACGCCTACTTTCGTCAGTCTCATCTTTCTACTCCTTTGGTTTTGTGTGAGATATGTGTGTTATGCACTACAATTCCATCCGCGAGATGGTTGGTTCGTCCGGCAGGTAACGCACAGGAACTTGGGATCTGAGGGGAATCTGTTCGTAAAGCGACTGTTTGACTTGTTGGGCTATCTGAATGCCATCGCCGAATTCGTAGGCGACATAGTAGGTCTTATCCCCATCGGAATCTCGATCTACCCACGAATCCACGATGGCGCCTTCGGTGATCTCTCCGAATTGATCCAACTTCCGCGCTTGCAGATACTGCCCCAACGCTTTCCCCACAAACCATATCATGCCCGATCCAAGGATGGGGACGAGCAGCACCAGGAACCAATCTAAGAGGCCGACCTTGTCTATCCGCGAGACCGATGGATCATCGGCCGCGTAGATGATCTGGATGCTGCCGTCTTTTTCCGCCGATCTGTAAGTGGTGGGATTAACGCTCTCTTCGCGTCTGAGTTGCACCCGACCATCACCGTCGGGGGAGGGGGCCTGGTAGGCATAGCTGATGTAGTAGTCATCGTCGTCGCCAGAACGATCCACCCGTTTGCGCAATACCGTCGCCTCGGTTGGGACGCCCGATTCTCGCAACAGCGTCAATTCATTGTATTCTCGCAGACCCCATTGAAGCCCAAAGGGCAGCCCGATGGCAGAGAACAGCAACAAAAAAAAACAAGTTGACCAACGTTTCGTGGCGCGAGGGTAGGGCCTTGATTTTGAAGCGCTGCGATTTTTGTTTGGGCATCGTCGCCTCCTAGGTTATTCACTTATCATTTCGGGGTTGACCGTGTAGCTCTCTATGATAGTCTCCCACGCCTGATGGAAGTCCGACTCTGGCATAGAGGTCATCATCAACACAAAAGCTACGTCCTCGATCTGATCCGCATAGATGTCTACGATAAAACTCTGATCCGTTGCTATGGTGCTGAGATACACGCGCTCCTCTGAAATCTGTTCCTCATCTACGATCTCATAATCGGCTACATTTTCCCAGAAGGCGGTGGCCATTTCTTCAGCCGTCTCAGACAATGTCGGGGCTTCCACCCCTTCGAAAATCTCCTCAGTCGCGCCGAACATGACCAATATCATCTGCCCCGTTGTCTGGCTCTCTGGCCCGCCAAACATCACGATCCCCTCTTGGGCGACGGCCTCCCAGCCTTCAGGATAATCAAGGGTGAAGACCTCGTCAGGATGGTTGTAGGTCTGTAAAGTGAGAGAGCTTCCTTCTTCAAGCTTACCTTGCTCCTGTAACTCGTTATAAATTTTTTCGACTGCTTTACCGAGTTCGGGATTAAGTTGCAGGGCCTTTTCTAAGTCGGCCTCAGCTTGCTCTTGATTCCCTTGATCTATGTAGAGCATGCCCCGCATGAAATAGGCGAGAGCATATTCGGGATCGTTCTCAATGGCTTGATTTAGATCGGCCAACGCTTTGTCGTTATGGCCCATGTCAGCATAGAGGTTAGCTCTGTTGAAATAGGCCTCTGCGTTTTGAGGGGCCAATTCGATGATTTGATTGTGGTCGGCAAGGGCCTTTTCGTACTCATCTAATTGAATGTAAGCCTCTGCTCGATTGCGGTAGGCCATTGCCAAATCGGGCGCCAACTCAATGGCCTGGGTAGCATCGACGAGCGCCTCGTCGTAAGCTTCCATGCTGTTGTAAATATTCGCCCGGTTGTTATAGGCCATCGCCATCTCTGGATCCAATTCAAGCGCTTGGCTATAGTCGGCGAGGGCTTTGTCGTAGGCATCCATATAATGGTAGGCGTTGCCGCGATTGAGATAGGCCATCGCCATCGCTGGTTCCAACTCGATGGCGCGCGTGCAATCGGCAAGAGCCTGCTCGTAGTCGCCTAAATTCTTGTGGGTAACACAGCGGTTGCTGTAGGCGAGTGACAGCTCTGGGGCCAATTCAATGACTTGATCGTAGTCGACGATAGCTTCTTCATAGCGGCCCAAATCATCATAGGCATACCCTCGGTTGAGGTACCCCGTCGCTATTTCAGGGGCTAACTTAATCGCCTGATTGTAGTCAGCGAGCGCTTGGTCGTACTCCCCCAGACTTACGTAAGCATTACCGCGATTGCTGTAAGCCATCGCCAGGTCGGGATCTAACGCAATGGCTTGATCATAATCGGCGATGGCCTTGTCGTACGCTCCTGAGTAGCGGTAGGCTTCGCCGCGATTGTTGTAGGCATTGGCTAGTTCAGGATCGAGTTCAAGGGCTTGATCGCAATCGGCGATGACCTGATCGTACTTTTCCAGGCTGAGATAGGCGCTGGCGCGATTGCTATACGCCATCGCCAGGTCGGGATCTAACGCAATGGCCTGATCACAGTCGGCGATGGCCTGGTCATACTCTTCCAGGCTGAGGTAAGCGCTGGCGCGATTGCTGTAGGCCATCGCTAACGCTGGATCAAGCTTGATGGCCTGGTCGTACTCAGCGATCGCTTGCTCATACGCCTCCCTGCTGTTGTAGATGTTGCCGCGATTGCTATAGGCTTTTGCTATCTCAGGATCTAACTCAACCGCGCGGTCGTAATCTGCCAGGGCCTTGTCGCGTTCACCCAGGTCGTCGTAGGCATTTCCCCGGTTGAGATACGCCGTTGCCAATTCAGGATCAAGCTCGACGGCCTGATCGTACTCGGCGATAGCTTGCTCGTATTCTCCGGCTTCGTAGGCGACGTTGCCCGCTTCCAAGTGTTCTTGGGCGCGAGCGCCGCTGCACGCGGCCAGGGCCAGGATCAATAGGCCAATACAGAGGATCACTGCATATCTGGGTTGTTTCATCGCTCTCTCCTGTTTAGGGCTAAGTGATTTTGATTGTTAAGGTGTTCCGGTTAGTTCTTAGGTCGAAAGGCGCCCCTCACCATCTCCTCGCTGAAGAAACCGCTGACTTCCCCGCCTGCTGCGTAGTGATAGACCGCCGCTGTGTAGATGCCGTTCAGCGTCGAGTTGATCAGGCCGAGGAACACTAACGCCAGCGCCAACATCACGGCCACCGCTGCGATAAACGCCACCGACTCGCTCGCAATAGCTACAAACATACCCAAGCCGCCCGCGAGGATCACCAGAAATACCAATGGAGCAAAGACAGCTCCGAGGCCGAAGTTGCCCGCGATCTGCTCGCCCCAGGTCTCTTTCAGCAGGCTCGCGCTCCGCTTGACCGCCTCAATGGGACCTACGTTCTCCAGGACCAGAACCGGCACCACCAGGTACGAGGCCAGGCTCCAGGCCAAGCCGAAGATCGAGGCGATGATGTCTCCCAAGAACTCCAGCCTCTCCGATATCACCCGCAAGATCATCCCCACGGTGGCGGAGATCAGCGCGTAGCCCAGGATCGGCCCGATGTGCTGCATCGCGATGCGAAGTCCGTCGCCTACCGTGGGATCGCCCCCGCGCAGGCGGATCGTCGCCGCGCCGATGAGGGCCGAGTTGGCGAAGATGATGACGGTATACTGCACCAGGTAGAACCCGAACCCGACCAGATAGCCGAGTACCTCCGATTGGCTCTCTCCCTCCATCAGCGTGGTGAAAAAACCGGTCAAGAGCAGGGGAAAGGCAAAGCTGGCGGTCACCAGCAACACGCCAATCGAAGAGAGGATGGGGAAGATGATCAGCTCCTTGTCGGCGCGCAGAACGCCCGCGCTGGCTTTGATCAAGGCCCAACTGTTTTGCATTTTTTCGAACATGATATAACCTCCTAAAATCTTTGGTCTGGATAACTAAACTTCTTCGACACTGCATAAAAGGAACTTGATGTGCATAAGGGACTGTTACCCAATTGAGGATAGATACGACATCAACAGCAAGAGGGATGCACGCTAATCCGCCGGCTGGGAGCGAACAGAGAGAGGATGCGTACTGCGCAGCCGTAGAGCATCTAAGATCAATCCTGAGTCATTGCCGTTGGATCAACTTATGCCGGACGCTCACCGTCACAACTCCCCTTTCGAGGCCACATAATGATGCTACGGGCGTGAGGATACAATCAATGAAGTGTGGAACTTACACAAATTTTATACGAACTTTATTAAGGGAAGTTTAAAACGAAGTAAAGATTGCTTTAACTTTTTCCTCACAGAAAATAAAAAAGGCCGTTGGCAAAGACACCAACGGCCTGATGCGAAATATCGTAAAATGCGGAGGTAAATCGTTTTGCTTCTAACGACCTCCTGCTGCGCTCTGGATGTCGCGCGCGAAGGCGGAGACGATGGCCAAGATCATCAGGCCGATAATCATCAGGGGGCTGACAAAGCCGCTGCGCATCAAAAGCTCGTTGAAGAAGTGGCCGATGACGAACTGGCCCAACGTCCACACAAAGAAGGCGACGAGCGTCCATGGCCAAAACGCGGCCAAGAAACGGGGGCGGCCCGTCGGTTGCTTGGTAATCGGGGCGTGGATGCGCGTCGCAATCGCGCCGGCAACGATGCCGATCACTGGGGGAAAGAGGCCGCCGCCTGTGAGGAGCAGGCCAATCGATAGCAATATCAGCACCAGGCCGCCGCGTTTCCTGTGGACGAAGCCTGCCGCCCAGATCATCGTGAGGATGCCGAGCAGGGTAGCGATAATGCCCGATATGAGAAAGCTGGGGATGACCGTCATCGCAGGTTCGCAGAGATGCCATACTCGTTCTGGATCGCACGGCGGTCCCATCGCGGGGAAGATCAAGCTTTCGGGCTTGACGTGCCCGCGCATAATTTCAAAGACGCCGTGTTCGGGGCCGCCAAACCCGGCGAAGATGCCCAACGACGCGGCGACGATGCAGGTCGCTTGTCTCATCTTAGCGTCCTCACGGCGTCGCGGTGAGCTTGGGGGGCAGATTGCTCGCCCAGGCTTGGATCGCGTCCCAATCCCGCAGATCGTTGGCCGGCAGATTGTGCAAGGGGCTGGCAGGGAGGGCGGCCAGCAGCTTGTCCAAGAAGCGCAGCTTGGTCGGATCGTACTTGCCGCCGAACAGTTCCACTGCGACCGGATCGAGCCAGGGGTACTGGACCAGCTCCTTATCGATTTGGGGCTGAATTTCTTCGTCCCAGTTCTCATCCCCATGGGTGGGGCCGAGCGTGAAGATGGCCACGGGGCGCGTCGTAAGGGCCACGTGGTGTTGCTCTAAGAAGCTTCGCGCATCCTTGAGCCAGCGCCCGATGTAGAGCGGCGCGCCTAAAACCACTGCCTGGTACCCTTCCAACATTTGCACCTTTTTCGCGGGCTGAACTTCGACCGTCAGTCCCTCCTCCCGTAGTGTCGTCGCGACCCGCTCGGCGACTTCCTGCGTCGATCCATACCGCGTGGCATAGGCGACGAGTATCGTATCTGACATAATTTCTCTCCTTTGGCTGAGTTAATGATCCATACTATATTGGCTCTTGTTGGTTTTTAGGTGAAATTGGGTGCGAATGATACTCATGCTCTAGTTACACAGAGTTTCACGGAGTTTTTCACAGAGATACGCAGAGAAAGTCGTTTCTCCGTGTCACTCTGTGCCTTCTCGGTGATGCTCTGTGTCCAAATCAAACCGCTCCACTGGGTGAACGGTGGATGATTTCACCCGATTTCCTATATGAGCCAAGTGCGTTGCACCTCACAAGACTTTACTCCAATACGTGCCAGGGCAAGTTTCCTGAATGGATTTTCAGGCGGTCGGTCCAGACTTGAATGTGATGCGCGCCGCAGTTGGCGCAGATGAAGTATTGCGTGCTCTCCGCGTCGAGGCCGGCGCCGTCCGAGATGGAGCCGATGATGTAGAGCGCGCGATCGTTACATTGGACGCAGCGGTAGACTTTGTGTCGATAGATGCGTGTGGTTTTCTCGGCGGGCTTGGACATGTTGGGGTTGATGGAGAAGACGCCGCGCAGGCCGTGGGAAGTCCCCCGCGCCCGCGTAGGCGGTCGCTTGGCGCGTTAGCGCCTGTCTCAGGACTTCAGTCCGGGAATAAGAGCCAAAAAGCAAACCGCGTTCCGTAGATTCTACCCTCGACATCAAAGTGTTACGAAATACGCATTACGCAATACGAGCGGATAGCTTAGAAAATCCCCCTGTAAAGTCAATCCGCCTTGAGGTATGCCGCATCCTCCTCCGGCAGCGACGGATTAATCCGCATACCGGAGCCGATCTCGAAGCCTGCCTGGGTGGTGAGGCGCGGCTGGATCTGGAGATACCAGTGGAGTTGCGGCTCGCCAGCTTTATAGCGCGCGGCGGAGTTGATCACATAGTTGTAATCGGGATCGTTGAGCTTGCGTGAAAGTAACCCCATCGTCTCTTGGAGAACGTGGGCCAGATCGCCCTTATCCGCGTCCGTGAGGGAGCCGAAATCCGCCTGATGTACCTTGGGCATGATCCACAGCTCGAACGGCGCCTCCGCCGCGAAGGGCACGAACGCTACGAATGCATCGTTCTCGATCACGATGCGCTTTTGCTGCTGCAACTCGAAGGCTAAGATGTCGCAGTAGACGCAGCGTCCCCACTTATCGAAGTAGCGCTCCGCTTCCGCCTCACGCCAGCGGACGTAGCGCGGGACGATGCCGGTGACGACGATCTGGGAGTGGGGGTGAATCAACGAGGTGCCCGCGCGCTCCCCGTGGTTGCGGAAGATGATGGTCATCATGTTGTTGTGCGCGCGCATCAGATCGACGTAGCGCCGGTGATAGGTCTCGATGAGGACGCTCACGGCGGCGGGCGTCATCTGCGCGATGTCGTGGTCGTGGCGGGGGCTTTCGATGACCACCTCGTGTTGCCCGTAGCCCGACATCGTCACGTAGAGACCCGCCTCGGTGCGCGTGTTATCGCCCTCATTGACCAGGGCGGGGAACTTGTTGGGCACGACGCGCGTCTGCCACGGCTTGTCATCGCCCGCCGGGGCAGGCTGCTCCAGAATAATCCCCGGCAGCATCGTCTCATTGCCGGGGCAGAAGGGGCAATCCGCCTTATGCGCGGGCAGATCCGCGCGCTTTGCGGTCTTTTCCCCCCAATCATTGGGCCGATCCTTCCGGCCCGGCGCGAAAATCACCCAGCGGCGAGTGGCGATGTTCTCTCGGATTTGGTTTTCCACGATGTTGGTCTCCTGTCCTGTTACCTTCCTGAACTAGCTTCCGGGAAGCCAGTTCACAGCTTCCCGGAAGGTTTGGACTCCTTGAATAGCTTCAATTATAGCACAGGATGGCGCGCTAAAAACGGAGGCCGGCATGGTATTCCGGCGCTTGCCAGGTTACCATGCCGGCCTCCGCGTGTGGGGGTGACTAACTGACGATCAAAACCGGCACGTCGATCTCGGCCAGGAGCGAGAGCAGCGCCTCATCTGCCAGCAACGCGCGGTTGCCGGGCAGGATCAGGGCGCCGCGCTCCTCCAGTTGGATGCGGTCGGCGACCTTTTTGGCGGTGGATTTACTTAACCGCCGATAGCGCACGGGGAGGGGGAGGGCGCCGGTAATGCTCTTTGCTTTCTCCTCGAGACGTTCGCACGCTGCGCTATCCGGCGCGGCGATGAGTAAGGTCAAGGCGCCGCTTTCCTCTTTTGCGATCAATTTCACGGCGACATTGAGGGCCTTCTCCGCTTGCGGCGTCTCATCGAAGACGATGACCATCGGTAGGCCCAGCGCCGCGCCGTTCTGGAGGATCATCGTCATGCCCGGCGTCTCCTCGATCAGCGCCCGGACTGTCGAGCCGAGGTGTGGCCTCCGGGGCTGCGCCAGGCCGCTCTTGCCCACAATGACGATGTCAGCATCGGCGGCGGCGGAGAGGACTTCTGTGGCGACGGGGCCGCGCGCGACGCGGAACTGTCCCCGAATTTCGGTGCGTTCCACGAGGATGGTGAAGCTCTCTTGTGCGCGTCGCGCCTGCACATGAATCTGGCGCTCGATATCCGTAGCGTCCAGATGGCGCCGGTGGGCCGAGAAGATCCCCACTTCCTGCACGAAGGACAATCCGGGCAGGCGGAGGAGGTTCATATCCTCGACGAAGAGGCCCACAAGGTCGGCATCGAAGCGCCGGGCCAACTCGCCGGCGGTTTGCAGCGCGGCTAAACTGTGCGGCGAGGCGTCCAACGCGACGAGAATGCGCCGAATCTTCGGTTCGCGTTTTTCGCGGTTCATGCTTCCTCCTCGCCTTTCTTGGCGCCGGCTTCGCTGAAGTCCCGGCGCTTTTCGGCTAACTCGATCAGCCGCTGCTGGACCAGGTAGTTGATGCTGTCTTCGGGGTAGCGGCCGTCCTCGTCCGGTTCGCCCGCCGGCATGCCGGTGAGGAGCGCGATGCCCTCGTCAATCGTCTCCACGGCGTGGATGTGGAACTCGCCCGCTTCCACAGCCTGGACGACGTCTGCGCGCAGCATCAGGTGCTTGACGTTGGATTGGGGGATGAGCACGCCTTGCTCGCCCGTCAGGCCGCGCGCCTTGCAAATATCAAAGTAGCCCTCGATCTTCTCGTTGACGCCGCCGATGGCCTGGACTTGGCCGTGTTGGTTGACGGAGCCGGTGACGGCGAAGGATTGCTTGATCGGCGCCTCGGCGATGGCGGAGAGGAGCGCGTACAGCTCGGCGGAGGAGGCGCTATCCCCCTCGACGCCGCCGTAGGATTGCTCGAAGACGAGGCTGGCGGAGAGCGAAAGCGGCGTCTCTTGCGCGTAGCGCGCGCCCAAAAAGCCGGAGAGGATGAGCACGCCCTTGGAATGAATCGGGCCGCCCAACTCGACCTCGCGCTCAATATCGACGACCTCTCCCTTGCCGAGGCGGACGCGGGCCGTGATGCGCGAGGGCTTGCCGAAGGCGAAGTTGCCCAGTTGCAGCACCGCCAGGCCGTTGACCTGCGCCACCTTCTCGCCCTCGGTGTCGATCAGGAGCGTATCGCGCAGGATGGCCTCGTGCATCCGCTCGCGCACGCGATCCGCGCGATAGATCTGCTGCTCGATGGCCTCCTGTACATCCTCGGCGGTGATGACCTCGCGCTCGTGTTTCTTGGCCCAGTAGTCGGCCTCGCGCAGGAGATCGTTGAGATCGCGGGTGTGGGTGGTGAGCTTCTCCGAGTCGCCGACGATGCGCGCGCTGCGCTCAATCACGCGGGCGACCGCGCCCCGGTCGAGCGGTAGCAGGTCTTTTCGCTTGGCCAGTGATCCGATCAGGCGGGCGTAAATCTGCAGTTGTTCCTCGTCGCGATCCATCATATCCTCGAAATCGGCCTGTACCTTGAAGAGATCGGCGAATTCGGGATCGAGTTGCCAGAGCAGGTAGTAGAGCAGGCGCTCGCCATACAGCGCGATTTTGACATCTAAGGGGATGGGTTCGGGTTCCAGGGAGATGGTGCTGATCAGGCTGAACATCTGGCCGAGCGATTCGATGCGGATCTCCTTCGATTGCAGCGCGCGTTTCAGGCCCTCCCAGGCGTAGGGTTGCGTCAGGACTTTGCGCACGTTCAAGATCAGGTAGCCGCCGTTGGCGCGATGGAGCGCGCCGGACTTGATCAGCCGGAAGTCGGTCATCAAGGCGCCCATCTGTGCGCGATGCTCCACCCGGCCGATCAGGTTCTGGTAGGTGGGGTTGTCCTCGTAGACGACGGGCGCGCCCTCGTTCCCGCTGTTATCGATGACGACGTTGACCTCGTAGCGCTGCATGAAGCGGGTTTGTTGTTGCTCCTGCGCCTGCATCGCCTGGGCCAGCGGATTTTGTTGGCCGTTCTGATTGAGGAATTGCTCCGCGTGTTCGACAACATCCTCCTGTACAGCGTCTAAGTGCGCGATCACTTTGGAAAAATCTGCGTATTTCTCGCGGAGTTCATCCAAGAGGCCGGTGATGGCAAAGTTGGCCATCTCGCGGTTCAGTTCGTTGAGCCGCTCGCGCATTTCGCGCTGCCAACTGGGGACCTTTTTGAGGATGTTCTGGAGTTCATCTTGGATTTCTTCGATCTTCTGTTCCAGGCGTTCCCGTTCCTCTTCGGGCAGCGCCTGCACCTCGTCGGAGGAGAGCACCTCGCCATCACGGATCGGCGCGACGGCCAGGCCCGCCGGCGTGCGAATCAATGCGGTGTCGCGTGCTTTGGCCTGGCGCTGCAACGCCTCGAAGGCGTTGGATTGTCGATCCTTGAACTCTTCCATGATGGTCTGGCGGCGGGTCTGATACTCCTCGCTCTCGAAGGCGGAGGCCATCGCTGTCTCTAGATTCTCGATGAGATCATCCATATCGTCGCGGAATTCCACCCCCAGGCCGGCGGGCAGTTCGATGGCCTGGGGCTTGTGCCGATCTTCGAAATTATAGACATAGCACCAATCCGCCGGAACGGCTTGGGACTCGGCCTCCTGCTCGAAGAAACGGCGGATCACATCCTGCTTCCCCGTCCCGGTGGGGCCGAGCGCGAAGATGTTGTAGCCCTGCTGCTGGATGCCCATCCCGAACTCCATCGCGTTGACCGCGCGCGGCTGACCGACAACGTCCGTCATTTCCTCAAGGTCGGCGGTCGTCTCGAAGTCGAATAGATTGGGATCGGTGGCTTGATATAGCGTCGCCGCTGATAGGCGAGTTTCGTGGTTATCCATGGATAGCCTCCTTAAAGGTAGTCAAATAGTCCAATAGTCGTTAGTCAGGTAGTACGGAGCAATGAGTTCTCTGCGTATCTCTGTGAAAATCTCCATGTGGCTCTGTGTAATTGGGTCGATCTACGTCTGCTATTTTTCCTTCTCCCATGCTTGCATCAATTCCAGTACCTCGCGATCCGGCACGTCGTACCAGTTCCGGTAGATCTGCGCGACCGCGCGGAAGTTGGGCGGTTTCTCTAAGACGACCAGCTCATCCACCAGCTTCTCTATCTCCCGCGCCACGGAGGGGCCGGCGACCGGCACGCCGACGATGATCCGCCCCGCGTCCTGATGCTGGCACATCTCGATGGATGCGCGCATCGTCGATCCCATCGCGATGCCGTCGTCCACTAAGATGACGGTGCGCCCGTTGATATCGGGGAGGGGCCGGCCCGCGCGCAGGACCTCGATCCGGCGCTCGATCTCCTCCCGCTGCTCGGCCATGATCCGCCGGACGGTCTCATCCGTGAGAAAGCCGCTGGCGCGCTCGAAGATGTAGGTGCTGCCATCCTCGGCGATGGCGCCAAATCCCGCCTCTGGATTGTGAGGGTAGGGGAGTTTGCGAGTGATGAGGAGTGAGAAATCTGCGTCCAGATGTTTCGCCACTTCGTAACCGATTTCGACGCCGCCGCGCGGAATCGCGAGCACGAGGACGCCCGCGCCGCGATATTGCTCCAGTGCTTGCGCGAGTTGCTGCCCGGCATCTGCGCGATTTTCAAACATTGATCCTCCTTCTGATGTTGTACTTGGCTTGACCGGCGTCTTTTGTCCTTCCAAAGAGGCCCGCCGAGCCACAGACCTTCATCCTTTTTCGGATTCCGTCCAATAGCCGGCGCGATGGTAATGGTGATGGAGCCGCTTTTCGTAGGCGGTCGAGATGGGGCGGTCGAAGTCGTACTCCGGGCTGTTCTTGACGCTCTCCTTGTAGAGATCGACGTAGATCTTGCCCTCCAGCCAGCGGATGTCCTCGACCCACATCGGGGAGACGATGACCTTCCGGCCCGGCAGCCAGCGCCGCGTGTCCACCAGCAGATAGCGGATGATCCAGTCGTTGGGTGTGGCTAGCAGATCGGTGGCGTGGCCGATGTCGCCATCGAGCGCGTGGATGCGGTAGCCGATCACCTCGCGGCTGCTGCGCAGGTAGGGCCTATCCCGTTGTTCCTCCTCGCCCTCTTCTTCGGCCAACGCCGGGGCGGGCAAGGGCATCGGCAGATAGGCGGGGCCGCTCTGTAACAGCGCGCCGCCCCACCACGCCCATCCGTAGTAGGTGTGCATCTCCCTGAGCTGCTGCTCTGAGACCGGTCGCGCCAGATCGGCGTTCGGCGCTTCCTCGATCTGCCGTTGGGTCAGCGCCGCCGAGATCCGCTCCTTGTCCCAGTCGAGGCGCTGCAAAGCGCGCGGCGCGAGCAGCACCCGCTCGCCGAAGAGCCACGGGCCGGTCTCCACGACGATATAGCGAATGGCCCAATTTCGGCTGTCGAAGTAGAAGTCGTGGATGCGGCCCACGTCCTCATCTCGGCCCTGGATGGTAAACCCGAACATCTCTCCGATCTTGCGTAGCATGTTTGCATCACATCCCTTGTGTGATTGGCTGATTATATTTCACTTCGATTGACACGCCGGGCAGTAATAAGCATTGCGCCCGCTGACTTTCACCTGCGCCACATCTCCCTCGCAGCGCGGGCACGCAGCGCCTTCCTCGCGATGGGGCGTGAGATACGACGCCGGGAATTGCGCCGGATCGGCCTGCTGCTCGATGGCGGTCTGGAGCACTTCGCGCATCTTGTGATAGATCTGTGTGATCCGTTCCTCATCCAAGTCTGCGAGCCGGGCGCGGGGATGGATGCCGGTCTGGAAGAGGATTTCATCCGAGTAGACGTTGCCGATCCCGCTCATCAAGCGCTGATCCATCAGGGCTGATTTGATCATCCCCTGCCGGCCGGAAAGCAAGTCCTTGAAGCGCGCCAGATCCATCGCGTCGCTCAGGACGTCTGGGCCTAAGCTCTCTTGCTCGATGAAGGCCGCTTTGTCGTCGAGCAGCGCCACTTCGCCTAATTTGCGCTGCGAGGTATAGGCCAGGTGATAGTCGTTAGCGAAGGTGATCAGCAGGCGATCATGTTGCGGATCCTCCTCCATTCGCTTGAAATAGCTGAGGCCGCCGGACATCCCGAAGTGAAGGCGCAGCCAGCGGTCGTTATCGAGCTGCGCGAAGAGATGCTTGCCGTGGCGATCCGTCGCCTCGAACGTGTGATGGATGAGACCCTCTTTCAATTCCTCCATTTCCGTCGCGGCCAGCACCTGGCGGCTGTGGATCTCGACCGCGACGATCTCCTGGTGCAACGCGGTCGCGTCAAAGTAGCGGCGGAAATGCTCTACATCGGGTAATTCGGGCATAGCGTCCTCCTGCATATAGTTAGATAGTCGTCGCCGGGTCTCGCGCAGTCAGATGGTCTCATCATGCGAACAGGTGATCGACAGAACGATGATAGTGAATACCGTAGATGACGCGACTCAGAATTTTGGAGAGGTCATAGATGCGAACGCAGGAAAGATCGAGGAATTGTTGGGATTGGGGGATGCTGTTGGTGACGGTGACTTGTTTCAGGCGATAGTCGTTCTGCAATGCTTCGAGACGCCGGTGAGCTTGTGGGATACCGAGGTTATGTGAGACGCAGATATGTACCTCTTCGATATCTGAGACTTCGATAAGCTGCTTTATCGCGGCCTCGACGGTGCCGCCGCTGCTGATCATATCATCTACGATTAGCGCGACGCGCTGGCCTGCAAAATCCCCAATGATCTCGGAGATTGAGGCTTCTTCCGGGCGGGGCCGGTGCTTGGAGGCGATGGCGCTGCGCAGATCTAAGTCGCGCGCGACGTAGGTCGCAAACTTCGAGGCGCCCGCGTCCGGCGCGACGACGATCACATCATCGCGACCGGCGAATTCCCGGAAGGTTTCCGTGACGTAAGTGAGCGCGGGCAGCATATCGACCGGTATATCGTAGAATCCAGAGATCTGGCGCGTGTGCGGATGCCAGATCACCAGGCGGTCGACGCCGGCTTTGGCGGTCAGATCGGCCAGTAGTTTGGCCGTGGTCGGCTCGCGCTGAAAGCGCGTGGGGCGATCCTGCCGCGCGTAGGCGAGATAGGGCAGCACGCCCGTCACATGGTTGGCGCCGAACTCGCGAAAGGCCCGCGCCGCGATCAGGAACGCCATATAATTCTCGTTCACGCTTCGTCCGGAGTTGGGCGCGTAGAGCGCCTGAAAGAGGAAGACATCGTGCCCGCTGATGCCGTGGCGCAATTGTACGCGCGTCTCGCCATCGGTGAATTGATCATCCACATCCGGCAAATAGAGCGCCTCTGCCTCTATGCCAGTCTCTGCTAACAGTTTTTTATAGTGCTCGACGACCTTGCATGTCAGATAAGAACCGGAGCGACACCCGGCGATTAACAATCGACCCCGCGGCGATTCCGCATTGGGTATCGGTTTGTCGTTCATCGATAGGCTCCTTATCCACGACTCACTTGTTATCTACTTGTAGTGTAGCGAAAAAACGCGGTTATGAGAGACGGAGCATGTCGCTAATAGTGTTGAGTTTAGTTGTAGAAAGTTGGAGCTTCGTTGGGGGGTAAGGATTGAGGATTGAGAATTAAGGCTTCTGGGAAGATGAGGTGGTCTATGGATTCAGCAGGGGATGTTGAATTTTCGATCACACCTCTTGAGAGCTTGGGTTGGGCAATCCAGGCCAGGCACCTCAGAAAAAACCCAGAAGCCTCAGATTTGAACGCTGTTGACTTACGCCTCTGCCTCGATGGTGAGCGCCGTGGTGGGGTAGCCCATCCGGTCGAGGACGGTGTAGCACAGTCGAACCATATAATCGGCGCTGAGGTTGGATTCAAAGAGGATGTCGGTGTTTATGATCTGCGCTGGGTGCCGCAGATCAGTCTGGTCGCGCGTGAAGTAGGGGCGTTTGCGTCCGCGCAGGGCCAGCACGGCTGTCTCGAATTTCTGGGAATCGCGTTGCCAGAGGATCTCGAACAGGGTGTCGGCGATCTCTTTCCAGGTGTGGACTTCGTGGCGCTCGCCGTCAAAGGTGAAGGCGAGCGCGCTTTGTCCGGTGTAGCTCTCATCCAACGGGACGAGGGGCGTGGCTTTCCTGCTGTTGGATGGGGGCGATGTGAGGGACAATGACGTCATAGGTGGGCGTTCTCCAATCTTCGGTTCAAACTGGCTCTCGATCATCTCCGGCTCGATCTCGCTCTCTTCTTTCTCCTGCGCGACAACATCCGAGATGAGGTTGATGAGCGGATCGACACGCACCGGCGCGGGGAGCAGGAGATTGAGGATGGTGCGATGGGCCAAGCCGTAGGCCTGTTTGAGTTCCAGCAGATTGAGCAGCGCATCGACGCTGGCGACGCGCAACTTCTCCCGGCGGCCCTCGGCTTTGATCGCGTTCTCTAGCTGGCTGGTGTGCGCGTCAAAGCGGCCGTAGACATAGAGGCCCAGGGCGTTGTTGGGCTGCTGAATTTGTCCCTCGGATACAAGCGCGTTGATGTAGCCCAGCAACGTGGAGGTCTTGACCGTGTAGACGTCGGTGGTCTTCGCCTCGACCACGAGGGCCCATCCCGTCGGCGACTGCCACAGGCCATCGAATCCAATCGCCCCTCGGACGCCGCGATAGCGCCCGTAGGTCACATCGAATCCCAGGCATTGGCCTAGATGATTGATCAGATCTTGCAGCGCTTTGTTGAACTGCGCGCCGGAGGCATCCAAGGCATCCTCGATGTAATCGCGGAGATCGCTCGCCTGCTGCACATTCTCCTGGAGATACGTTCGGAAGCGTGCGCTCGCGCTTCCTGGCTGATCGCTATCGTTCAGCCCTCCAACAAGATCAAGTAGGGTGTGGAGTTCTATCTTCGGCATGGGGATTTCTCCTTAAATAGGTTGTGGATTGAGTTTCTTGCGACGTCATGCATCAGCGACAACGCCTAAAATCAAGCCAGTGGCATCGAAAACCTCGACGCCACTGACGTTATCTCCTAAGTTTTTTCTCTGTTCCCTGCTTGTTTTCTATGCGAACTCGAACACAGGTACCTCTACCATCCGTTTGGGTTCTTGCTTCTCCCAAATGATCTGCTGTAAATGCTCCACCGTCTCAGGCGAGAAAAATTGCTCCCCCGTCTCAAGGCATACCCGTGCAGGTACATTCTCGATGATGACGAGGCGCCCTTCTACCTCGAGGGTATAGGTGACTCGTCGTTCAACTAAGGTCTCTTTCCATTCGTAATGACGCATTTTATTTGCTCCTTAATCGCAGATCGATCCATAACCGAGGGTTAGGCTCGTATAGAGTGATGATCTTCACTAAAAGTCGAGAAGGATAACTGCACATAATATGTAAAGGACGACCTGCTTGAGTGAATCCCAGCAATAAGCAACTCGGACCGTATTTGTCGTTAGGATAATCTTCGATAATTTCTGCTTCTGCAATTGCGTCTCGGACTTCTTGCGCGCTGATGTGTCGAATGATGCTTTGATCAACCGCATGTTGCGAGAACTCGAATTGCCCTAGCGCGATTTTACGACGGATTTGTTCAATCATTACATTCACTTTACCATGAAATATTATGTTCTGCAAATATGTGTCATTTTGGGACTTCTCTCGGTGTGCGACCATGCCTGCGTTGGAATTGTCTTGCGGGCCAGCCGAATCCCCGGCGGCTTGATGAGGATAAAAAAGCCGGGTTGAATCTTTCCAACGTTAGATGGTTGACTCTCCTAGATCGTCGGAGTATACTACATCCAATTCAAGCAATGCAAAGCGGTTACTGTCACAAAGTCCTCGCCACCTGGCTCCCTGGCTCCGAGGGGATTGTCAAATCCCCGCCTAACCGCCGGATTTAGCAATCCGGCGAGAGCCTGGCACGACATGGCGAATACTTTGAGACACAAGCCAAAGCGCAAATTTTTGCGATAGAGGTGTGTGAAGATGGAGATGGAAGCTGCGACGTTGTCAATCAAGGCCCGACCTATCCCTTTGGAGATGGACGTCGATGGCGTTGTCCGAGTAGGTGGCACCCGCGTGACGCTGGATACGGTGATCGCTGCCTTTAATGAGGGCGCGACGGCTGAGGAAATTGTATACCAGTACCCATCCCTGGATCTGGCCGATGTCTATGCCGTGCTGGGATACTATTTGCAGCGGCGGTCGGACGTTGAGGCCTATCTGTGTCAGCGAGAGCGGCAGAGGGAAGAAACTCGCGAGCAGAATGAAACGCAGTTTGACCCGCGTGGGGTACGAGGTCGTCTGTTGGCGCGACGCGCTGAACCTGATTAGGAACTGTGAACGATGCTGCGGTTAGCCGCTGACGAAAACTTCAACAACAATATCGTGCGAGGGTTGATACGGCGGCAGCCGGAACTGGATATTGTTCGTGTGCAGGACGTTGGCCTCTATGGCGCAGACGACCGGACTGTGCTTGCATGGTCGGCGCAAGAAGGGCGTGTATTGCTCACGCACGACGTCTCCACTATTACTAAGTACGCTTATGAGCGTATTCAGGCCGGGAAGTCTATGCCGGGCGTGTTTGAAGTCAACCGATCTGTGTCGATTGGGCGTGCTATCGAGGATATTTTGTTGTTGGCAAAATGTAGCCTTGATGGTGAGTGGGAAGGTCAAGTGCGTTACTTGCCGTTGAAATAGAGCCGCGATCCGAGCGCGACGCAAGAAAAGAGTTGCCCCACCAGTTATTTGGGTGGGGCGGTTGTATTTAGGCTGGGCAGGGATGGCCCAAATTCTGTATTGACATTCCCGGCTTTTCGCAGTTTAATTATAAAGAGTCGGGTGTCGTCGCAGCCCTCTAGGTGTATGGTTTCTGAGAGAAACTGGCAGTGACATTCCAAATCAATCCCCTCGGGAAAGGAGAATATATGAATCTGCTCAAGAATCCTAATTTTGACGAAGGACATCACCATCAAAACCAAATCACAGAAATTGTTGTGCCGGATCACTGGCATCTCTATTGGCTGGATGGCGAGAAGTTCAAGCACGGCGGGGATCGGCCGGCGTATCGGCCAGAATCCGTCGTGTGGAACATCCAAAATGCGCCGCCGAATGAGAAATCACTTTTCTTTTTGAAGGGCAACTATTGCTGGAAGGTCTTCAAGGCGAGCGCGCCGGTCTACTTCGCCGTCAAGCAGGACATCTCCGGGCTGATGCCGGGGGCGACCTATCGCTTCAATGCCCAGGTCTATCCCGACATCGTGACCAGCTATTCGGGCGGGCAAAAAGTTCGCCCCGGCGATATTTGGTCCGCCGAATCTCGGGCCGGGTGGAGTGATCCCAGTACGCCCTGGCCCCATGCCGAGGATGGCGATGTGAACTGGTCGGAGTGGTTCAACATCCACAACGGCAACTACGCTTTCGGCGAATATAATGACGTCTGGGTAGAATTCGTCGCGCCGGTCAGCGGCCAGGTCACGGTGTGGGTCGAAAACAAGGCCAAGTGGGGCTTTGAGAACAACTGGTTTATGGATGCTTTTTCGCTGGAGATGATAGATTCTGCGCCGAAGGATCTACCTTCACCGGGGCCGCCGCCTGCGGAGCCATCACCGCCGCCTGCGGAAGGGCGCGGCGCGCCACGGAAGCAATACGCGCGCACTTACTTCCTGCTGCCCCAGACGCTGCCGCTGGAGATGGCCTTGGCCGCGATGCGGGTCGCGTACGAGGCGCACGTGACCGTCGGCTTCTCGCCTGACGATGCGGGTGTTGGGGATCTCGACCGCCGGCTGGTGGTGTGCGTCAATCCGGGGCAGTTTGATCTGCCGGTTAGCCAGGAGTGGTATGATCTTCATTATCCGGGCGTCAAGTTTATGCCGATCACATCGGCCAGTACGGCAGAGGAGCTGACCGCGAAGCTGCGAGCGTTGTTCTAGCGTTTTCTTGCATCAAAGTTGAAGCTGAAAATCAAGATGCCCCCCAATGTAATTTTGGGGGGCATCTTGATATAGTGTGTTTTATTACGGAACCGATTACGCTCTGGGGAATCGGTCACTCGCCAGATTTGATTTCAATGCCTTTGGTCATATAATAAAAAGAAAGTGACTCGGACATCCCTTCTTGCACGCGACGTCTCGCCTGATCCATCACATCGACGAAGACCAGGCTTTTGTTGCCCTTGGGGCAGATTACACCCAGGCGCTTATGGCCGCCCGCCGTGTTGATCGCCCATTCCCCCTCGAACTTCCGGCGAAATGTTTCCCCCACAAACGCCCCCCAGATGGTGACGATATCTTGCGAGGGCTGAGGGAATTGGCGGAGATGGCGATCAATCCACTCATCCAACAGTTGGAGGCCCACAGCGCCATAGTCGACCTCTTGCTCTGCGTATTTGCCCAAGCCATCGCGTGCTCGCTCTGCTAACTCAGTCAACTTACGCGCTTGCTGTGGGGGGATAAATTTAATGGGTCGATTTGCCATGCGTAACACCTTCTGTTAGATAAATTCAAATTTGATTATAGCACACCCTTAAATTGGAGCAAATCCTTCGCCCAAATTTTCTGAGGGGTGCGTTGGCTTTCGCGCCGCTTTTGATTATAATGTATGGGGAATGGATAGGCGCCTGAGTGAAGTTAAGTGAATCAACTTAGGCGTTTATCTATTTGTATCGTAACGAATTATAGATGATTTCTCACAAGGAGATAGTTGCTTATGGATGTAACGTGGCATGGTCTGGGATGTTTTCGCCTCAAGGAGCGCGGGTATCCGGCCGTTGTGACGGATCCCTTCAAAAATGACGCGGCGCCTGGCTTGACGTTGCCGAGCGCGCGGGCGGACATTGTAACTTCAAGCGTTCCGCTGTTGGACCCGGAGGGCGGCGATTACCCTGATGTGCGGGGCGTCTCGCACGTATTGTCGGGGCCGGGGGAGTATGAGATCGGCGGCGTGTTTATCACGGGCGTGGCGACCAAGCGCGCGCAGGCGAAGGACGCCGAGCCGCAACAAAACATCGCCTATGCTTACGAGATCAACGATGTGGCGGTCTGCCATTTGGGCGCATTGGGGGGGATGCCCACACAGGCCCAGATCGAGGCGCTGGGGCGGGTGGACGTGTTGTTGATCCCGGTGGGACTGCCGCATGGCCTCAAGCCGGGGAAGGCCGCCGAGTTGGTGAGCCTTATCGAGCCGGACATCGTTATTCCGATGGAATATGCCGTGCCGGGCTTGCAGGTCGAGCGCGAGGCCGTGGATCGGTTCCTGAAGGAAATGGGGGAGGCGGATAAGGCGCCCATCCCCAGTTTGCGGGTCTCCTCCTCCGATGTGGGTGGGGAAGAGACGCGGGTCGTGATTTTGGAACCAGAGCGCGCCTGACGATGTTCTTCAGGCCGATATATCTGGCGCCTTGCAACCGAGAGGCTAAATTGTTTTCGGATGCGGGCATTATTTTCTTGGCTCTTTAGGAATTCGCCGGGTGCAATCGTACTATCCCCCTCCACAACCCAGGAACGACGCAAAAAAGGTCTGTAATCCCCACAAACACGCAATTCTTGGCTGCTTTC
>CAZCAI010000050.1:0-6666 GCA_964496595.1 uncultured Anaerolineales bacterium
GGCCGTTCCAGTCCACAAGCGCGTCGAACTCATTCTCCACGCCCACGTTCTGGAGGAAGTACTTGTCGTCGTACTGGATGCGCACCTCGTCCACCGTGGGCTGGCAGGAGGCGGTGGTGAAGCGGAAAGCGTGCGTCTGGATCGGCGTCGGGCTGCACGGAGAGTACTTGATGTCCAGCGCGCTCACCACCCATTCCCACGTCTGAGGATGGCCGTTCTCGTCGCACGAAAGCTGATCGGGCAAGAGCTGCACCTGGCGGCCGCACTCGCCGTTCTGATTGCCGATGCGCTCCAGCGGCTGTCCCGGCTGGTGCAGATAGACGCCGTAGGTGATGTCCTGCTCGACCGGATCGATGGCGTCGTGCGCGCCGCAGACGAGACCGGCGACGTCATCGCGCCATTGGAGCGTTGGCCCGCTGCCGTCGGCGGCCTCGATGATGACGTCTAAGCCGCCATTTGCCGGGGCGTCGGGCAGGGTTATCAGGTCAATGCGCGGGGCCACGGTGACGTCGATGGAGGCGTCACGGGTTGAACCGTCGCTGTAGGTGACATTACCGCTGAGCGTGGTGTTGTTCGGCGGGTCCGGGTAGAGACTGCACGTTCCCACGATGTAGAAATCCACATAGGTCGTAAGCCACTCGCGTGGGTCGCTTGGCGGGAACGCGCCCGTACACTCGATGGTGTGGGCGACGGGATCGTGTGTGCAGGCGTTGATGTAGGTCGTGTCCCACACCATTTTGAGAGTGGCGTCCTCGTAAAATTCGGCCTGCGGGCTGGGATAGGTGATCACCGTGGTGAAGGTGAGCGCCTCATCAAGCAAGTTGTAGCGCCCCCATTGGGCGCGGATGCCGAGGATGCGATCAGGGAACAACTCGTCGGCGTCGAGCGGGCGCCGCATCCCATCGGGGCCGATGAGCTGGAACGCCATCGTCGGCGGGGCGGGATCGGACGGCGGCGCAGCGGACGCAGCGGCGAACGCCGGAGCGTTGTGCTCCCACCCGCTGACCAGCAACAGAACCAATACCAGCGTAATTGCAAGCGACCGGACTTTCGCGTTCATCTTGGCCTCCTCGGAAAATAATCAGCAGATAGAGCAGATAGAGCAGATGGAGCAGATAAACAAAGGGTAACCTTTTAGTCCTGTGAGGTGCAACGCACTTATGGGCTTACGCCAGGCTTATACTACATCAGGCGTTGTCCTTCTTTCAATTTAAGTGCGTTGCACCTTGATCTGTTCATTTGGAGACGCCCTCAAAAACATTGAAGTTACCGGCGTCGGCGCGCCCAACAGGATTTTACACCCAAGATGGGCAAACGAAGCAGGTCTAAGGTGTCTGAGATACACGAGATTGCATGCTAAGCAGTTTGCCACGTTTGCCTTGAACCTGGCTAAGAACGCTCTGAAGCACCGAGAGCGATTTTCTCAGTAGATTTGCTTCGAATTATTCCCAAGATGCCCGCTAATGTGAGCAGGACGCCCCAAACCCAGGCCCATCCACCGGGATCGAAGGGGCCGTTGCCCACGCCCAACGGCGTGAAGCGCAGCACCGGCAGATCGGCGATTTTCTCTTGCAACGCCTCATCGTTGAGCGTGTGCGGATTGTAGCCCTCGAAGAAGCCGGCGAATCCGGCGTTGATCAGGACCTGACGGGCCATCCTGAGCCGTTCGTCGGGATCGTGGATCTCTTCCGCGTGGGCGAAGATCGCGCCGCCCGGCAGCATGATCTCGACGTCGGGGTGGGCCAGCAGATTGCGGAACCAATCCGACGTCCGCCTCCCGCCCGAAACGCAGTACACGCATCCGTTGTGGATGGCGTAGTTCACTGGCGTGTAGTACGTCCTGCCGCTTTTGCGGCCAATCGGCTTGAGCACCATGATGTATCCGCCGAACGGCGCGCCCAAGAGCGGCCCCAATCCCAGGCGGAAGATGGGGACCATGTAGTATTTGTTCAGTAGCCAGAATATGCGACGCAACATAGGTGACATCATAAACTCCTTAACTTACTGGGAACGCGGGCGTCCCGCCCGCACTAAGGCCCGCCCCGCACGATGAGCGGCAGGTAGACCTGGACGGCGTAGCTGAACGTCCGTACCTCGTTCGACCAAATACAGGCGGCGGTCGTCTCGCCGGTGGGATAGAAGCATGCCCGATTGGTGATCTGCGGCGCAAAACTTACCGTCCCCACGATGCCCGACTGCACGGCAAAGCTAACGCTGAACGGCGCGCCCACCGTGAAGCTCAACGGCCCGGTGATGGCGTTGGCCTCCGCGTCGTAGGCCAGGCCGTCTGGCCCGCTCAGCGTGCCGGAGAGGTAGGTCGTGTGCGTGGGGATCGCGTCGTAGAAGCTGCGCGGCGAGCTGGTGGGAAATACTAGTCGTATCGTGTAGGTCAGCCGGTCGCCCATCATCAACGTGCCCTGGTACGTGGACGGCGCAACCGCCTTGTGGATATTGCGCCCCACAAAATCCTGCCCCGTCGCATCCGGCGGCGCCGTCACGACGCGCGTCTCCGGCGTCCAGAAGTAGCCGCTGCCCGGCGTGAGCGTGTACGTCCCCGGCGGCAGGTCAGCGATGGTGTAGCTGCCGTCGGCGCCGGTGACGGCGCTGTAGGCCGCGTTCGCCCCGATGACGACGCCCGCCAGCGGATGGCCGTCGTCGTCCCGCGCTTGCCCGGCGATGGCGTACAATTTCTCAATGGGCAGGCGGGCCACAAACCCATCGGTGGAGCCGCCGCCGAAAGCCGGCTGAAAAGCACCCGGCGTGGTCGGAAAATAGCTCGAGTACGTCACGCCCGCGACGTAGGCGCTGCCGTCGGGGCCGGCGGCGACGGCATACCCGCTGTCGCCATTGTCGCCGCCGAGGAAGCTGGCGTAGTGCAGATCGCGGCAGTCGGGGGAGAGCACGGCGATAAAGGCATCCCAATACTGGCCGATAGTCGGCTGGACCGCGCCCGGCGTCACCGGCATGTCGGCGGATCGCGTCCATCCCGTGAGGTAGATGTCGCCCCCGGCGTTCAGCGCCAAATCGTGGCCTTGATCCCGATCCGTCTCGCCGCCGAAATAAGTGGCGCAGCGGAGCGAATCGACGGCGCTGCGTCCGGGATCTAAGACGGCGACGAACGCATCCCCCCAAGCGGCGTTGGGCGAGATCGGCTTGTGGACGCCGGGCGTGACGGGCAAATCGTAGGCGTAGGTCGTGCCCGCGATGTAGGCCGCGCCGTCGCTGCCCACGGCGACGCCGTAGAGTTCGTCATTCCCCTTGGCGCCGCCGAAGTAGGTGGCATAGCGCAGCGCGCTGCCGTCGGGCGTGAGGACGGTCAGGAAGCCGTCGTCGGCGTACAGATCGTGCAGATTAGGTTGGAAGGCGCTCGCGGTGATGGGGAAATCCACGGAGTTGGTCTTCCCCACCGCGTAGGCGGCCCCATCTGCCCCCACGGCGATGCCAATGCCGAAGTCATTGGAGTCGCTGCCGCCCAGGAAAGTCGAGTAGCGCAGACTGCCGTCCGGCTCGAAGGCGGTCACAAAGGCGTCGGGATACTGGTTGTAGGTGGGATCGAAGGCATTGGGCGTGGCGGGGAAATCGGGCGAGAAGGTCGTGCCGATCACGTAAAACGCGCCATCCGCGCCAACGGCGATGGGGTTGCCCTCGTTAAAGTAGCCGATGCGATCATCGTTGCGTCCGCCCAGAAAGGTGGCGTAGCGGAGCTGCGTCCCGTCGGGGCCGAGCACGGCGACGAAGGCGTCGGGATTATCGTCGGAGAGGTTGATCTGGCGCTGGAAGGCATTCGCGGTGACGGGGAAATCGGCCGAGTTGGTCCAGCCGCCGACGTAGGCCGCGCCCTCCGCGTTCACGGCGATGCCTGTGCCATAGTCCACACTCGCGCCGCCGAGGTAGGTAAGGTAGACCAGGCTCGCGCCGTCGGGCGCGATCTTGGCGACGAAAGCCTCGTTGCCGCTCGTATCTGGATCGGCGACGCCCGGCGTGATGGGCAGGTCGGTGGAGAACGTCTGTCCCGTGACGTAAGCCGCGCCATCCGCACCAACGGCGATGGCGTAGACCCCGTCGCTGCTGTCGCCGCCGAGATAGGAGCTATAGATGAGGCCAGCGGCCTGATTATGCGGGACGCGGGGCGCGTCCGCCTCGGCGAACAGGGGCGTGAAGTTTGCGTCGAGCGTGTGGCGGGTCGTGCTCGCCCCATCATCGACCTGCGCGCGAATCGCGGGGCACGCCGCCCGGCAGACCCTCCGCCAGACGAGCTGTCCCTGCGCGCCGGTGATCTCCACATCGACGCCGGGGTAGAGGCCCACGTAGCGCACGCCGCCCCAGGCGGGGACGCCGGCGCGCCAATTGCGCGGGTCGGAGGTGCGGAAGTAGTTGATGGTGGTCGCGCGGCGGTCGAAGGCTTCCAGGCGCGAAGCCGGGTTGGCGTCGGGGAAGCGCACCTCACGATGGACGATCTGTCCATCCGCCGCCGTCTCCGTGATCCACAAGCCGTCCGGCGTCAGCCAGAGATCGCGCCCGGCGACGCGGCCGGCAATGCGGGCGTAAAAGCGCGCGTCCGCGTGAAACTGCCCGACGTTTTCGATGAACAGCGCGGAGGCGTCGGGGAGCACGTTGTCTATTCGTGACGCGGCGGCGCTCCGTGCTATGCCTCCCATCAACAGTAATAGCGCCACCATCAGCGAAACTGCGCGCAACTTGATTTTCAGGTTCATCGTGTCCTCCTACAGATTGGAGATGAAAGACGTTACCGTTACGGCGCGTTGCGCACGATCAACGGCAAGAAGATTGTGTAACTCACCGGGCCTGGCTCAATACTTGAGACTTCTGACCTATTGTCCGCCCGATCCACGGCCCAGACATAGACTGCGCCGCTATCCTGAAGCTGCCAGGGACATAACTGTGGTGTATCTTCGATAGCACAGCGTTCCGCATCAGCAACATCATTCGTGTGACTGATGTAAACGTGCGATACCCCTGTATTATCATCCGTCGTCGTGATCCGCAAGGTCACATCCTGCGCTGCCATACTCATGATCCCCACTTGCTCAGTATTCGTGAGAATTTCAATCGTCGTCACGGTTGGCGGTGTAGTATCATAGATGATGTCATCCATGAACGGCCCGTAGATCCTGCCCTCCGTATCGCGGAACCGGATATAGACTATGCGTGGCATCATTAAGTTACCCAAGACATCCATCTCCCAACCTTCATGAGTTTTTGTCACCGGCATCCACTCAGGATTACGGGGGAAGCCACCGCTGTTGCTGATCAGCATCTGTGTGATGGTGTAGGTCTCATCAGTATCCCATGTGATACCCAGTTTGACTAATTTCTCATTGGTGTAGAGCGCATCATCATTAATGCTGAGGCCGAAACCGGGATTGTAACGCGAGGTCACGGTGATCTCTTGTTCTACCGTCCCGTCACTCAACGTAGCCGTGTTGATCACCTCTGCTCCGACCGGAATCTTGTCTGCCTGGTCGGTTACCGCGACCGCAAACTCGATGATCACCGGGGTGCCCGAAATCACGGCGCCCGACCATCGTACTTCTCTGGCGTCAGTGGCTACATCTATGACGCCAGATGTCGCCTTAGCACTACCTGTCACATAGGTAAGATAATCCGCTGTGGGGATTGGATCGGTCAGCACCACGGTAGCTGCTGTCACACTCTGATTGCGTAGCACGATGGTATAGGTCAAGATGTCGCCAGCAGCGAAGTGATAGAGATTGACTCGTTTGCTACCGATCAAAGAGGTCTCTAAGTCTGGGATGACCTCCGTAAACGTCGCCGTGACTGTTATATGCGTGTTCATCGTGATAGTCTTCACCAGAGCCACGTCTGACAAATCCCCATTCCAGTTGGCAAACTTCCAGCCCGCTGCGGCTTGCGCTGTCAGTGTGACGACTGTGCCCGCTTTATACTTTGGGCCGAGGGGTGTCAACTGCACCATACCCTGACCCGTGGTCTCGACGGTTAGGGTGTAATAGACCGGTTCAGCTAAGACGGTGACGACCACCTCATCCGTATCCTGCAACCCGCCCGTATCGGTGACGGTGAGCGTGAAGGTCAGCACGCCCGCCGCGTTCGGCGCGGTGAAGGTGGTCACACTCAACTCCGGCGTGAACGTCACTGCCGGGCCGCCCATCTGCTGCCAGAGATAGTTCAGTGGATCGCCATTGGGGTCGCTGCTGGCGGAGCCATCGAGCGTGACCTCATCGCCTGGCGCGACGGTCTGGGGCAATCCGGCATCCGCTACCGGCGGGCGATTTTCCACCGGCGCGGTTTCAACGTTGAGAACGTGTGTGTCGCCGACCACGTCGCCGCACGGCCCCTGCACTGTCACCGTGACACTCTGTGGCCCGGCGACGGGCCAGGTGAACGTAGCTGCGTCCAGCATCTCGCTGATGACGTGGGTTTGGGAAGGCAAACCACTGGCTTCCCAGGTATAGGTGAGCGGGGCCGACAGCGGCAGGATCAAAGTGCTGGTGAGCGGCGTGACGGTTGCGGTGAAGGTAGCCGGGATCGCCAGCGTCCCGCTGGCATTGCCAGTGATGGCAACGGCGGCAGGGGGATTGCAGCGCGGCGTTGCCGTAACCGTCACGAGAGTCATCGCGGTGTCGCTCAAGCCGCCGGTGTCCGTGACCGTCAGCGTGAAGGTCA
>CAZCAI010000050.1:6766-28035 GCA_964496595.1 uncultured Anaerolineales bacterium
CGCCCGCGTCTGCCGTGGGGGGATAGTTATCCGGCTCAATGACGGTGGTTGTGTCGGTCACGACCGCGATGCTTCCCAGGCTGCCGGTGGCGGTGATGACGGTGCTGTCCACCGTGCCGCTGATCTCTCCCTCCGATGTCTCGATGGTGACAGTGACCAGAGCACTGCTGCCAAAAGCAGGTAGGATGGCGGTGGTCGTTGGTATGACGGTCACGTCGTACCATTCCGACGAGTGGCCGACCAGCGTGAAGGACTGGGCCGCGTTGGTCTCGTTGACCAGCGTGTGCGTGTAAACTGCTGTCTCCCCAGCCATTACCGTGCGGCTACGCTCCGGCGTCAGGCTGACCGCGCCGCCCAGGTCGGCCCGCGTCTGATTGAGCGGCGAGGCGGTGAGTCCCGGATCATTATGGGAGGTGGCGGTCAGCATCACCGTCTCAGAGAGGCTATAGGCGGTGTCCACAGGAATCAGCACCACGATCTCCACCGTGACCACATCGCTGGCGTTGACCGAGATCGGCGAAGCGGTATGCAGCGTGCTCCATCCCCGGTCGGTGCTCAACGTGAGCGTATAGGTATCGGCGGCGAGACCGTTGTTGCGCAGGAAGTGAGTGTGGGTATAGGGTTCTCCCGGCGTGATGGCCTCGTCGTATCCCGGCGAGAGGGTGAACTGGGCGCGGCTCTCGTAAGCGCCCAGGTCCGGCCCGCCGCCCCACGGTCGTGGCAGACCATCGAGATCGGTATCCACGGTGGAAGGCGCGGCCCGGTCGATAGCCGCCGAACCGGCCAGGAGATGATAATCGCCGTTCGCCGGATCGGCAAAGCGCGGATCGCCCCAGTATCGGTCATAGGCAAACACGATGCCTCCATCCTCCACCGTGTCGGTGACGTTGTCGTGCCAGAGCAGGCCGTTCATCTCAACGTGGCTATCGGCATACACGCCGACGGTGTGCCCGGCGATGATGCTCTCGTCGAAAACCACGTCATCGTCCGGGCCGTACCCGACGTAGACCCCTTCGGGGCCGGTGTTGCCGGCGATGGTGGCGTGCAAAAAGTGAGCGGCGTCCTTGATCGAAGCGCCCGCCCCTTCCGACGCGGCGTGGTTGCCCGCGATGAGCGTGTTGGTGAACCAGAGGCCGGCGCCGCGTAGGAACAGCCCGCCGCCGCCCTCCACCGCGACGTTGTCCACAAAGCGCGTCCGCGAGACGTTCAAGACAGTATCGCCGCGCGTGTAGAGACCGCCGCCGTGCCCGCCGCCGCTCAGGTCGCCACTGCCGGTGCTGTTGGCGCGCACGGTGACGTTTTCCATCACCAGGGTGCTATCGTCCACATACAATCCGCCCCCTTGTCCCACGCCGACCTCGCTGGCGGTATTCTTCTGCCATACGTCGCTTGTGGCGGTAAAGACGCTGGCGCCATCGAGGTACAGTCCGCCGCCGTAGCCAAAACTGCCAAACGTGCCCGCCGCGCCCGTGGTGGCCGTGTTCCCTTGCCAAGTGTTACCCATCGCGGCAAGGGTGCTTGTGAAGCCCACAAATCCGCCGCCGCCCAGGCCGTCATCGGCCTGGCTGGCGACGTTGTCGGCGATGGTGTTGCCGGTCAGCGTGACGGCGGTGCTGCGCTGAACGTAGAAAGCGCCGCCGCGCCCTCTGCCGTTGGGACAGGCGACGTTGCCGCGCACGGTATTGCTGATCATCTCTACCGCGCCAACGTTGAGCAGCGCCATCCCGCCGCCGCTTCCGGGCAGCGTCTCTGTGGCTGTGTAGCCGGCGGTGTTGGTCAAAATCCAGTTCTGATCGAGGGTGACGTCCGAATCATGCGCGAGCAAGATGCCGCCGCCCACGCCCCGCTCGAATGCACTCCCCCAGTTGTGTTGGATAAGGTTGCCGGTGAGGAGCGCCTGGCTGTCTTGGCTGACGTTCACGCCGCCGCCCCGGCCCTCATCGTTCTGCGACGCGCGATTGCCCTGGATCAGGTTGGCGTCGAGCGTGACCGGGCCGCTCTCGTAGACGTACACGCCGCCGCCCTCGCCATAGCCGCTGCCGGCGGTGTTGGTCAGCATCCGGTTCGCCCTCAGGGTCGACCGGTCGCCGTCCTCCAGCGCGACGCCGCCGCCATAACCCTCATTGGGGGCGGCGGTGTTATCCTGGAAGATATTGTCGATCACCTGCGCCTGGCTGCCGGAGAGCATCAGCCCGCCGCCGCTGCCGCTTTGACCCTGGCTGGCGATATTGCCGGTGAACGTGTTGTCCTGGATCAGGGGCGCGTCGCCATCGACCATCATCCCGCCGCCCGTGCAGTAGTAAAGCGAGTTCGTCGCGGCGACGTTGCCGGAAAGGGTGTTGGTGAGCACCTGCGCCGCGCTATTAAGCAGATAGAGGCCGCCGCCATAGCCGCTGTTGCTTGTGCCCGGCGTGGCCGTGTTGTTGTAGATGGTGTTGTATTCCAGCACCGCGTCATCGGCGCCGACCAGCGCCACCCCGCCGCCATAGCCGTGCTCGACCGTTCCCCCCGAACTCGGCACGGAAGCGACGTTACTGTAGACCTGCGTGTGACGCAGCGTCACGGCGGCCCCGTCCAGCAGGATGCCGCCGCCCATTCCCCTATGGTCGCCGCCGACGTAGCCGCCGCCGGAGAGGCCGTGGTTCTCGTAAACGTGGCAGCCGCTGATCACCGCGCGCACGTTCGGCCCGGCGTAGAGACCGCCGCCGGCATAATAGCCGCCAGTGTGATACATATCGCCGGACAGTTGGCCGATGTCCTCGCCCACGCCGCCGGTCAGGTGCAAGGCCTCGACAGTGGGCGTGATGCCCGCGCCGCTCAGATAGAGCACGCGCCCCTGCCGGCGCGCGTCGAGCACGGTGGGGTAGGCGTCGGGGTCCCAGGCGCTAAAGTCGAGATCGTAGCCGCCGCGCAGGGTGAGCGTCTTGTCCAGATAGGCGATCTGGCTGTGCCCGCCGCGCGTGTTCACGTCGAAACAGCCGCCGGCCACCTGCACCTCGCTGGTGATGAAGGAGGCGGCGTCGATGGCCGCCTGGATGCTGGTGTAGGTAATCACGCTGCTCCCTTCCACCAGGCGGACGCGGCAGGCTTGCAGTTCCAAACTGGTCTCCGCTTCCGCGGCGGCCTCGTCTCCCCGCGCGACGACGGTGTTGGTGATGGGGTGCGGCAGCGGAAAGGGCGCGGTGGCGGTGGTGCGGGCGGTGAGGGTCAGCGCTACGCTGTCGCCATTGATGACGGTTCCCAGATTGCAGACGACGCGGCCGCCCCAGCCGGCGTCGTGCAGCGCGCAAGCGCCCTGGCTGGCCGTCATTGTGAGCGGCCGTTGGTAGACGTCCAGCGTGTCGGTCAGGATGATGTTGTGGATGTCGAGCGCGGTCACGGTGAGGCGCAGCGTGTAGGTCAGCGTCTCATCCAGCCCCACCATCACGCGGTCGGGCTGCTTGGTCAGCGCCATCCCGGCCTCGAAGAGCTCGTCGGCGCCGCAGTCTGGCCCCGCGCCGCCTGGCCGGGGATCGCCCTCGAAATCGTGGGTCAGGCCGGTGTCGGCACACGCATCCTTGGCCGCCGAACCGTCGGTGAGGTGATAGTCGCCCGCCGCTGGGTCCACAAAGGCCGGGTCGCCGCTGAGGGGATTGTCGTCGGTAAACGAACCGGTGCCTTCGTTCTGGGTATCCACGTTGTGCCACAGGCTGTCACGGACGTGGACCTCCTCGCCACTGTAGACGTAGACGCCGACCGTCTGGGTGGCGATGATGCTGCTGCGTAGCGTGGCCGACATCACGCCGCTTGACTCGGCGACGTACAGCCCGCGCCCGTCGCCGCCGGCGTTCCCCACCAGCGTCAAATGGCGGAAGGTGGGCCGCCCGCCCGCCAGGTAGATGCCCGCACCCGTCGCGCCGCTGTTGTCGGCGATGACCAGGTTATCGAGATTGAACTCTGCAGTGTCAGAGGCGACGATGTACAACCCGCCGCCCTTGCCTGTGGCCGTGTTGCTGATGATGCGGTTGCCATCTAATATGGCGTTTGGTTTATCGTAGGATATACCACCACCATCGGGAGCGTGGTTGCTCTGAATGAGGTTCTGTCTGACCGTTGCACCTCCATAGATCCTCAATCCGCCGCCCTGACCCCAGTTGCTATTCACGGTGACGCGATTGCCCTGGATGATGTTCTCTTCGATAGTGGAGCTATCTTCTATGTACAGGCCTCCACCGTGCCCGCCGTTGGTCGTCGAGGCGGTGTTGGAGAGAATTTCGTTGCTCTGAATAGTTGAGGGCGAGCCGCTGAGATAGACGCCCCCACCGTTGCCAACCCCCGAGTGGCTGGCGAGATTGCCGCGCACCAGGCTATCGTACAGGTTGAGCGTCGTCACTTGATGGGAGGCCACGCCGCCGCCATAGCCGGTACCGGATGTGCTGGCGGTATTGCTGAGAATCTGGCTGTCGGAGATGGTCAGCGTGGCCCAGCGATGCACGGCCACGCCGCCGCCATAGCCACTGCCGCCGGTGTGGGCAGTATTGCTGTAGATCACACAATTGCTGATCACAGCGGTGGCATTGCCTCCAGAATCGGGCGGCGCGCCCTTGGCGACCAGCACGCCGCCGCCATAACCGGAGTAGGCGCTCAAGCCCTCGGCGTTCCCGCCGGTGATGCGCAGGTTTTCCAACGTGACGTTGACGCCGCTGTTGTGAATATAGACGCCGCGCGCGCCGCCCTCGCCATCCAGCAGTGTGGGGTAAGCCACCGGGTCGGAGGCGGCAAAGTTGTCGGTGGTGGTGTAGCCGCCGCGCACGGTCAGGTTCTTGCTAATGTCGGCGACCGCCTGCGCCTCGTTGGGGGTATAGACGCCGCTGGCGAGCAGAATATCGTCACCGGCTGCGGCCTGGCCCACGGCGTATTGCACCGTGCGGCACGGGTTGCTGGCAGCGGTACAATCGCCGCTGTCGCTGCCCCCTGGGGCGACGTAACGCTCGGTACCTTGCGCGTATACTGGCGCTAAATCACCATTCCATCCAGCGAGCAGCGTCCACACGCCGCCCAGGAGCAACAGGGCCAATACGAGTGGAACTACGAGTGACTTGAGTTTAGCGTACATTACGACCTCCTGTGTTGGTTGTGACGAGACTAATACTCATCGTTGCGCCATCCGCCCTACGCTGGCGGCGATGGCATCAAAGGCCGATCCTTGAAATAGCCAAGCAGCAAGCAGGACATAATCACCGTGAGCAGGGTGATGTCTATGCCGCTGAGGGGCAGGAACCAGGGTGTCATCACGACCGTCGAGGAGAGGCTGAAGATCATCGCCCAGAAGCCCCACGCGCGGTTGCGCAACACACCCACGCCCGAGAAGATGCGGAAATGGGTGAAGAAGACAAATAAGGCGAAGATCGCCAGCGGATGCTGCTCGAAGGTGCGGTTGGTTTCGGCAAAGATGAAGGGGGGATAGGGGTTCTCCAGCACGCCCCCGGCTATCAACAGCACAGTCAGGCAATCCAGAATCTCGATGCCGCCATAAATCAACTGCAACAGGCCGGCGACCAGGAGATAGCGGTTCTTTCTAATCGTTGGGGCTATCATTTTCAGCTCCTTTTCGGGAAGAACATCCCGGTGCGCTCGCGGTACGCCTGGTAGGCCGCGCCGTAACGGATGAGCAGATCGCGCTCCTCAGCCAGGCACATCCACACAAAGGTCGGCCCCCAGGTGAGGATGGAAAATACGAACAGGAAGGGCGAGTGCAACAGCAGCACCAGGCCCACAGTGAGCAGGAATTCACCCACCGCCTGGGGATGGCGGATGTGCGCATAGATGCCGCCGTACAGCGTGTGCTCTGGCTTGGGAACCAGGGTCTCCTCGCCGGCGTCGCGGGTTCCGCGATACATCACGTAACCGGCGGGGAGCATGATGAGGCCGGCGATCACCGCCGAGATCCACCACGGCCACGGGAAAATTCTGGGCAAGAAGGGGAGCGGGTAGAACATATACACCGCGTAGGGGATGACGCTCAAACACATCCAGACTACTGCAATCATCCGGTAGCGCGCGCATTGGGCATAGGCCTTCGGCCCGGCCTCCGGCCCTATCTCCCGCGCCAACGCTGCCGGGCCAACGCTCTTGATGTAGTAATAACCGCATAACGCAATGCACGCTAACATCGCCAACACACTTAGCCACGCAATCATCTTTACCTCCCAAGTGTCTATGATGAACAGGACAGCGCGCTGGCATAACGCGCCGTCCCGGAATTTGTCTTTTGCCTACGGAGATGTGCGCAGCGCGAGCGGTAGGTAGATGTAGCGCAAATCATGCCCTTCGAAAACGCCCCGCGCCGGCACGAACACGTCCTGCGTAACGCCGCCGATAAGCGTCTCGCCAACATAGCCCTCCACCGCGACGCGCGCGTAGGTACTTTGGACGCTGATGCCGGCGGGCCAGAGTGTGACCGATGCTGTGATGTATTCACCGGGCGACAACGTAACCGTCACCGGCGTCACCGTCGCGGCCCAGGTATCGGGCAAAGCCACCGGGCGCACGCGCAGCTCGATGACAGCGGTTTGGGTGAGGGGATTGCCCACCAGGAACCCGGCGCGGGTGGCGGAGACGCGCGCGAGTTGATTGTCGCTTGTCGTTGCGAGCAGCGCGGCCTCGGCGGCCGGGGGGAAGTGCTGCGCGTCGAGTATAGCCTCAGCCCATCCGCGCAACGCGCCCGCGATTTCCCCCAGCGGCGCGATGATGTCGCCGCTTGCGGCCTCCGGGTCGGCGTCCAACACCTGTTGCCGGAAAGCCTCCGCTTCCTCAGCACTGATCCCTAACAGTGCGTGAACCTCCTGCTCGCTCTCATCGAAGCCCTCGTCGCGCAGGCGCTCCTGATAGGCTGCATAAGCCTCCGGCGTCACCACCGCCTGATGCACACCCGCATCGTACAGGAGTTGGAGATAGGCTTCGAAATGATCGGCGAAGTCTGCCATCGCGGTCGCGGCCTGGCGTTTGTAGTAAAGGTAGGCGGCGGCTTGCTGCGCGGCCCAGTGCTGGTCGCCCGCCTCGGTCGCGTCGCCGTAACGTTCCATGGAGATGAGGGCCGCTCGCATCTGCGCGATCATCTCCAGCCCGTCGCTCATCCAGACGTTGGCGGCCTCTGCCATCTCCGACGTCAGATGCTCGCCCGGCTCCAGCAGCGGCGCTGTCATGCGCTCCGGCGTGGCGTAGATAGTGTAATCAGGGCGCGGATCCTGCGCCTGGAGCATCGCCCGGTAGTCCCATTGGCGCTGGCGGCGTCCGTAAGCCTCCGGATCACTGATCGCCTGTGCGGCCTCCTTAAATAGCCGGATGGTGTTTTCCAGGATGTAACTGAACAGATGTCCCCGAGGGTCGCAGAACTTGACAAAACCTTGTTTCGGCGATGAAACCAGATCGGCTAAGAGTTGCGCATCCGAGAACTGATTGTAGTGTTTCAGGTACTGATCCATCCAAAACTGTTCTTCTTCGGCGGATAGCGTCCCCCCACCGACGTTGTAATTGTGTTGTCCGCGCCCAGAGCCTTGCCAGGCCACTTTCTGTGTACTTATCCGTGCGATAGGTGTAGCGGTGTACAACACTTCGACGCACACGTGGCCGGGGACGAGGGGCGTCCACGGCACGCTGACCACCGCGCTGCTCTCCGCCTCGATGCGCACCCCTGCGACCTCGCCGATAGGCCCGAAGACTAACCCGATGCCCAGTTGCGCGATGCCAAACGTGACATCCACTGCGATGGGGAAATCGTTGGGGTTGACCAGTTCCACACTGACAGTAACGGGCTTACCGACGGCGAGCGGCAGCGGCGCGATGCTGATCCCGCTGTTCATATAGGGTGACTCGGCTTCGCCCAACAGTGGATCATCGGGTGTGTCGGTGAAGGTCACGCGGGCCGTAGCGCCGGTCGCCAGCTCGCACGTTTCTGCTAAGTCCAGGCTGGCGAGCAGTTCCGCTTCACCGGAGACGTTCGATGTGACATAAGCGAGGGTTTGGCCCTGCACATCGGTGACGCCGCCATCCACCACTTGGCCCAGGCTGCTGGTCAGCCGCACCGTGCGCCCGGGGAGCGGTTGCCCGTTGCCGTCGCGGAGCGTGATGCGGACGTAGATGCGGGCCACGCCATCGGCCGGCGCGAACCAGCGCAGCGGCTCCAGCGTGAGGAGGCGCGCCTCGCCCGGCGCCAGCGGCGCGGGGACTGCGTCCGCGCTGGTGAGGAAGGGGCGGAACGCGACCCGGTCACTGACCCGGTCGCCCGTTCCCCCGGCGTTGCAGCCGCCAGCGTGCGCCGGGCCGCCGGCGCCGCCCCACCAGTTGTGCGGGGCCAGGATGAGCTGCTGGCCGACCCAGTTTTGGACGCCAAACTCGGCATTGCCCACAATCTGGCTGCGCTCGATGACGGTGCCGCCGGCGTAGCGCGCGTGCAGGCCATCTTTGCTGCTGTGACGCAGGATGCTGTGCGCGATGCGCACCTGGGCGTGCTCCAGGCTCAGGTTGCCGCGCTCGCCGCCGCCATATTCCAGTATGACGTGTTCCAACACCGAACCCACATTGGGCTGCGCCGCGGTGCCGTAGATGTGCAATCCACGCCAACTGCCCGGCTCAGGCGTGGTTACGGTACTCCCCGGCGCAGGTGTGGGCGCTGTAAACGTGATCGGTTGTTGGGCGGCTCCGGTGGCGTGCAGCATCCCGCCCACCCGGATGAGGTTGTTGTGCGCGTAGACCGTCACGCCCGGCTTGATAGCCAAACTGCTGCCGGGCAAGACGTGAATCGGGCCGAGAAGATGATACGGCAGACCACTGTCCCAGGTGTGTTCGCCGCTCAGATCGCTGGTATGCAGGGCCACGCCGTCCGTGCCGTTGGCGTCGGCGGTCAAGTGCGCCAGGTTCAAACCCCCGTGCAGGCGCGTGAAATAGGCGGCGTAGTCTTGATTGCCGGTGAAGTGCGTCGCCTGCACCGTCGCGCCGCTGTCTTCACCGTAGAGGCCCTGGCCCGCGCTGTGGCGCAGTGTGCTATGGCGCACCGTCGCCTCCGCCCACCTGAGATGCAGGTTGTGGGTAGCATCAAGCCCCCCGTATGCTATCGTGACGTATTCCAGCGCCGAACCGGTGTTGGGTTGCTCCGCTGTCCCTTCGATGCGAATCCCGCGCCACGCGCCTGGCGCCGGATTGGTCACGGCGGCGGTGAAGGTGATGGGCTGCGCGGCTGTACCGATGGCTTTGAGCGTTCCCTCGATGTGCAGGCGCGCGCTTTGCGAACGCACCTCCACACCCGGCGCGATGGTCAGTGTGCTGGCGCTCGTCACGCGCACCGCGTCCGCGCCGGGCACGCTGACCAGGAGATAGGGGATGCCGGCGGGGCGCCAGGTGTGTTCACCTTCCAGGGTGGCGTTCTTGAGCGCCAGGCCATCGTGACCGTTGCCGTAGGCGCTGAGGCCGGCGGCGGGCAGCGGGCCGGCAGGACGTTCGAACAGCACGCCATAGCCGGCGTTGGCGCTGAACACGGTCTGTGACAGGGTAGCGGTGCTATCCTCGGCGTAGAGACCATCGCGGCTGCTCTCCCGCACCCGGCTATGGGCCAGGATGACATCGGCCCATTCGAGCCACAGGTTGTGGCGCAGAAGAGCGCCGCCATACTCCACCGTGACGTGTTCCAGCACCGAGCCGGTATTCGGTTGCCCCGCTGCGCCGTAGATGCGGAGGCCCTGCCACGCGCCGGGCTGCGCATTCGTCGCGGTGAACGTGATGGGCTGGCCTGCCGTACCGACGGCGTACAGCGTCCCCGCCACATCCAAGCCCACGTTGCCCTGGGCGCGCACCTCGACGCCCGGCTCAATTGTCAGCGTGACGTCTTGTAGCACCACAACATTGGCTTCTAGCTGATAGGGGCTGCCGGGCAGCGTCCATGTGGTGTCCGTGCTGATATTCTCGGTGATGATAGTCGTGAGTGGGGAAGAATGTTGCGCGGCAGAGGACAAAGCGACCGTGGTCGCGCTCGAAAGCAGCGCCAGCGCGCCGCCCAGGAGCAACAGGGCTGAGATGAGTGAGATTGCGAGTGACTTGAGTTTCTTGTTCATCTACGATCTCCTTTCAACTATGACGGATTAACTAATCCCCGAAACACCAATTGGACGCCGGAGCGCAACTGCGCCTCGACGTCCACCTCCTCCGGGGCGTAGACCCAGTGCAGCAGCGTGCCGCTCAACAGCGCGTCCAGCGCCCGCGCCGCCCGGCGCGCGTCCGTCGGCGCGAATTCGTCGCTCTCGATGCCTTCTTGGATGATGGCGGTCAGCAGATCGGTCAACCGGCGCATAAAATCGGCGATCACTGCGCGCACCTCCTCGCGGCGCAGGCCGAGGGCGTAGAATTCGTAGAGGAGGGGCATCAGCGGCAACACCTCGGCCTCGTCGGCGATGAGCGCCTCGTAATAGGCGGTGAGTCGCTCGGTGGCTGTGCCTGGGGATTCATAAATCGCTTGCAAATCCGCCACCTCCTGCGCGAAGAGCTGCTCGGCGATGGCCTGGATGAGCGCGTCCTTGCTATCAAAATAAAGATAAATCGTGGCCTTGTTGATGCCGATCTCATCGGCGATATCGTCCATCGTCGCGCCGTCGAAGCCCTTCTTGGCGAAGACCGTTGTAGCCGCTTCGATAATCTGGGCGGTGCGCATCTCACTGACGTCGGGTTTGGGGGCCATTTGTCCTCCTGGGGATGTTGAATAACTAAATAGTTAGTTATTATTGTAGTGGTATATCGTGGGGGTGTCAAGATCTTCATCACAGGGGAAAAGGCGTCACGTGATGGCCGGGGAGGGGGAAAAGTAAAAGCGCAGATCGATGTCTAATCGATCTGCGCTTTAAAAATGGCCTGCGCTGTATAAAAAATATGAGCGCTACAATGTCATCATCTTGAGCGTCGCGATGTGTCCGGCTCGATAAAATCGGGGCGGGGCGCGGGTTGATGCGCGCCGGAGATGAGCTTGTCGGCCCAGACCATCAGCCGCTGATGGGGGCCGGGCCGGGATGCCGCCTCCGCCGCCAGGCGATGCGGCCACGTGCGCGGCTTCGTCCACGGGCAGACGGCCATGCAGATGCCACAATCGGTACCGACGGCGTGCCAGTAGCGGTAGCACTTCTCCGCGTCGAGTTTCCACTTGCGCACGCCGTTGAATTCGGTCTTCGCGCCCGTGGGGATGGCGCCGATGGGACAGGCCGCCGCGCAGCGCTGGCAGACCTCGCAGAAGGCTTGCACGCCGATATCGACCGGCGAATCGTGGGCCAGGGGCATGTTCGTGGTCACGACGGCCAATCGCACCGCCAGGCCGTGTTCCTTGGTGAGCAGATACCCGGCCCGCGAAAGCTCGCCCAGCCCGCAATCCACCGCCACCGGGACGACGAGCACCTGGTAATTATGGAAGTGATGCGCGCGGGCCTCGTAGCCCATCATGCGGATGTAGGCCGCTAACTGCACCGCGATCCACGCGCTGGTGGTGTAGCCCCTGGCCGTCGCCAGCAGGACGGGGAAATCCGGCGCGCACCGCACCAGCGCATGATCCATCGCCACGGCGAGCGCAATGGCGTGCGTGTGAGGGCGCAAATCGATGGGCGCGCCCCACGGCGCCATAGCGGGCCGATTGCCGAAGGAGCGTCCCACGTGCGTGTAGACCCATTCCTGGCGCAGCGGCCCGATCTTGGCCCGATCCGCGCCTAAGTGATGGGCCAGCGCCTTGACTTTGCGCGCCGCGCGTGTGGGGGAGAGTGCGGTCTGGTCGGCGGCCGGCGTCCCGCTGACCACCGATTCGCCGCTGATCTCATCTAAGATGCGCATCGAGGCGCCGAACATCGGTACATCGATGCCGCCAGTGTAGCCCAGGGGCAACATCTGGTGGATTTTGGTGTCGTAGGCGCGGTGATCGGGGTGCTCAGTGTAGTACGCCTGGAACTCCGGACTTTCTGGCCCGAAATGCTCCCACAAATCGGAGCGGGCAAAGAGGACGTCGCGCTCATCCCCCCGCTTGATATCGCCGACGACATCTGGGGTATAGGTGGGGTGCTGCCGATGCTTCACATCAATCTCCAGGGTAAGTCGCTTACACGAGGATACGATAGGGGCAATAAAAAAGAGCGGGTGACGGGACTCGAACCCGTGACATTCAGCTTGGGAAGCTGACGTTCTACCGCTGAACTACACCCGCTGGCTTTTATTAGCTTGTTTCAACGCCTTGATTATAGCATAGCTACGAATCTTGACAAGTCAAATCGGGGCGCCAAAAACGGCGCCCCGACGCAACGTCAGGAGAGCTAAGGAGAGGTTAGACCTTTTTGTGGCAGAGCCACCAATCCAGGCAGCCTTCCTTGCCTTTGCGGGCATTGGCCTCTTCCTGCGTCTTGGCCGGCGGGATGATGACGTCATCCCCAAAGAGGGCGTTGTTCGGCCAGTTCGCCGGGATCGCGACGCCTTCCTTATCGGAGAGCTGGAAGCCCTTCATCATGCGCAGGAACTCATCGAAGTTGCGGCCCAACTCCGCCGGGTAATAGAGGATCGCGCGGATCGTGCTCTTGGGATCGACGAAGAAGACGGCGCGCACGGTGCTGGCGCCGGCGCCCGGATGGACCAGGCCTAGCTTCCCCGCTACCTGGCCGTGATCGGCGATCAGCGGGAACTCGATCTTGGTGTCGAGATTGTCCTCGATCCAGTCCAGCCATTTATAGTCTTGGATGCAATTTGCATCTCTTCTCCTCCCATCACACAGGTTAGGTGAAGAATTCTCTCCCCATTTTTTGTCTCTAATTCTCCGGTTACATCCAGCGCTTCTACGATAGCTCGCCGTTTCTCAAAATTGGTCTCTGCCACTTTGATCCCTGCGCCTATTGCCTGGGAAAACTCAAGGATGGCTTGCAGTCGTTCTTCGGAGAACTCCTGTTCTTTGATCTGTTGTGCAAGTCGCGCGCGTTCTTCTTGAAGCCTAGCCAGTTCACCTTCAATCCGCCGTTTATGTTCCGTTAAGGCTTCCTTTTCGAAGTCGCCAGAGAGATAGAGGTCCAGCAAACGATCAAGCTTGGCTTTCTTCTCAGCGATTAAGGTATCTACACCTTCCAGACTTTCTCGTAGCGGCTCTATTATTTTCTCACGTTCAGCTTGATACTGATTTAGGCCATTTTCCAATTCTGTTGGATCACTCAACAGCTTGCTTATCCACTCCCATACTGCTGCGTCTACTAGCTTAGAAGGGTAATTCCAGGGGTTATCACAAGGGGTGTTGTCAAAGCGAGAATGACACCGGTAGTACGCATACACTTTCCCAGTCTTGTAACTGTAAGCGTGCAGCTTCCGTCTGCAGGAGGGACATCGCAACCTCCCACGCATTAGGTATTTCATCTTTGTATTACGCTTGCTCTGTTGACGATTCTTCTTTTTTCGTACCTGTGCGGCTTTCCAGGTCTCTCGGTCAATGATTGCGGGCACCTCTACTGGAATCGGGTCGTGTTCGCTTTTTTTGCAGTAATACCAGGTTCCCGCGTATGTCTCCCGCTTTAGAATCGTTGCGACTGAGGATTGAGCCCACGTGTTTGGCTTACGTACCCTACCTTTTACGATTTGTCCGCGCATTTCCGTTACCGTGGGCGTTTGCATAGCGGTTAGTTTGTTAGCAATCGCGTTGCCGGAAAGCGGCCCGTTTTCACCGTCTCCCACTGTGTACCACTCGAAAATCCTCCGCACGACCTTCGCTTCTTCTTCGACAATTTCTATGGTTCGCTTACCATCTTTGTAGACTATGCAGTAACCGAAAGGCGCTATGTGTCCGGTAAGAACATTACCCTCTTTCACTTTACGTCGTCGGCCTCGGGTCATCCGTTCGCTGATTTTCCCCCGTTCAAACTCGGCGAAAGCGGCGTAGATTGTTTTCTGCAATTTGCCCTCCATCGTATCCGGGAAATCGTACAGAGCATATTCAACCTTGACACCGTCCCGCTTTAAGTCCCCTTCAACTCTGTATTGTTTGCCGATGTCACGGGCCAGCCGGTCAACTTCACGAACTATCAGGATGTCGAATACACGTGCGCGGGCCATATCCAAAGCCTTGGATAATTGAGGAGGATCAGCTGTCGCGCCGCTTATCCCTCGATCATCTTCAGCTAGCTCGGCTATCACCTGATACCCCTTTCTCTCCGCATACTCTCGACAAACCCTAAGCTGATCTTGCAGATTTTCCCCACCGGTCTTTGCCCGATCATCACCTGAAACTCTCGCATACAAAACAGCCCTCTTACTCATCTCACATCCTCCTGTGTCGTAATGTTATGATGTTTGTGTTTGTCATCCATCAGTGCCTGAAGCGCCGCATCCAGGGAATCAAATGCGCAATTGTTTTGACTCACGATCCCCTTCTACAAATCCACGATCTCATCTTGCGTCAATTGCCGCTGCGTGATCGCTGGGAAGGCCCCAGCCTGCGGCAGATACACATCGAAATCCGGCGGCGCGGATTTTGGCGGCGCCTTCGCGGCCTGCTGCATCCGCACCTTGGATCTATCACGCAAGTCTACGGCCTTGGTCAGGCCGTCCAGGGCGCGGTCGAAGCCGCCCAGAAAGCCCCGGACTTCGACTTTGCCGAACCAGAAACCCAGGCCGAAGACCGCCGGGAGCAGCATTACAAAACCCACGGTCAGCCAACGCAAGGCCGCGTACTCGAACGTCCCCGCCAAGCTCCACAATCCGTAGCCGGGCAAGATGATGACAATGATCACCGCCATCACAAACAGCCCGATCTTGCCCATCGCCATCGTCAGGGCATCGCTGATGCCGTTCTTCCTCTGTCGCTGCTTTTTGAGACTGCTCATTCTGTTCTACCTCCGGTTATGCCTGCCTGCCTATCCTCAGAACACACCCTCGCCTTATTTGCCTGCCTTTTAGAGCATTTCAGTATATGTTCCCAGGGTAGGCAGGCAGGCAATGGTTACGCTTCTGATTCCGGTTCTGCGTCATAGATGGCCCAGCCTTCAGATCGTAACCATTGCCAGCCATCCCGGCCCAATTCGAGCAGACGCTTAGCCCGTACGCTGCCCGGGCGGCTCCCCATAACCTCTTTCATCATCGCCTGGAGAGAGGGACGACCCTTGCCTAAACAGGCCGCCAGGATTGCTACGGCGGCTTCCGTGCCGGACACTTCAAAGCAGTTTCCCCCTCCCGTGTCCGGCAGCGTGCCCGCGGCCTCCGGGTCGTAGGCGGGCCAGGCATCTAACTCCGGCCCCGCGCCGCGCAGCCGGGCCAGGTCGCGCTCCGGCACGTAGGCGATCTGCACCCGATGGGTGGCGCTGGGGACCAGGGCATACGAGTCCCCAGCCCCCAACAGATGATCGGCGCGCGGATTGTTGCCGCCCACGATGACCTCGCTGGCCTTGTAGGAGTCGGTGCGCAGCGCCACACGCCCTACGAGATTGCGCTTGATGCTCGGATCGTTGAACACCGCCTGCACCGGGTTCTGCGTGCCGACCAGACAATGCACGCGCGCCCCGCGCCCCTGCGCCGTCAGGCGGCGCATCATCTCGGCGACGGCGGCGTCCTGCGTGAACTCCTGCACCTCGTCGATGACCACGACCACCCGGCCCGGCTTCTGCCCGCTCTCGTAACGCTGGCGCATCTCTCTGATGGCCCAGGACAATGCACAGCGGGTGGTATCCAGGTCGGTCGCCAACGGCCCGACCAGGCCGTCGATCCCTTGCAGCACCATTAGGCCGTCGCCGAACTTGCCATCGCACAGGACGAAGCGGTTCTCCGGGTCGCGGGCCAGTTGCGCCACGGCGCTGCGCAGCGCGTAGGTCTTGCCGCTGCCGGTGAAGCCGCCGAAGAGGAAGTGCGGCACGGTATCCGACAGGCTCAGGGTGACGGTCGCGCCCAGCTCATTCTTGCCCGCGATCCACCGCCCGCCATTGTGCGGGTACTGCCCCAGGGTGGCCAGCGGGATGTCGCGCTCGGCCAGGTCGTCGGGCCAGCCCGCTTCCAGGCGCACGAAGCGCCCGGCCATGTAGACGGCAGGATCGCCTACGAAGCGCCAGGGCACGAACTGCCGGTGCAGGGCGTGGTCGTTGGCGCTCAGCACCCGCAGCAAGCGCCCCGCGTCCAGTCCCGCGTCGATTTCCAGCGCCCCGGCGCGCGGGCCGCGAATGGTCTCCACGCGGCGGATGGCCAGGGGTTTGGTGCGGCTCCCGGTCAACGCCCCGGCGGCTGCGGCCTGCGCGATGCTGCGCGCCCAGTGCAGCAGGTGATCGGCTCGCACGTCCATGGTCACACCTCCGTTTGTTGCATATCTTCCCGGTCCTGCCCCCGTTGCCACACCAACACGATCACGACCCCGGCCAGCAGCAGCCAGTTGCAGACGGCGAAGAAGAGCACCAACACACTGTCCTTGAGACTCGCCACGGTCAAGGGCAGCTGCGCCCACAACGCGCGCCGCGCGGCGAGGGCCTCGGCTTCCGCCGCTAACCGCGCGGCCTCGGCTTCGGCGGCGCGCGCGGCCCACTGCGCCTTGAGCAGATCGAAGCCGCCGTAGGCGTGGACCAGCAGCGCCACGAGGGCCACGAAGGCCGCCACAATCACAAACGTTACGATCAATCTCCCGACCTCCCTAATCTTAGTCATCGCGCCCCTCCGGGTTCTGGCATAACGTGACGCGCGTTGCCAGGAGCTCGGCAATCGCGTCTTGCCCAGTCTGACCCAGCACCCGCGCCTTGTCCTGAGCGTCTAGTCCCAGCACATCGCAGAGGTCGGCCAGGATGAGCACCAGCGGCGCCTCCAGGCGCGGCCACGGCTCCGGGTCGCTCCCGGCCGCCAGCTCTTCTCGGAAGCGGGTTAGTTGGGAGACGATGGCAGCGTGATGTCCTGTGCCCCCACTCGACCAGCGCTGCATCCAATTCAGCATCTTCACCGGCATATCCATTGCGAAATCTCCTTTGCTCTGTAAGCTATTGACGGCAAGTTAATGGATCACAATCCCAACTGATCCAACTGCGCGGCCAGGTCGGGGTCTTCCGGCGGATTGGCCGGGGATAAGGCCTCCGGCCCGCGCCACTGCCCGTGGGCCAGGTGCGTCTCCAACTCTTTGACCGCGGCATAGACGGTTTCCAACGTGACCTCTGAGGCCGTAGCGGAGGCCCGCAGCGCGGTGCGGATGGCGTCGCTGACGTTGGCTTGGGCATCCAACCAGGCCAGCACGTCCGCATCGCGTTCGGTATCTAAGCTAAACGAGCGGCGGACGATCATTTTGGCCTCCTAAGGGTTCATACTTTTTCATAACTCAGCCCTTTCGCCGTATGAACTTGTATTACTGCCGCCCAATTCGGCGGGCCAGCTTCCAGTAGCCGATGGCATTGCCGTAGACCGGCTCCGTGACCACCTGGGCGTGCGGCCAATGCTGACGGATGTGCTCGCCTAAGAGCAGCGCGCCGCCGCCGGTGACCAGCATCGCGTCCAGGGCGGCCCCGCCGTTCCAGAGATGCGAGGCTTCGCTGATGATCTGGCGGGCCAAGTCGGCAGTAACGGCGTCCACGACGGCGGGGAAATCGGCGACGGGTTCGCCGTAGTAGCGCAGGGTGCGCGCCTGGATGGCCGCTGCCAGATGGTGATCGCGCAGGTCATCCAGGCCGGGGTAGTGCTGGCTCAGCCAGTGGCGCACGGCGCGGACGAGATTCCAACCGCCGATGTTGACGCTGGCGGTCTCGCGGCCAATCTCGGAAAGGCGATGGACGCTCAGCAGATTGCAGGTCTTGCCGCCGATGTCGATGAGGCCCACGGCGGCTTGCGCGAGGTCGGGCCGCTGGATCTGCCCACGGTCATCGAGGACTGCGGCCAGCAGCGAGCCGAACGGCTGGGGAATGACGCGCGCATGGGTGACGCGCAGGAGTTGGGTGCGGCGGCCTTCGCGCTGGACGCGATGTTCGCCGCAGATTTGCTGTTGCACCTGTTCTTTATCGGAATAGAAGGCCACGGGCAGGCCGGTGACCACGGCGACATCCACGGCGGTCCCGGACGTCAATTCCGTGAGGGCGGCGAGGAAAAGCGCGCGCCATTCGGGGCTGGTGATCCAGTGGCGGTCCTCGCGGCGATTGAGGAACCGCGATTGTTGCACGGCCTCGTCGCCGATGAGGACGTGGTCGGGCGTGGTCAGGACGATGGCGGAGGCGCCGTTACCATTCAGGGCGAAGCGCGCCCGGTCAGGCGTCCCGACGGCTGAGGGGAACGTCGCGCGGCGCTTGTCCGTGACCGCTTTGGTGGCATTGTAGCCGACATCAATTCCAGTATCCATATCAAGACCTCCTTGAGTTTGAGTGTTAGGATGGGAACGCAGGCCGGTCAAAAAAAACGGCCTACCTGTGACCGTTGCCGGTTTAGGTAGGCCGTGATTGACCTTGCGCACGCACCCTAGAGGTATGCCTCAAGGAAGTCTGCCGGGCCTCGCTTTTGCGATCCGCGAGGCGCCCATGCACACTGTTGCGTCCATGGTATAATCAGGGTAGCCCACCGTTGGAACCTTCAACGGCCGGGTTAGCACTTGGTGGGTGCTACCAACACTCACCAAGTGTGCCCTTAAGTTATGATTCTGTTAAGGGTGCTTCGGTTGCTTCATCCTCGTTGGATGATGATTCAGACTCCGCCGCTAATTTCACAGCACGTTCCGCTATCCAGCGTTGTCCCTCTTCGTATGGAATGAACCAAGCGCGCCCAAATCTGTAAGCTTTGATCGTGTCATTCCTGCATAATCTACGGATGTAAACTTCGCTTACATCCGCCGCTTGGGCCAACGCACCAACTGTCCAAGCCTTGTAATCATCCGGTAATGTAGGGGTTGCCTGTTCAGTATCCATACTTCTATTATAGTTCCGAAATCAAAACTGTCAAGACCCAATTTCCCCAATTTCACAACTTGCCGTTGTTTTCGCCTGTTAAGGTGCTCAGGTGTTGCTGATTCCCTCCCACGTTGACCTCTGGCCCAAGTGTTTTACAATACGGGCTTTCCGGCCAATTCGCCCTTATCGTACCTCGGAACCCGCCGGAAAATTGTGGGGAACGTTAGTAAAAAATAATGACCTGCCAGAGAATTTTTCTCAACGGGGGAGACGCTGATGGAGAGCACAAAGATCGCGCAGAAAACAAAGACAAGAGGGCCGCGGACGCCGTTTGCGCACCTGGCGGACGCGGGTGTGCGCGCCTATCAACACGCGCAACGCTTTTCTAGGCTGACGATGGCGATGGACTACCTGGCGGCGGAGGTGGGCGTCGGGGTGAGTACCTTGGGCGCCTGGCGGCGGGACACCATCCCCACGGATTATCACGTCCTCAAGAGTTTCGCCGCGGCGTGCATCGGAGCCGCGCCGGAACTGGGGGAGGAATGGGTACGGGACATATTCCGCGAGGCCAAGATGGCCTCTTTCTGCGACCAAGCCCTTGCCGAACTGTTTGCGCCTCCGGCTGGGCCGCAGAACGCTACTGAAGAAGCATCCCGGGTAGCAGAGGTCTCCGGGAAGCCGAAGACGGCCCGCTTGCGGTTGGGTTCATTACCGACCTTGCCGGACTATTATGTGCCGCGCCCCGCCGAGCTGCGTCGCCTCCAAGCTCTGGTGCACAACGCGCGGGAGAGCGGAAGCTGGTGTGCCGTGTTGGGGATGACGGGTGTGGGAAAGAGCACCTTGCTCGCCGCGCTGGGCCACGATCCCGCCGTGAGGGCAGCGTTTTCCGGCCACGTGCGCTGGTTTGAGGTGCGGCAGAGCACGACTACGCCGCACCTGGCGCGGCACATCGCACGCTCGCTGGGATTGGCCTGGCCCGCGGAGGTAGAGACAGCGGCGGATAGCGTGGCCGCCCTGCGCGAAGCCCTGGGCCAGACGCCGGTGCTGTTGTTGCTGGACAACGTGGTGCATCCCGCCGTGATCCAGCCGCTGCGCGCCCTGGGTCCCAACGTGGTGGTCGTCTTCACGTCCCGCGCGGCGCAGAACGCCGCCGCGCTGCTGGCGCCCGAATCGGCTTGGATCACGGTGGGCGAATTCCAGGCCCCCGAAGCGTGGACATTGGTGCAGCAGATTGCGCCGGTGTCAGCAGACCAGGTCGCCCCAGCCCGCGAGGTCTTGAAGCTGTTGGCCTATCATCCCTACGCGGTCGCCATCGCCGCCAGCGCCACAGTCGCATTGCAGATGTCCTGGGCGGAGCTATTGACGGCCCTAGGCACGACCGCGTCCACCCGGCTGCGGATGTTGCGGTTAGCCGAATCAGACAGCGCCATACTCTGGCTGCCTCTGGAACTGGACTGGGAACGCCTGGACCCGGCGGGGCGCTATGCCTTAGAAACACTGGGACGCCTGCCGTACTTCTCGCGCTACACCCCAGCCCTGGCCCAAGCTGCGTGGCGCGTGAGCGCCGAGGAAGCCGCCGTGCTGCTGAAAGAATTGGCCGCGCTTCAGTTGGTCAAACCCAGGGGTCCAGAGGGGGATGTGAGCTACGTCGTGCATTGGCTGGTCCGCGACTTCGCCCACGCCAAAGCGCAGAGCTGGTCACGGGGGCAGCGCCTGAGATTTGCGCTGTGGCCCTGGCGCTACCCGCTGCCCCTGCGGTTACGCTGGTGGTGGCCCGCGCTGCCCCGGCCGGAGACGGGCGTCTCCTGGCCGTGGTGGTCGTCCCACGTGCCGGGCACCGAAGCCGAACCGGGCTGGCGCTCGATTTTGGCCTGGCTGGCGACGACGCTGTGGCGGCGCGGCCCCGCGCTGAACCTGCGCGCTGGGCCGGACGAGTGGGTCATCGTCGCGCGGCTTTCGGTGCGGTTTGCGCTGTTGGCGCTGGTGGGCCTGCTGGCGACGATAGCCTCGTATGCCCAGATACTACGCGGGCTACCGCTGCCGCTCGGCGTGCTGGTGGTGCAAATCGCGGCGACGTGGAGCGTGCTCATCGGCTACGCTGATCTGCGCCGGGCAGTATTGTTGTGGGGGATGACGTAGTCCTCCAAGGAAAAGACCCCGCGTGAAACACGCGAGGTCTTACGGAGGGTGGGCAGATTACCCGTTAGGTTCCTTCAATTACCCTTAATCTTCATCGGGAAGCCGCGGGTCACTAAAGCATCACGGATCAGAACATCCCCAACTGCTGCGCTAGCACCCCGGCCTCGGCCAACTGCTGGGCGATTTTCGCCTGCCGTCGGGAACGCCGATGTTGGGCCTTCGCCATTTCCATAGCGCGTTGGGCTTCCCACAGCTCGCGCAGGCGGTCGGTGGACAGCA
>CAZCAI010000051.1:0-27945 GCA_964496595.1 uncultured Anaerolineales bacterium
GGATCTGCTGCCGATGGCGGAGGCGCTCTACACCGTCGATGGCCGGCTCCAGGCGCTGCCGTTGGGCATAGTCACCTATCTGCTCTATTACAACATCGATTGGATGAGCGATCTGGGCTACAATCCCCAGGAGGCGACGTGGGAGGAATTTCGCCGCGCCGCGTGCGCGGCCACCGATCCCCAGGTGGGGCACATCGGCATAGGCTTCCCCGGACGCGCGAGCATCCTGATGGCATTTCTAACGTCGGGCGGCTCGCCCATTGTGGGGGACGATGGCCGCTACACCTTCGACGACACCGCCGGCATCGCGACCATCAACGTGCTCAACACCATCATAGGTGATGCGTGCGGCATTGTCTACGAGCCGCAAGCGTTGGGCATGCAACAACTCAGCAATAGCGGGATGGCGATGCTAGTCGAATCCAGCCTGCAATTAAAGGAAATCGAACGGGCCATCAGCGAGGATCGCAACTTTGTCTTAGATGTGACCCCGCTGCCCAGCCCGGCGGGGGAGAGCACGACGCTCTGGTACGGGCCGGGGCTGATGTCCATCGCGCCGGAGGGGCCGCGCCGCGCGGCCGCCCGCGCGGCGATCACCTGGTTCTACTCCCCCACCGCGCAGATGCTATGGTACGAGGAGACGCGCTACCTGCCCGTGCGCGCCTCCTTGATCGCAGAGTTGCGCGCCGAGAGCAACTCGCTGGCCCACACCACACTCTTCGATCTGGCGCTGACCGCCGTCGAGGAGGGAAATTGGGTCGCGTGGCCGCGCCATACCAATCTCCTGCCGTGCCGCGCAGCGTTGTTGCAAAGCCTGCTCTCCCTGGGCAGCGATCTCACCCCCGCTGCCTATTTAGAGGCGGCCGTGACAACGTGCAATGCGCCATTCGACGCGCCCTCGGAGGTGACGCCGTGAGCGACTACAAACGCTGGGCCGAGATCGCGCAGGAGATCGCGGCGGAGGGAGGGGAGTTGCTGCGGCAGCGCTACGGGACGCCACACGCCATCCAGCAGAAGGGCTTCCGCGACATCGTGACCGACGTGGATCTGGAGGTCGAGGCGCTGATCGTGGCGCGCCTGCGGGCGGCCTTTCCACAGCACGCCATCATCACGGAAGAGGGCAAAGGGGATGATGACGCGGCGACGGCCCAAGCGCCGGTGCGCTGGCTCATCGATCCCATCGATGGGACGACGAACTTCTCGCGCCACAATCCCAACTTCAGCCTCTCGATGGCGGCGGTAGCGGCGGAGACGCCATCAGAAGATGAGCGCCCCGTCGTCGGCGTGATCGTGGAGCCGCTGCGCGACTATTGCTTCGCGGCGTATCGCGGCGGCGGGGCGCGACTCAACGGACAATCGATTCACACCTCGGCAACCACGACGTTAGAGCGCGCCGTGTTCGGCAGCGACATCCCGCGCGATCCCGACCGGCGCACGCGCCATCTGACGCTGGTCACCGGCCTACTGGCCCGCGCGCGGACGGTGCGCGTCTTAGGTTCGGCGGCGCTGGGGATGGCCTACGTCGCGGCCGGCTGGTTCGATGGTTATCTCCACCGGTATCTTCACCCGTGGGATCAAGCAGCGGCTGCGCTCCTCATCGCGGAAGCGGGCGGCGTGCTCGCGACGTGCAGCGGCGCGCCGTGGACGGTCGCGGCCCCCGATCCCCTGATAGCCGCCACGCCGGAGTTGTTGGCTCAGATTCGCGCCGCTCAGGTTGAGATCGAAGAGGTGGATGATGTGTGACACTAAAACCCTTGCGAAGGTTAGAAGAGAAATTTCAAGCCACAAGCCTCTTGGATTACTGAAGATAACGTTGCCGCCAAGACCATTCGCAACCTTCGCAAGAATGACCCGATTATTGCTCGCCTTGCTGTTGCTGGGATTTGTCGCTGTCTCGCCCGCAGCGGCCCAGGAGGACCCCGCCGGCGAGTTCTACCAACTGCTCAACCAGGCGCGGCTCGACGCGGGCTTAGCGCCGCTGGGTTTTTCGACGCTGCTGGCGCAGGCCGCGCAGCGCCACGCCGAGGACATCTCGCAGATGGGGCGCGCCGTATCCGAAGGTTCCGATGGCTCGACCTATCGGCAGCGCATCCGCGAGGCGGGCTATCGCGCCTGGAACGACGGGCTATTGACGAGCGAGGTGAATTGGATGGGCTTAGGCGACGCGGCGGACGCGGTCAACTGGTTTCGCAACAACGCGGAGCAGGGAGAGTTGCTCAGCGATCCGCGCTACCGCGAGGTGGGCATCGGTTACGACGAGGACGCGGATGGCGTGCGGTATTTCGTCATCGCGCTGGGATCGCGCCCTGGGGTGCTGCCCATCTTCATTAATGACGGCGCGGAGGCCACGGATTCGCCGCAGGTGGCGGTGCGACTCACCAACGAGGAAGCGGAACCGCTGGGCGAAGGGGCGTGGATCGGCCAGGCAATTGAGGTGCGGCTGAATGACACGCCGGAGTTTGAGGAGGCGCCGTGGCAGCCGTGGGAGCCGCTGCTCCCCTGGCAGTTGGCGAGCACGGAGCCGGGCAGTCACGCCGTCTATGTGGAGTATCGGGATGGCGCGGGACGGACGGCGATCGCCGAGGACACGATCCGGCTGGTCGCGCCCGGCGAGGTTCCGCCGACGCCCACGCCGCTTTTGGTCACCGATCCATTGACGCCCACGGAGACGATCCCGCCAACAGAAGGCAGCGAAGGGGCAGACGAAGAGGGCGATGCAGACACCTCCACCCCGACCGACGCCGCCGAGGCGCCCGTTTTGCTGACGCCCACGGCGACGCTTCCGCCATCCGAAACGGAACCGGAGACAGCGGAGCCGGCGGCGCAGATCACGCCGCGCCCCACGTGGACGCCCCTGCCCACAGATGCCCCCATCATCGAGCGCGCGCCGACCGACTGGCCGCTGATAATCGCGCTCCTGCTCCAGGGGGCCGCGCTGCTGCTGGGATTCGCGGCGTTCTTGCGGCAGGCAGCCGGCTAAACAAGACTCGTCAGGCAGCCGGGCAGTGAACTACCCGTCTGAAAGCTGAAGTCGGCTAAAAGCCGACTCAATGCCGAGCATCATTGTCCATCCTAGTCGGCTTCCAGCCGACTTTAGCTTGTAGCCCGCGATTTATCTGCGGGCGCAAGGCGATGAGATAGTCCTGTTTTCAAAACTCTCGAGGTATCCCTCATGACCCAATGGCTCCAAAATGACAACGTCAAGCGCTTCTTGATCGGGCTGTACGATTATGGCCTGCTCACGGTGGGCGCGCTCATCGTCGCGGCGAACGTCCCGCTCTTCCTCCAGCCCAACCACGTCATCTCGTCGGGCATCACGGGCATCGGGATGCTGATCAACTACCGCTGGGGGTTGCCCATCGGGATGATGACGCTGGCGATTAACATCCCGCTGATGTGGGCCGGGACGAAGTGGGGCGGCGGCCTCAGCATTTTCTTCGTGCGGACGGTTTACGCGGTGACGGTGCTCACCGTGGGCATCGATCTCTTGGGCCAGGTACTGCCGCCCATCCCTAGCGATCCGCTGATCTACACGCTCTTCGGCGGCTTGTTAGACGGCGTGGGGATCGGGCTGGTGCTGCGGGGACGCGGGACGACCGGCGGCACGGATATCGTCGCGCAGTTGATTGACCGCTACACGGGTATGCCCTTTGGGATGGTCTTCGTCGGCGTCAACGGCGCGATCCTGCTGGCGACGGCGTTTATCGTGGGCGTGGAGCCGATGCTCTACGCGCTGGTGGTCAATTTCATCTCCGGGCGCGTCGTGGATGTCGTCCAGGAGGGGATCAGCTACGCGCGCGCTTGTATGATCGTCACATCACCGGGGAAAGAGAAAGAGGTTCGCCGGACGATTTTAGAGAAGTTGGGGCGCGGCGTGACGGTCATCGAGGCGCGCGGCGGCTACACCGAAACGCCCCGTCCCGCGCTCTACGTCGTCGTCTCGCGCGCGCAGGTAACAGTGCTCAAGCGTATGATCGCGGACATCGACCCGCACGCCTTCGTCGTCGTCACGGAGGCCCACGAGGTGTTGGGCGAGGGGTTCCGTTCCGTGACGGAGACCAGCTAGTCGAATCGACTGGGGCCCTGACGTATTTTTTCGATCAGCGCCAGCAACTCGCTGAGCATCATGGCCGTCGCGCCCCAGACAGGTTCACGGTGGTCGATTTGATAGCAGGGCGCGGAGCGCATCCGCCCGTTGTGACGCCACACGTAGGCGCCGCTGTTCTGAGGATCTAGCAGATGGGCGAGCGACGCCCGTAAAACCTCGGCTACCTCAACCGGATCGGGATCGAGCGGCGGCAGGGCAGGCATCCAGCCGACGAAGGGATGCACGAGGTTGCGACTGGGCGGGATGTAGAGCGGCGTCAGTTCCCCCAAAATGCGGATGGCGTCCGGAGGAATGCCCAACTCCTCCTCGACCTCGCGAAGCGCGGTCTGGCGCAGCGTATCGTCGCCATACTCGGCGCCGCCGCCGGGGAAGCTGATCTCGCTGCTGTGATGATTCAGCGCCTGCGCTCGCAGGGTAAAGAGCACCTCAACTTCGATCTCCCGCCCCTCGCCAGATGGATAGAGGGGCATCAGGATCGCCGATTGACGCGGCGTCACGCCCGGCTCCGGCGTCAACGCCCGATTCGACGGGGCCATCCGGCGTTGCGCCGCCGCGCCGGGGAAATCCTCCAGATTCGTCGTTGCCAGGACTTGCGCGAGATCCTCGATCAAGGCCGGAGCATTGTGTATTCGCATCCGCGCCGAGGATATTTCGGTCATCGTAGGCGCCTCGATTTTGAAGCGGGGAGCGGCGGCAGCGGCGGGCCGTTCACATCCGGGTAAATGGTGATGCGTTGCAGCCGACCCCGGCGATCCATCAGGACGGCGACCAGCCCCAGATGCCACATCGCATCCAAGGCCGTGACCTCCTCGCCCAAGTAGCGGCGCGCGACCTCCTCCATGCGCGCCAGCTTGCGGTCGCCCACGGATTCCTCCGGGCTGCCGTAGCCGGCGCCGCGGCGCGTGCGCACCTCGAAGAAGTACCACTCGTCCGCCCGTCGCGCCACCAAGTCGACCTCGCCCTCTGGGCAATGCCAATTCCGCGTCACCATCTCAAAGCCGCGCTGATGCAGTGCATCGGCGGCCAACGTCTCGCCCCTTCGTCCCAACCCCACTTTTCCTTTCGCCATACCTCTGATCGTAATAAAAAGCGGCGGGCTGTCAAGGGCAGCCCGCCAGACATTAGTACAACGCGGCGGAAGTCCATCCTCAGTTAGCCCCGCTCAGAGCGGATCGTCAGATCCGCGACTCTACGTCGGAACGGGGAACTGACGTTCCCCTGGGAGCAAATTCAACTGGGGAGTTATTTATGCCGCGCTGTATTAGGTTTCCCATTTTGTAATTACGCCCCATTCGCTCCAAGCGGATTTCTAATCCGCGCGTCTATGGCATATCTTGAACGTGTTTTTAGCTTGCGCAAGAAAAACGTGGGGCTGGCGATCCCCTTGGAGCGAGAATGGGAAAGCCCTAGCCAGACATATTGTTAAATTTCAGGTAAAGTATATCATGAGCCAACCGTACCTGCATTTTTATCTGATGGCTGATGGGGCTTTTGGATTTCGCCGGGACGCCCTCAGCAGTCCTAAAAAGTAGTCGAGCAGTGCGTATTTGTGGGGATCACAGACCTTTTTCACGCAAAGCCAACAATATTAATGAAGAAAAATCGCCTGGATCGAGAGAAACGGACCATCCTTGCTATGATCGAGATTTTCTGTCGCGCCCACCACGACGCGACCGCCGGCTCGCGCCTGTGCGACGATTGTCAGCAACTCTATCAATACAGCCTCCAGCGGATTGACAAATGCCCCCACCAGGAGGACAAGCCCACCTGCGCCAGATGCCCCATCCATTGTTACACCCCCACGATGCGAGCGCGCATCCGCCAGGTGATGCGATTTTCTGGGCCTCGGATGCTCATCTTCCATCCCTGGCTCACGCTCCTGCATTACATCGCTGCACTGTCGCGAAAAAAGCGGTGAATCCCACATCACGCGATCCCCAAAAGCTGACCTCCTACCTGAGCGCGTGGCGCCTTTCGGCCCCTCGACTCCTCACGCGGACGATGACCAGCCATATTTACACGGTCACGCACGAGACCAAGCGAGCGGTTCTCAAACTATTCGCCCCATCAGAGACGGAGGAACAGCGCGGCGCGGCAGCGTTGCGCTATTTTGATGGTCGAGGCGCGGTGCGTCTGCTGCGTCACGATGCGGGCGCGCATCTGCTGGAATACGCCAGCGGCGACGAACTCGTGACGCTGGTCGAGCGCGGGGAGGACGAGAAGGCCACGCGCATCATCGCCCAGGTGATCCGGCAACTTCACAGCATCCCCCATGATCCGCCACGCGATGACTTGGTCAAGCTCGAGCACTGGTTTGGGGAGCTGTTTAGCACAGCGGCGGCGGATAGGCGCGCCAGCACCGAATCCATCTATGTGCGCGGCGCAGCGCTCGCCGAGCGGTTGCTCAGCGCCCCGCAGGAGGTGCGGGTGTTGCACGGCGACCTCCATCATCGCAACATCCGACAGTCAGCGCGCGGCTGGCTCAGCTTCGATCCCAAAGGCGTGGTGGGCGAGCGCGCGTACGACTGCGCCAACACCCTCTGCAACCCGGTGATGCCCGAACTCGTCCACAACGAAACCCGCCTGCTGACCAACGCTGCGATCCTCGCGGACGCGCTCGCCCTCGACCCCGCGCGCGTGCTGGCCTTCACCTACGCCTACGCCTGCCTGAACGCGAGTTGGTGGGCCCGACGTGGCAGCGTGACGGCCACAAAGGACGCGGAAATCGCGGCCGGCATCGTCCGGTGGCATCTCGATATCGCTACGATCATCGAGCCGCACCTCAAGTGAACGTCGATCAAAAAAGAACTAACCGAGGAACTACAACCATGAACAACATGACTCAAGCAAACCAACAGGGATGGGATCAACTCGCGGCAACCCATTACCAGAACTACCACATCGATAAATTGCTCGCGGGTGCGCCGTTGTTGGATGAACTGGTACAACAAGAAGTCGGTGATGTGAGCGGCAAATCCCTGGTGCATCTCCTCTGTCACATCGGAACCGACACCCTTTCCTGGGCCTTGTTAGGCGCGAACGTCACCGGCATCGACATCTCTCCCGAATCGTTGAAATATGCCCGCATGTTGGCGAAACGGATGGGAATCGGCGCGGAGTTTATCGAAGCCGACATTATGGACGTCCAGGAGAAGGTGAAGAGGCAATACGATATCGTCTTTGCCTCCACCGGGGTGCTCTGCTGGATTCCCGACATCCAGAGATTCGCCCAAACCGTCCGCCGCCTGCTACATGACGATGGCTTCTTTTACCTCCTCGACGGCCACCCCTTTCGGAACGTCTTGGTGGATGAGACGGGATCAATGAGCAACAACACAATTCAAGGCAACTACTTTCGCAACGAGGTGTGGCAGTACGATGATCTGGGCGATTATACAGACCCAGACCTGATCATTCCCGGCCAATCCTATGAATGGGACTGGACGCTGGGCGAGATCATCACGGCTCTGTGCGATGCTGGTATGAGAATCGTCTTCTTGCATGAATTCCCCCGTTACTTTTACAACGGATACACACCGCACGATGTGCCGGTCAACAGCGTGGCATTGTATCCCTGCACCTTCAGCCTCAAAGCTATGGCTACATAGCCGGGTCAGGCAGTTGCCTTTCCCCCCCATGCATGTTAGACTTAATCTAGACATCCTTATAAAGAGGAGGTAGCGTAAAAAAGCAATCATAGGAGGTAGTAAAATGAACATAGTCATCTATGTTTTGTTAGCCATTACGATGGTCGCGAGCGCCGCTTTTGCGATGTTTTCCAAAGATTTGACGAGCGCGGTTGTGGCCTTGGGCGTGAGCAGCGCACTCCTCGCCACGCTCTTTTTCATCCTCGATGCACCTTATGCCGGCGCCTTTGAACTAAGCGTGGGCGCCGGCTTGATCAGCATCCTCTTTATCATTGGCCTCAGCCTGACACGCTCGATCCGAAAGTATCCCGATGTATAGAAAATACTTAGTTTGGGCCGCACTCATCCTCACCGTCCTCTTCATCGGTTGGCTGATAGGCCACAGATTGGCGCCCCATGTCATAGTCGAGGTCCAAGAGACGACAACCTTCCGCGCGTGGTTCTGGGAGCGTCGCACCTTGGATCTCCTGGCGCAGGTCGGATTGATCTTCGCCGGCGCGTTGGGCGTCGCCGCGTTGTTACCCGGTCGCCGAGGCATCCGCGAGATGCGGTCTCGAATTGATGAATCAGATACGCCAGACGAGGAACCTCATGCCCCCATGGATTAATATTGCCAACACAACCGTCAGCCTGTTACTCTTTGTCATTGGCCTCTTGGGATTGTTGACCCAACGCGAATTGCTCAAACAGGTTATCGGTCTTAAGATTATGCTTCAAGGTGTGACGCTAGGACTGATCCAAGCCGGGCGACTCAGCGGCGATTTGGACTTTGCGCAATCGATGGTCATTTCGGCCCTCATCGTGGAATCGGTGTTGATTGCCGTGGCCCTGGCTTTGATTGTAAATATCTTTCACTATTATCCCTCCGGGGATGTGGACGAGTTACGGAGATTACGGGGATAACGACAATGGTACAAACTGCTTTGATTTTGGGAGTGCTGGGCCTGCCGGTTGTTGTAGCAATCTGGCTGGCCCTAAATGAAAGCGGGCCGCCGGATCGCGTCCGGGGGGCCATCAGTTTGACAGCGGGCGTGACGGCGCTATGCGCGCTGGGGTTACTGCTCCTGTTCGCCGAACAGACCCCTCCGTTTACCTTTACCTGGCTGCCGACTGCCGGGCCAATGCGCTTGAGTCTGGCGACGACCAGCCTCTATGCCGTAATAGCGACCGCCATAGCGGTCGCTATTATCTATTTAATCGGGAGCGCGGCCAATGTCGGGCCACGGCCCGCTTACAGCGGCGCCTTGGCGTTGATCGCGCTGGCGGCGGGCAATTTAGCCTTCCTCTCCGCACACTTCCTCCTGCGATATATAGCGCTGGAGGTTGTGGGGTTGTGCATCGCGGCGGCCCCCTTGTTAGAAGAGGGCGGGCGCGAGCGATTCGTCCACGCCGGATGGGTCTACCTGCTACTGCGCTTCGGCGACGCTGGTCTCCTCACCGCCATCCTTCTCCTGGGAGCCAAAACCGGCGCCTTTGAAATCTCCGCAGCACTGGAAGCTATCACCACGCTGCCCGCATCTATTCAGGTCTGGATCAATCTGGGATTCTTTTTAGCAGTAGCCGTGAAGATCGGCGTGTGGCCCTTCTACGCCTGGATCGACAGTGGGCGGCGCCTGGCGCGGAACACATCCATGTGGCTCTATGCCACCCTGATGCCCAACCTCGGCCTTTACTTACTCTATCGCGTGGCGGCCTTGCCGATGCTATTGCCGGAGACCGCCCGGCCCTTACACACGATTTTCCTGATCTTTGGCGTCGGGGCCGGGATGCTCACCCTCTTTGCCTTGACCCAACGCCCATCCGCCGTGCGATTCCCGGCCCGCAGCGTCGCGCTGCTCTCAACACTGCTGTGGTGCGCGGCGTTGTTGGGCGGAGGCAAAGTCGCCTGGTGGGGATTGTTAGCTTTGAGCCTGATTCGCTTACCGATCTACCTGGCCTTACCTCACAAGGAAGAAGATGATCTCGAGGCTCCGGCTCCTAGATGGGAGCGCTGGGATCAGCAGATCGAGCATGTGGCGCATCGGATTCGCGACGATGTAGAGAGCGTGCTGGATCGGGGGTTAGACGTGATAGCGGGCGGCGTGTCCGCAGCGGCGCACTATCTCTACACCGTGATCGAGGAACAAAGCCTGGAGGGGCTGTTGCGCGAGATCGTGCGCAAGACCTTGCAGGCCGGGCGGGGATTGCAGAGCTGGCACACCGGACGCCTGCGGGCTAATCTGTGGTGGGTCATTCTATGTTTGGTCCTGGCCCTAGGCTTTGCCCTCGGATACTGAGGCGCAACGCGCTTTTGGGCTTAACACCAGGCATGTACTGCATCAAGCGTTGCTTTTCCTTCAACTTAAGTGCATTGCACCTTGATCTGCTAAGGTAGTTCCAAAATTTAAAACCTTCCAAACCAGATGCTTTTTCCTCGAAAAATCGCTTGTATTTGGGCTTGTGTCTCAAAGGATTCGCCATGTCGTGCCAAGCTCTCGCCGGATTGCTAAATCCGGCGGTTAGGCGGGGATTTGACAATCCCCTCGGAGCCAGGGGGCCAAGTGGCGCAGACTTTGTGACAGTAACTATTTGGGAGATTTATTTTCTTGGAACGGCCTAAGCGTCGCCATGAGCGAGATGCACCGCATTTGTATATGTGTTGCTTTGCCTATTTGCCAGGGAGGATGATGATGAGAATGACTATGAAACGCTTCACATTATTCCTATTGTTGATCGGTCTGTGCGCGGTCTTCTTATCCCCGCCCCCAGCGCACGCGACCACATCCCCGGTGCTGGTTTTGGAGATCGAAGGCATCATCAACCCGATGACCGGGCGCTATCTAGAGCGTGGGTTGCAACTGGCGGAACAACAGGACGCACAACTCGTCGTCATCACCTTGGATACGCCCGGCGGCTTGGAGACGGCTATGCGGGAGATGGTCCAACAATTGCTGGATGCGCCGCTACCCATAGCGGTCTACGTGACCCCCTCAGGGGCGCGCGCGACCTCGGCGGGCCTCTTTGTGCTGCTGGCGGCCGACATTGCCGCGATGGCGCCCGCCACGCACGTCGGCGCGGCGCATCCCGTGACCTTGGGCGCTGAAACCGACGAGATTATGGATGAGAAGGCCACCAGCGATGCTGCGGCCCTGATCCGCAGCATCGCGACCGAACGCGAGCGCAACGCCGAGTGGGCCGAGCGCGCCGTGCGCGAAAGCCTTTCCGCCACCGCCGCCGAGGCGCTCGAACTTGACGTCATCGACCTCGTCGCCGAGGATCTCAGCGCTCTGCTGCAACAACTCGATGGCCGCGAGGTGGCCGGACAACACCTGCGCATGACGGGCATCCAACCGCAGGTCCACCCGATGAACCTCAACGAGCGCTTCTTCCACATCATCACCGATCCCAACATCGCCTACCTGCTGCTCTCGTTGGGCACGCTGATGCTGCTGGCGGAGATCGCCGATCCGGGCCTGAGCGTCGCCGGCATTGGCGCCGTCGTCGCGTACCTCCTGGCCTTCATAGGCCTGGGCAGTCTCCCTGTCAACTGGGCCGCCGTCGCATTGTTGGGCGTTTCCGTCATCTTCTTCATCGTCGGCCTCCTCACCGATACCGAGTTTATCGTCTCCTTGGCCGGATTGGTACCCTTTATCCTGGGATCACTGTTGCTCTTCGTCCCGTTTACCCCGACTTCGCCCACGATGCCCACTGTGCGGGTCAGTCCCTGGCTCATCGCTATCATGGTCCTCCTCATATTCGGATTCAGTATCCTCATTCTGCGCGCCGTAATCGAAGCCAGCCACCGCCCGGCCCAGGCCGGCGCACAGAAGTTGATAGGGATGGAAGGCATCGCCCTCGCCGATCTAACACCGGCGGGACAGGTGCGGGTGGATCTGCAAGACTGGAGCGCCGTCTCCGTCGCCGGCCCCATCCGGGCGGGCGATCCCGTGCGCGTGACCGGCATTGCGGGCGTCCGCTTACAAGTCGCCCCCGCCGCCCCCACGGAAGTCACCCCGATTCAGCCCGACGAAGCGCCGGAGCATTAGACTCGCAACTTGTAACTTGCAACTTGTAACTTGTAACTTGTAACTTGTAACTTGTAACTAATTTAGGAGGTTGAGATGGAACTGATCGTTCTCACGTTTCTAGCTTTGTTGGGCTTGGTCATCTTGACGATGGCCGTCCGTATCGTGCCGGAATACCGTCGACTGGTGGTCTTCCGCCTGGGCCGCTGTGTGGGCGCTCGAGGGCCGGGTATCATCTTCCTCATCCCCTTTGTGGATCGGGGAGAGATGGTCGATCTGCGAGAGGTCTACTTCGATGTGCCGCCGCAGACGTGCATCACGGCGGATAACGCCTCCGTCTCCATCGATTTCCTGGTCTACGACAAGGTCATCGATCCAGAGCGGAGCGTGTTGGAGGTGGAGAACTTCACCGGGGCCGCGCGGGGATTGGCGATTACGACCCTGCGCGCTGTCGTGGGCGCGATGGATCTGGACGATGTGCTCTCCAAGCGGGACGAGATCAACCGCATCCTGCATGAGAAACTCGACGACGTGACCGACCGCTGGGGCATCCGCGTGATGGCCGTCGAAATCCGCGAGGTGGTGCCGCCGCGCGACATCGCCGAGGCGATGACGCGCCAGATGGCCGCCGAGCGCAATCGGCGCGCGACCGTCACCGAGGCCATAGGCCAGCGGGAGGCGGACGTCACCGTGGCCGAGGGTAGAAAACAGGCCGCGATTTTACAGGCCGAAGGAGATCGCGAGGCGATCATCCTCAAATCGGAGGGCGACCGCGAAGCCGCTATCCTCCGCGCCCAGGGCTTCGCGCTGGCGCTCAACGAGATCTACAAGGTGGCGCAAGGCGTGGACAGCAAGACGCTCACGCTGCAATACCTGGAGGCGCTCAAGGCGCTGGGCGCAGGCGACGCGACCAAGTTCATCATCCCCACCGAGTTCCTCAACCTGGCCCAACCGTTGACGGCGTTTGCCAAAGAGTCGCATCAGAAGTAAGGGGGGAGTACCGGATCTGAGGAATTACGAAGAGTAAGAAAATAATTCGGTAACTGGCTATCTGACACTTTTAGAAAACAGCTCACGGATTTTCACGGATCACACGGATTTTTTTGATCTTTCAGCGGAGAAATTCCCTATCTTGGGGTATATCTTACCGCTCACGTTCATTTGGACGAGTTTAAGGCTGAATTTTAACCTTTACATTCCCAGAATGTCTCTTCCTGCAATATAAAAATCAAAAAAATATCTGCGTTAATCCGTGTTTATCCGTGAGCTAAGAAGTGTCAGGTGAGTAGATTCGGTAACACATTCACCGCCCGGATGTAAACATCCAAACTCGAAGAGCAAAGCTTCCTTCGGAGGCTAAACCCGCTAGCCCGCAGGGCTTGGTGCTTTTAGCCCGTGGACTTTATCCACGGGCGGTGAGGGTAAAACTATTACCGAGTTAATTTCTAGAAGCTCATCATTCTCCCTGGCATCCGTTACTCCTCCATTTCTAGCATCCAGCAACCAACAACCAGCAATCAGCATCTAGCATCCAACCAGGAGGCGCGATTTGAACAACGACCATCTGTGGCACACCTATGAAATCGACAAGGTACTTTCCATTCTGGAAACCGACCACAGTGGGTTGAAGGCGGAGGAAGCCCAAAGACGGCTGGAGAAATACGGCCCGAATGAAATCGAAACTGAGGAGGGCGTTAATCCCCTAGAGATTCTTTGGGCGCAGGTAAAAAACCCGCTCGTCTTCGTGCTACTCGCGGCGGCCGCGATTTCTCTCGTCGCGGGCAAAACCGCCGACGCGATTGTGATCGGCGTGGTGATCCTCGTCAACACCTTGATCGGCTTCTTTCAAGAATACCAAGCCGAGGCAGCGCTGGAATCGCTCAAAGAGCAGGCCGCGCCCGAGGCCGAGGTCGTGCGTGAATGCCCAGAGGTGGGAAACTGTGTGGAAATGCGCATTCCCACGGCCGAGATCGTGCCCGGCGACGTCATTCTGCTCGATGCGGGCGGCAGAGTGCCCGCCGACGCTCGGCTGATCGAGGCGGTCAACTTAGAAGTGGAAGAGGCAATGCTGACCGGCGAATCCCTCAGCGTGCGCAAGACGACCGCCCCCCTGGAGAGCGAAGACCTGGCGCTGGCCGAACGCACCAACTTAATCTACGGCGGCACCATCATCACTAACGGGCGCGGGCGGGCCGTGGTCTACGCCACCGGCTCGCAGACGGAGATGGGCAAAATCGCCACGTTGATCCAGGAGACGGAGAAACTGGAATCGCCGCTGCAAAAGCAGACGCTCAATCTGAGCCGGAAGTTGGGGATCTTGGCCGCCGGCGTGGCGATGTTGACGGTTATTTTGGGATTGCTGACGCGCTTGCCTCGCGAGGACATTTTCCTCTTTGCGTTGGCCTCGGCGGTTTCCTCGATTCCAGAGGGCCTCCCGGCGGTGATGAGCATCACGTTGGCCGTGGGCGTCAACCGGATGGCGAAGCGCAACGCCATCATCCGCCGCCTCCAGGCGGTGGATACCCTGGGCGCGGCGACGGTCATCTGCACCGACAAGACCGGCACCCTCACCAGCAACCAGATGACGGTGCGCCAGATGATGGTCGATGGGAAGACCATCGAGGTGACCGGCGTGGGCTTCGCGCCCGAAGGCCACTTCGAGCGCGACGGCGAGCGTTACGACCCCACCGGGACGCCGGATCTGCGGAAGGCTTTGCACATCGGCGCGCTGTGCAACAACGCCCGGCTCGTCCAACATTCACAGGAAAAAGGCGAACCTACCTGGGAGATTCGCGGCGATCCCACCGAGGGCGCGCTCGTTGTGGCGGCCGCGAAGGCCGGGTATTACAAAGAGAATCTCGAATCCCAGATGCATCGGATCGACGAGTTGCCCTTCAGCTCCGATACCAAATTTATGGCCACCTTCCACGAGGGGCAGGAGGGGCAAATCTGGGTCTATATCAAGGGCGCGCCGGAGACGATTTTGGAACGCTGCCCGCAAATCGTGGAGAACAGCCAGCCGCGAGCATTGAGCGAGGATGATCAGGAGTTTATCCTAGAAGAAAATCACCGGATGGCGAGTGAGGCCCTGCGGGTGTTGGGGCTGGCCTATCAGATCATCGCACCGGACGAGGTAAACGACTTCAAGGAAGCGCTGGAGTACGGCCACGAGGCGGATTTGATCTTCGTCGGCCTGGCGGGGATGATGGATCCGCCGCGCGATGAAGTGCCGGAGGCAGTCGCGCGCTGCAAGCGGGCCGGCATTCGCGTCATCATGGCCACGGGCGATCACAAGGTCACCGGCGCGGCCATCGCCCGCGACGTGGGCATCCTCGAAGAGGGCGGCGAGGCCATGACCGGCGGCGAGTTGGAGCATCTGAGCGACGAGGAGTTGGACGCGGCGCTCGATAAGATCTCCGTCTTCGCCCGCGTCGCGCCGGAGCACAAACATCGCATCGTCGAAGCGTTACAACGGCAGGGACACGTGGTCGCGATGACGGGCGACGGCGTGAACGACGCCCCGGCGCTCCAGGCCGCGCAAATCGGCGTGGCGATGGGCATCACCGGCACCGATGTCACCAAAGAGACGGCGGAGATGGTGCTCACCGATGACAATTTCGCCAGCATCGTCAACGCCGTGGAAGAGGGCCGCGTCATCTTCCATAACGTGCGCAAAGTCGTCAAATTCCTGCTCGCCACCAACATCGGCGAGGACCTGACGCTGCTCAGTTCGTTAGTCTTATTCGCTTCCAAGGGGCTGATCATCACGCCGGTGCAAATTCTGTGGGTCAACCTGGTCACCGACGGTATTTTGGACATCACTTTGGCGATGGAGCCTAAAGAGGGCGATGTGATGGAGGATCCCCCCCGCGACCCCGATGCGGGCATCATCAACCGCGCGATATTGCAGAACATCCTGTTCGTGGCGATCTTCATGGCCGTCGGAACGCTGTGGATGTTTAGCCAAACAGATCGCAGCGGGAACTTAGCTCGTGCGCAAACCCTGGCCTTCACCACGTTGGCGATGTTCCAGGTCTTCAACTCGCTCAACTGTCGCTCGCGGACCAAATCCGTCTTCGAGTTAGGTCTGTTCAAAAATCGCTACTTGATCGGCGCAATTTCCATCTCGATCTTCCTGCAATGGGCCTCGGGATATGTGCCATTTCTGCGCTCGGCGCTGGGCACCGTGCCCCTCACCTGGCAAGATTGGGGCCTGATCGTGCTGGTCTCCAGCTCCATCTTCATCGCCGACGAGTTGCGGAAATTCGTTCAGCGCCGGAGAAAACAAGGAAACTAACGCGCGAAGGCGCCTTGGCGTCAAAGCAAAGGAGAACAACATAATGAGCTTAGACATTATCTTACTAGAACTAATCTTGGGAACCCCCCTGCTGATGGCGCTGGTTCTGATATTGCTGCGCGGTCGCTGGGTGCGCTTTGCCGGATGGCTGGCGGTGGGCAGCGCCGTCGTCACGCTGGGATCCACCTTTGGACTACTCCCGGCGCTCTACGGCGGCGGCGAACCTACCGTCGCCTTCTCTTGGATCCCGGCGGCGAACATCCAATTACGGCTCCACATCGACTGGTTGACTTTGCCCTTCCTGGTGACCGAGGCCGCCGTCACATTATCGGCCCTGGTCTACAGCCAGGGCTATCATCACGCCGATGAGCGCAGCGGCTATTTCTACGCCCTGCTGCTGCTCTTCGGTGTGGGCATGTCCGGCACCACCCTGGCCGATGACCTCTTCCTGTTCTACGTCTTCTGGGAGCTGATGCTCATCGCCTCGTGCATTCTCATTCTCGTCTGGGGCGATGGGGAACGACGCGGCGCCGTCGCGCTCAAATACTTCATCTTCACGCATATCGGCTCCTTGATGGTGCTGGTGGGGTTGCTCGTGCTCTACGATGCGACGGGCACCGATAGCCTGGTCGCGCTGCGCGCCGGCGGCTGGTCACTGGAGCCTGCCATGTTGACCACTGTGTTGATCCTCTTCTTCGTGGGCTTCTCGGTCAAGATGGCCATCTTCCCCCTGCACCTCTGGCTGCCCGACGCGCACACCGTGGCCCCTATGCCGGTGACGATCATGCTGGCGGCGGCGATGTTGAGCATGGGAACTTACGGCATCCTGCGCTTTCCCTTCAGCCTCTTTAGCATCGAACAGATCGCGCCCTTCGCCCTCCCCATGATGATTGCGGGCCTGATCTCCGAGCTGTACGGCGCGCTGATGTCCCTGGCAGAAAAGGACATCAAGCGCATCATCGCCTACTCCAGCGTGAGCCAGATGGGCTACATCCTCTTCGGCTTGGGGACGATGACGCGCGCGGGCATCGAGGGGGCGACGCTCCACGTGATCTATCACGGGATTGTGAAGGCGCTGCTCTTTATGATTGTCGGCGCCGTGATCTACGTGACGGGCAAACGCCAAATCGAAGCGCTAGGCGGGCTAAGCAAGGCCATGCCGGCCCTGACCGCCTGCGCCGCCATCGGAACATTGGGCATCGCGGGCATGCCGCCCTTGGGGATCTTCAACAGCGAATGGATGATCTTCGCCGGCGGCTTCGAGACGGCGCATATCGCGCTCTCGGTTCTCACCCTCTTCGGATCGCTGCTCACCGTGGTTTACGCGCTGCGCTTTGCCGGCGGCATCTTCTTGGGGAAGCAACCGGAGGGCCTGGAGCTGCGCACGTTGCCCCATTCGATGTTCTACGCTACCGTGGCCTTGACCGCGCTGCTCGTCATTGAAGGGCTGTTCCCCGGCCCGCTCTTCGATTGGGCGGCGCATGAATTACCCCTTATCTTAGGCGGGGGGCTGTAATGACAGAAAGTACGTGGGTGGTACTTCCGCTCCTCTGGTTGGTTGGAAGCGCCTTCGCGCTGGGATTGATCGGGCGCATCTGGCGCGCGAGCAACTCCTTGATGGCGGCATTGACGGCCCTCGCATGCGCGGGCGGTCTGCTGCTGCTGGCGCCGCCTTTCAGTATGGCGCGAGCGGCGCTGTTGGCGGATGCCCCCCTCCCCACGTGGGGCGGGATCGTAACGGGCAGCGTCCTACTGGAAGCGACGCCCGGCGCGTTGCTGCTTACGGCGCTTGGATTGGGGATCGGACTGGGTACGGCCATCTATTCGGGACATTATATGAGCCGCGATAGCCGCTATCCTATGTCGTATCCTTTGCTCCTGCTGATGTTGAGCGGCATGCTGGGGATGCTGCTGACCGTCGATCTCTTCAACCTCTACCTCTTCTGTGAGCTGATGAGCATCGCGGCCTATGTGCTGGTCGCCTTCCGCCGCCACACCGATACCTCCATTGAGGCCGGGTTTAAATATCTGATCCTGGGCAGCGTGGCGACGCTCATCATGCTGTTGGGCATCTCTTGGATTTACCGGGAGACGGGCAGCGTAACGCTGCCGTTGGAGAGTCCGGCGGCCGGGCAATGGACGCGCCTGGGAACGGCCTGCTTCCTGGTCGGGCTGGCCCTGAAGAGCGGGATTGTTCCCCTTCACACCTGGCTACCCGATGCTTACGGGCGGGCACCGAGCAGCATCAGCGCACTGCTGGCGAGTGTGATTTCTAAGAGCACGCTGGTGCTCCTGCTCAAGGTCGCCCTGGGATTGGGATTTCCGGCGCAGGATTTGGGCCTGCTGCTCATTCTCTTCTCGTTTCTCAATATGCTGGTGGGGAACACGCTGGCGCTCGTCCAACGCAACACCAAGCGCCTGCTGGCCTACTCCTCCATCGCGCAGACGGGCTATGTGATGTTTGCCCTGGGCGTGGGGCTGCGATATTCGCTGCCCTCGGCGCTGAATGCCGGGTTCTTCTTGATAGTGGTGCATGCTTTTCTCAAGGCGTTGGCTTTCTTGAGCAAGGGAGTCTGTCACTTCTATCGCGACACGACGCAAATAGAAGAACTCCGGGGGACTTCATACCAACTGCCCTTAGTAGCCATCACCTTCAGCGTAGCGCTGGCCGGGCTGGCGGGCATCCCGCCGTTGGCCGGCTTCGCAGCCAAGTGGTTTATCCTGGCAGAAAGCATCCCGGCGCGGGAACCGCTGGTCTATGCGGGCGTCACCATCTTCCTGTTGAACAGCGTCCTGGCGTTAGGCTACTATCTGCCCTTGATCGTAAGGCTTTTCACCGCTCCAGATGATGAAGCCAAGCGCTTGCGCGTTTCCCCTTGGATGAGCATCCCGTTGCTCTTGATGGGCGCGTTGGCCCTGGCCATCGGCTTGCAACCGGGGCCATGGCTGAGCGGAGCGGCGTGGATGACGTTCTTTTAGGATGATTGCAGGCCAAGGTGCAACGCACTTGAACTTAAATAATGTTGGCTCATATAGGGAATTGGGTGAAAGATTGGGGATTAATTTCGGGGGGGCGAGGACTAAAGGCCTCTGGACAGGCCTGGCGGCCAACCTTCCTCCTGCGAGGAAGGCCCCCGCGCCCGCGTAGGCGGTCGCTTGGCGCGTTAGCGCCTATCTCAGGACTTCAGTCCGGGATCATACAACGCTTCACCCAAAAACCAATAAGAGCCAATAATGTTACTCCTGATGCAATATATGCCTGGCAACAAGCCCAAAAGTGCGTTGCACCTCAAAACGATTACAAGAGAGGGAAAGAAAAAATGATCTCAGATATTCTATTAAGTCCGCCAGCAGCCTTTATCTTCTTCCTGTTGATAGCCTACGGCATCAACGAGATCGGAAGACAGATCGCAGCCCCCGGAGAGCATCACGATGATAAACACCTCGCCTATACGGGCGGGGAAACCGTGCCACCGCCGACCGGCGGGCGGCTTTCATATCACGCCTTTTTCCGGCTGGCCCTGCTCTTCGGCATCCTGCACGTTGCGACGCTGGTGCTTTCGACGCTGCCGCTGGGCGTGCGCCCCCGCAAAACGGCTTTAGCCTACACCATCGCCATCGCCATCAGCGTCTTCATCCTGGTCGAGGAACCAAAATCAGAGAAAGAAATCCCGGAAGCGGAAAAAATACCGCTATCCTTTCCATAGAAGGAGGCATGGAAAATGCATCGATGGGTTAATAACGTAGTCCGCTGGGCGCGCCGCAAATCGCCCTGGATCCTACACTTCAACAGCGGCGGCTGCAATGGCTGCGATATTGAGATTGTCGATCTGCTGACGCCGCGCTACGACGTGGAGCGCTTGGGGATCCTCAAGGAGGCCTCGCCGCGCCATGCCGACATCCTGCTCTGCACCGGCCCGGTGACGCGCCAATCGCGCGACCGTCTGCGCCGCATCTACGAGCAGATGCCGGCGCCCAAATGGGTCGTCGCCGTGGGCAGTTGCAGTTGCACCGGCGGCGTTTTCCAGGGCGGACACAACGTACTCGGCGGCATAGAGCAAGTGCTGCCGGTCGATCTGTACATCCCCGGATGTGCTTGCCGCCCCGAAGCGATCATTGACGGCCTGGCGCAGCTATTGGAGACGATTTGATGAATCGATTAGAGAAGCAGATTCAATTATTCGAAAAGTTGTTGACGGAATTGCAGGCGCTCTTCCCGGAGCACGATCTGGAAGGGCGTAGCGTGCCATCCGACGACCTCTTCATCACCATCCCGGCGGACGGCCTGCGCGCGGCCGTGCGCCTGCTACTGGACGAGTTCGATCTCTATCACCTTTCGACGATCACGGGCCAGGCACACGAGGAAAATCTCGAGCTGCTCTATCACTTTTGGGATCGACACGGCGTGACCTTGCGCATCCTCTTGCCCTATGACGCCCTCACAATGCCCACATTGACCGACCTGATCCCCGGCGCGAACTTCTACGAGCGCGAGATCTGGGAGATGTTGGGCGTCACCTTCGAGGGACATCCCGATCTCCAGCGCCTGCTCATGCCCGACGATTGGGAAGGCGAGCATCCCCTCCGCCTCGAATATGACGAGAAAGAGAAAAAAGAGAGGAAAAACCAATGAAAATTACCGTGCCCATCGGGCCGCAGCATCCGCTACTCAAGGAACCCGTGGCCTTCCAATTGACACTGGAGGGCGAGCACGTGATCGAAAGCGCGCTGCGCCTAGGCTACGTCCATCGCGGCATCGAGCGCCTCTGTCAAACCCGCAACTACATCCAAAACGTGCATCTCGTCGAGCGCGTCTGCGGCATCTGCTCCCACGTCCACACGACGACCTACTGCCACGCCGTCGAAGAACTGCTGGAGATTGAGGCGCCGCCGCGCGGCCTATATCTGCGCGCGCTGCTCTGCGAGCTAGAGCGCGTCCACAGTCACCTCCTCTGGTTAGGCGTGTTGGCAAACAACATCGGCTACGATACCATCTTTATGTACGCCTGGCGCGACCGCGAGATTGTGCTCGATGTAATGGAAGACCTCTCCGGGGGGCGCGTCTCGCACGCGGTGAACATCATCGGCGGCGTGCGCATCGATCTGACGGAGGAGCACCGCGACGCCATCTTAGAGCAACTTGATCTGTTGGATGAGCAAGTTACAAAGTTGTTGGGCGTGGTGGAACACGAGCGGACCCTGCAAGCTCGCACGCGGGGGATCGGCTACCTCTCGCTGGAGCAGATCCGGCGCTACTGCGTCGTAGGGCCGGTGGCGCGCGCGTCCGGCTTGGATGTCGATTTGCGCCGCGATCATCCGCGCCCGCCCTACGACCAACTGGAGTTCAAAGTGCCGGTGCATAAGGATGGCGACGTCTGGGCGCGCACACTCGTGCGCGTCCAGGAGACGGTCGAAAGCGTGCATCTCTGCCGCCAGATCCTGACCAAGCTGCCCGACGGCCCGGTATCCGCGCGCGCATCCCGCCGCGTCAAGGCCGGCGAGGCCATCTGCCGTTCCGAGGCGCCGCGCGGCGAGGTCGTCTACTACGTGCGCAGCGACGGCAGCGACACCCCGGTCCGCGTCAAAATCCGCACCCCCACCCTCACCAGCCTCATCACCCTCCCCATCCAACTTGAGGGCGTGAACATGGCCGATGTCTCCGTGGTGCTTTCGGGCGTCGATCTTTGCATCGCCTGCGCGGATCGCTAAGCGAGTGACAAGGAGATATTATGACCGCTCTGTTTAACCTGTTGATTTTCCCCGGCTTTCTCTTCCTCTTCATCTGCGCGCTCATCTTCGAGTGGATCGACCGCCGCATCATCGCCCGCTTCCAGGAGCGCGTGGGGCCGCCGTGGTTCCAGCCGCTGGCCGATTTCATCAAGCTCCTGGCCAAAGAGGATATTCTCCCCACGGGCGCGAACATCTGGGCGGCGCGGTTGTTGCCGATGCTCTCGCTGACCGCCGTACTGACCGCCGGGCTGTACGTGCCCATCGCCGACATCGTCACCGCGTCCTTTGAAGGCGATCTCATCATCGTGCTCTTCCTGCTCACCCTTCCCGCGCTCGGTTACTTCCTGGCCGGCTGGATCTCCGTGGGCGTCTACAGTCTCATCGGCGGGCACCGCTCGCTATTGCAATACTTCTCCTACGAGGTGCCCTTCCTCATGGCCGTGGCCAGTCCCGCCGTGCTCAGCGGCTCGTGGCGGATTGCGACCATCGTCGAATACCAGGCCCAGACCACGTGGGGCGCGTTGATCCAGCCCTTGGGCTTTGTGCTGGCCATCATCGGCCTCATCGGCAAGCTCAAACGCGATCCGCTCGACATCCCCAAGGCCAAATCCGAGGTCGTCGCCGGCTCGCTCACCGACTTCAGCGGGCGGAAAATAGCGCTCTGGCACCTCAGCATCTACATCCAAACGGTGGTGGGCATCTTCCTCCTGGTCAACCTCTATTTGGGCGACAGCCGCTTCATCGGCCCACTGCCGCCGCTATTGATCTTTGGCCTCAAATCGCTGGGGATTTTGCTACTGCTTTCGATGACCAGCGTCCTCTACGCGCGCCTCCGCATTGATCAACTGGCAAATCTCGGCTGGCGGATACTGGCCCCGCTGGCGCTGTTGCAGATCTTAGTGATGATTTGGATTGGAGTCTGACGATGCTTAAATTCCTACGCTCGTTCATGTATCTCCTGCCTCAAATTTGGCAGACGCTGAAGCGCGGCCCGCGCACCGTGGGCTATCCCTTCGCCCCGATGGAGCTGCCCAGCAGCTATCGAGGGCGCGTGCGGATCAACGCCGATGCGTGCCGGGGTTGTAGTCTCTGTGTGCACGATTGCCCAGCCTTCGCGCTGGAACTCGAACGAGAGGATCGCAAAACCTTCCGTCTGATCTACCACCCGGATCGCTGCGCCTACTGTGGGCAATGCGAGGATAGTTGCAACTTTGGCGCGATCTATTTAGATAACGACTTTGTGCATGGCACGCCCAATCGCGACACATTGACCGAGGTGTTGGTAGATCGCAAACCAGAACCGGAGGAAAAAGACGAGGAGTGATCCGCGAAATTTAGATCACACGGCAACTAAGACGTTAAGACCAGACGGGGGCGTCACGCTAGCGTGACGCCCCCGTCTGATTAAAGCTTCGGATCGCGGACATCTTGTCCGCGGAGTGGCGGACAAGATGTCCGCGTTCCAGGAATCACGGGAAGCCTTTCCAAGATACTTCAAAAAAGGTCTGTGATCCTCTATTTTTGAGAGTTCCCCCCTCCAGCCAGTTTCAACCAGCGGAAGCAGGCCGGGCCGCCCAGGGTGATCCATACCCCGCCCAGGGTATAGCGCAGCGCGCGGAAGATAGCGTAGAGCGCCGCCCCTTCCGGCGGGAAGATGAGCTTCAGTCCATCCACTACGAGCAAGAGCACGACCGCGCCGACGATAAAGCGCAGGAGACGTTGCCACCAAGGCCCGCCCGCGCTGAACTCCAGCCATTGCGTGCAGGCAATCAGTCCCACGCCTATACCCAGCAAGAATCCGGCGAGGGCCAGATTATCCAAAGCGGGATGCAGCAGACCCAGGCCCACCGGGATCCCCACCGCCAAGGCCAGTTGCATCTTGATCGTGCGCCCGGCCAGCCACGCCATCAAGCGCTCGTGGCCGAAGACGTAGAGCGCGAGCAACGCCGCGCCGATGATCCAGCCCACGAGAACCTGGCTGGGAAAGTGAACGCCCAAGTAAATACGCGAAAAACCAACGAGCACGATAAGTGTCATAGCGACGGCCCAACTCCACCTCCGCCGCAGCCACGCCGCCACCGATCCCCAGAGCGTGACCGCCACCTGCGCGTGTCCACTCGGCATCCCGTACCCTTGATAGTCGATGACATTGATGCCCGGCGCGAATATGTACGGGCGCGGTTCCTGCACCCAGTCCTTAATCGCCAGGTTTAAATAGCCGGAAAGAATGGCAAGTACAGCGATGGAAATGCCATGGTAGAAATCTACGCACCAGATAAAAATCGGCAACAGCAACAAAACAACCTCATCATTTCCCAGGGATGTGATCGCCAGGAAAAAGCTGTCAAGCAGCGGACTGCGGAACTGTTGTACCGCGCGGATAAACTCAATGCCCCATTCTAAGATTGGATCCATAATGAAAAACCTCCTGTACAAATAGATTTAAGATTGTGAAATATACTTACAAGCATCAACACAGCTCATCGGCAACCTCACCCTACATAATGTATCCCTTTATGAGAATTTTGGCAACCCTAAAGCCGCACCTGGAATGGGCCTTTTTAAGCCTGACGCTACAGCAAAAGTGACTCAAAAAAAGCTCCCCCGTCCCCGAGGACGGGGGAGCTTTCTCCGGCAAAAAACCCAGCTTTTTAAAGATAGATCGGCGCGTCGCCGCCGCCTACCAGTCCAGATCTTCGAAGTCGTCAACCACGCTCAACGGACTGCCCGCCTAGATCTCGAGGTCGCCGGCGTAGACGATCCTGGGGGCGGCATAGCGGGAGCACGTAGCGGCTGTGGCCCGGGCCGCCTCGTCGGGAGCCGGGGGCGCAGCACGCCGTGGCTCGCGCCCTAATCCATAGAGCGCGCCGACCACGAGCAGCAGACCCGCGAGCCATATTCCGCCGCGCGCCGCGAAGGAGCGCAGGCTAATGGCCGTCGGTGTCTCCGCCCCCGTACTCACATCCTTGAGCGTCCACGCGCTAAACGCCTCGATGCCGGTGAGCGTGACGCAGCCGTCCGCGACGGTCAAGCCGGTGCTGATGGGCAGCGTCCACGTCAGCACGCCCGTCGTGCCGGTATGCCAACGGAAGGCGCGCAGGCTGGCCGCGTCCGCCACCCCGGACAGTTCTGGCGTGTAGCAGAAGCTCACGGTGATGGGCAGCCCGTCGCTCAACGCGCTGGTGATGTGCCACGTCGCCGGGAGTTCGCCGGGATCGCACGTCCCGCCGGGGCAGGCCAGATGCTTGGTGACGGTGAGCGCGCCGGTGTCGGTCAGCGCCAGCGTCACGCTGACCCAGGTGGGGCCGAAGCTGTGCGTGACGGTGTCGCTGAAGGTTTTGCTGACGGTATCGCTATCCGCGTATTGCACCTCAAACGCGCCGATGTCGCAGCGCAGGTCGTCACGCGCTTCGCCGCGCCCGTCGGTGGGCAGGCAGGTAGCCGGGTCGGCCGCGTCTATCGCCGGGGAAGCGGGCAGCAGGGCGTGGGTTTGCAGGGTGGTAGCCTGCCCCGCGCCGACGCGCAGCCCGCCGTTGTCGGCCAGCGGCTTCACCCGGGGGTCGCCGCTTATGAAATTAACCCCATTGCCGCTGCATGAACCATCTTCTATCAGGTTGTTGATGTTGGTAGTGGGGGGGCCACTTGTACAGTCAGGGCCAGGGAAACTGCCGGCAATGAGGGTGTTCTTTATGTGAAAAGTCCCATAGTTGGCAATACCCCCGGCACGATTGACGTCGCCAGTCGAATTTCCGATCAAAGTGCTGTTCAACAACGTCAACGTCCCCCATGTCACAATGGCGCCTCCATTAAACTCCGGGGACGAGTTACCGGAAAAGGTGCTGTTGCGCACCGTCAGCATCCCTGTGAAGTTATGGATGCCGCCCCCCCCCACCGCAGACATGCTCCCATCGTAAACCGTGCCCCCCGTATTGCCCACGAAGGTGCTGTTATCCACCGTCATCTGACGAGGATAGGAAGTGCCACCTTCATGGGGGTCGAAGTAAATACCGCCCCCAGTATATTGAGCGGTGTTAGTGGCAAAAACGCTGTGCTGCACCACCAGATTGGCGTTGCGCACCTGAATGCCCCCACCGTACCAGGAACTATTCCCAGAAAACGTACTGGTTAACACGGTCACAGAACCAGCCGTATTGTAATAGTGCTGATAGTAATAGATCGCGCCGCCGCCATTGGGCGCTGAATTACCGGCAAATGTGCTATTTTCGATCACCAGGGTGCCGTGGAAAAGCAAAATTGCCCCGCCAAAGGCACCCTCGTTGTTGGAAAACACGCTGTCGCGGACGGTCAGGACGCCCTGAGCATTGTTGATCGCAGCGCCACCGTAAGATGCGGCGTTGTCAGAAATATTACAGCCAAGCACCGTCAGGGTTCCGGTGTTATAGATGCCGGAACCGCGATCCCCGGGGTAGGGGTAGCAGTCGGTGATCGTGAGATGCATGAGCGTCACCACGCTGCCGACGCCGATATTGAAGGCGCGCACGTTACGCGAGCCATCATTGCCGCTGTCACCGCTGACGGTGACGGTATACACACCGCCGTCAACCGTCAGGGTCTTGGCGATGCTCAACTCGCTATCCAGGTAGATGCTCATACTATCGCTGAAGACGATGGTATCGCCGGACGCGGCGTCGGCGATGGCCTGGCGCAACGTGCCCGCGCCAGAATCCAGCGTGCTGGTGACGACGATCTCTTCTGCATGCGCGGGTGAAGGCTGCATCAGCAGCCACACGCCTAGGACTACGCATAGCGCCAGGGCCAAACGTAAACGGTGCTTCCATTGGGGTGTATTCATGTCTATCCTCCGATAGCATTTCATTAAGGAGTCTTCATGTAGGATGCCACACCAACGAGAACAAAAATCTGAGCTACCGAGAGCCTGGAGCGCGCAGCGTTTTTTCTCTGTGAACGCTGTGGCCTCGATGGCTATGTTCGCAGTGGGGTTGAAAATGAACGCGGTGGCCCGCGTACCGCCGGGGGGGCGGCCAGGATAGGCTAAAGTTGGACTATGTCGCCTGTTTGTCACGCACGGGGAAAAGAGGTGACGATAACTATAGTATAGCACCATAATACCAAAAACCAGCCAGGGGATTTCCCTGACCGGTGGGTGTTACGCAGACCTCCGAAGTTTCTCAAACTTCGGAGATCTTGTGGTTAAGCGTGTTACAGATCTAACTCGTCGAAGTCCTCGAAATCAGAGGGTATGCTCAGCGGACTGCCCGCCTGGATTTCGAGGTCGCCTTCGTAGACGATAGCCGGAGCCTCATAACTCGTGTACTCGTTCATAGCTTTTTTCTCCTTTCCATTCCATAGCGGTTGTTGGAACTTTTTCTCCAGACCTGCCAGAGCTTGTGAACCCTGGCAGGTCTGCGTTTTTGTTAACGTCGCCGCCACCAGAAAACGAACGCCGCCCCGCCGAGCGCGAGCAAGCCGGCCAGTAGGGGCGCGAACCCTTGCGCGGTGAGGTTGTTCAACTGGACCGCCGTTGGCCCCACGTCGTTGCCTACCACCCACTCCGAGAAGCCCGTGACGTGACTGCGGATGACCCAACTGTTGGCGACGAACGTTGTATGCGAAGCCGTCGCGTCATCGCAATCCCAACCATAGCCAGACCCGGTTCCTTCCAACCAGCGGCACAGGCGGCTGGCGGCGCCCGCCGCAGCAAAAGGCAGCGTCAAGGTGGTGGTGAACCCGCTCGTGCAGCCGGTCGACGTAATCGCCCAATACGCGCCCGTTTGCAAAGGCGCCGTCGCGTTAGGATGATCGCCGGCGACCCGCTCCACCTGCAAACCCGTCAGGCAGCCGCCGGTATCCGTGACTTCGATTTGCGCCAGCGTGGGGCCGAAGGTGTAGGTTCCCGCGCCGGTGACGGTTTTGCTGACGCTAGTGGTGTCGCTCAATTGCACCTCATACGCGCCCATATCGCAGCGCAGGTCGTTGCGCGGGAGGCCGCGAATGTCCGTCGCCGGGCATTGCGTCGGATGGCCCAGATCTATCAGGGGGGAATTTGCCGCGAGGCGTGCATCATCATCCGCCGTGCCGTAGACATTGTCTGCGCCATCCGCATCCACAAAGAACGGGTCAACATCTACATTGCCGGTCCCGGGATAGCCGCCCTGAATGTCGCTATAGGTGAGGGAT
>CAZCAI010000052.1:0-27828 GCA_964496595.1 uncultured Anaerolineales bacterium
GGCCTTTAGTCCTCGTCCCCCTCGAGCAAATTCATCCGCAATCTTTCACCCAATTTCCAACATGAGCCTTGCGTAATTCACCTTGTGCAAACAATAACAATTTCCAAACTCACGACCTTACCGCCTTGTCGCTTTGCTATTTTGCTGTTTTGTCACTTTGCCGATTTGCCGATTTGCTGATTTGCTGTTTTGTTGATTTGCCGCTTCGCCGCTTTGTCGCTTGGATTTGAGCAGTTTTAGGCGGAAGGTCTCCTCGCGCCCCCGCTCCTCCAGCGCATTTTCGATAAAGGTGATCGTCTCCTCATACCGAGGGATGAAGATGTATTGCAGCGCGTTCACGCGACGCTGGGTCTTTTGCAGCTCCCGCGCAAGGCGCCAGACGGTGGTCATCGTCTCGACTAAGGCCGGAATCTCGGTGAGCACCTCCCGGAAAAGCGTGACCGCTTCATCCAAAGCGACGGTAGTATCGCCCAGGCCGTAGGGCATCCCCGGCGGCGCGCCGTGCGCCTCGATGACGGGGATCACCACGCCCATAATGCTGTGCGGGGTAATGTCCACCTCCACAGTCTTGTTCACGGAGAGCGTCGTCCATTCCAGTTGCTCGCGCCCCATCGACAGGCGCGCCAGATCCAGCGCGTGATAGGCCTCCGCCAACATCGCCCAGACGCGCCGCTGCATCTCAGCCGCGTCGTGCGCGATGTGCATCAGTTCAGTGGTCAAGACCTCGCGCTTCTTATCCAAGATCTCGTAGCCCTCTTGCGCCAGATCGCGCGCCTCGCGAATCTCCAACAGATTGCTGCGCGTCGGTGCGACGTTCATCCGAGACATCCGTCCCCCTATCCTCCGTAATACGTGTCGATCTCGTTCTCGGAGACGCGCGTCAATTCGGAGCGCGGCAAGGTGGAAAGCACCCGCCAGCCGATCTCCAGCGTCTCCAAGATCGTCCTATTTTCCATCTTCTGCTGTCTCAAAAAGGTCTGCTCGAAGGTCTCACCGAATTTCAGGTAGTTCTGATCGACGGTGGTCAATTCCTCCTCGCCGATGACCGAAGCAAGCGAACGCACATCCTGGACGTGGGCGTAGGCCGCGTAGAGCTGCGCGGCGAGATCCGCGTGATCGCCACGGGTGAGATCCTCGCCCACGCCGTCCTTCATCAGGCGTGAGAGCGAGGGCAACACAGAAATCGGCGGATAGATGCCCTTCTGAAAGAGATCGCGGCTGAGCACGATCTGGCCCTCGGTGACGTAGCCGGTGAGATCCGGCACAGGATGGGTGATGTCGTCGTTGGGCATGGTGAGGATGGGCAATTGGGTGATCGAGCCACGGCTGCCGCTGATGCGACCGCTGCGCTCGTAAAGGGAGGCGAGGTCGCTGTAGAGATAGCCGGGATAGCCCTTGCGACTGGGCACCTCGCCGCGGATGTTGGAGATTTGGCGGAGGGCCTCGCAGTAGTTGGTCATATCGGTGAGCACGACGAGCACGTGCAGATCGCACTCGAAGGCCAAGTATTCGGCCAAGGTGAGCGCCGCACGCGGCGTGATCAGGCGCTCGATGGGCGGATCATCCGCCAGATTGAGGAACATGGCCACGCGCGTCAGCGCGCCGCTGGTGGTGAAGGCCTCACGAAAGGACTCGGCGACGTCGTGTTTCACGCCCATCGCGGCGAAGACGATGGCGAACCCGGCGCTCTCGTCCTCATTACCATTTTCATTCTCATCGGATGATTCATCTGACTCATTATCCACCAGCGAGGGCACCATGGCCTGACGGACAATCTGGGTCGCCAAATCATTGTGAGGCAAGCCGCTGCCGGAGAAGATCGGTAGCTTCTGGCCCAACACCAGCGCGTTCATCCCATCCAAGGCCGAGACGCCGGTCTGGATGATGTCGCGCGGGTAGAGCCGCGCGCTGGGATTGATCGGCTGGCTGTTGATGTCGGCACGGTGGGGTGCCAGCGGCGGTGGCCCGCCATCGATGGGACGGCCCAAGCCATCGAAGGTACGGCCCAACATCTCCAGCGAAACCGGGAGTGTCATTGGATGGCCCTCGAAGCGCACGTGCGTATCCTCAATCGAAAGACCTGTGGTTCCGGCGAAGACCTCAACCACCGCTATATCCTCGCCGACCTCCAACACGCGTCCACGCCGGCGACGCCCTTCGCCATCAATGATCTCGGCGACCTCGTCGTAGCCCACGCCGCTGACGCCTTCTACGATGACAATCGGGCCTTCGATCCGCCCCACACCGCTGATTTCCTTGCCGCCATAAGCTGAAACATCAACCATATTCCCGTTCCTAATCCTTTTCCGCACCCTTGCAAAGGTCGATCAAGTTCCTTTGAGATACGAACATCTGTATGTGTATCATATTCCAACTATTGGGGATCTGCCGCAACCTTCGCAAGGAATATTTACGCATAATCCAGCGCCAACTCGTCAAATTGCGCTTTGAGATCCGCCGCGATCTCGTCCATATATCGCACCTGTAGATTGGTGTACTCCGTCTTCATCCGAATGAGCCGGTTCACCACCGGCAGCCCGCGAATCACGACGATGGGACATCCTTTCGCCACGAGGCGCTGGGCACGCTCGTGGAATTGGAGGATCAGCGAGAGCATCCGCATCTGTTTGTCTAAGCTGGCATAAGCGTCGACCTCGGAGAGAGCGTTCTGTTGCAAGAACCCCTCGCGAAGCAGGCGCGCGGTCTCCAGGATAAGGCGATGATCGTCGGGCAGCGCATCCGGCCCCACCAGCTTGACGATCTGCTGCAGGTGATCCTCGCGTTGGAGGATGCGCAGCGCTTCCTCGCGCAGCGACATCCACGCATCGTACCCCTGCTCCCGCCACCAATCGGCCACGTTGTCGGTGTACTCGCTGTAGCTGTTCAGCCAGTTGATCGCGGGGAAGTGCCGCGCCGAGGCCAAGTCCTTATCCAACGCCCAGAAACAGCGGATGAAGCGGCGCGTGTGCTGCGTCACCGGCTCGGAGAAATCACCGCCGGGGGGGCTGACCGCGCCGACGACGCTCACAGAGCCGATCTCGCCGCTCAGGGTCTTCACCCGGCCCGCGCGCTCGTAGAACTCCGCCAGGCGCGTCGCCAGGTAAGCGGGATAGCCCTCCTCCGCCGGCATCTCCTCCAGGCGGCCCGAAATCTCACGCAGAGCCTCCGCCCATCGCGAGGTCGAGTCGGCCATCATCGCCACGTGGTAGCCCATATCGCGATAGTACTCCGCCAGGGTGATGCCGGTGTAGATGCTGGCCTCGCGCGCCGCGACCGGCATATTCGAGGTGTTGGCGATGAGAATGGTGCGCTGCATCATCGAGTTGCCGCTCCGAGGATCAACCAGGTGCGGGAACTCCTGCAAGACGTCGGTCATCTCATTGCCGCGCTCGCCGCAGCCCACGTAGATGATGATGTCGGCGTCGCTCCACTTGGCGATCTGATGCTGGGTCACCGTCTTGCCGGCGCCAAATCCGCCGGGGATGGCCGCCGTGCCGCCCTTCGCCATCGGGAAGAAGGTGTCCAGCACGCGCTGGCCGGTGACCAGCATCTCGCTGGGCGCGAGGCGGTCGCGATAGGGGCGCGGGCGGCGCACGGGCCAATACTGGAGCATGGCCAACTCGCACTCCTCCCCTTCGGATGTGCGCAGGCGCGCGATGGTCTCCGCCAGTTGATATTCACCCTCCGGCGCGATCCAGGTCAGCGTGCCCGCAAGATTGGGCGGGACCATCACGTGGTGATCGACCATCGAGGTCTCCGGGACGATGCCCAAGACCGCGCCCGCTTCGACCTCATCGCCAGCCTTAGCGCGCGGCTCGAACGCCCAGATCTCTTTGTGATAGAGCGGCGTCACGCGGATACCGCGTCGAATAAAGGGCCCACTCCGATCTTCCATCACGGGCAGCGGGCGCTGGATGCCATCGAAGATACCTGTCAGCAGGCCCGGCCCCAATTCCACGGAGAGAGGACGCCCGGTGCCGTAGACGGGCGCGCCAGGATGCAGACCAGAGGTCTCCTCGTAGACCTGGATGGTGAGCATGTCGTGCTCCAGGCCGATGACCTCACCGACGAGGTGCTCCGACCCGACCTCCACGACCTCCAGCATCCCGATGTGCTGTGATCCGCGCGCGCGCACGACCGGGCCGTTGATCCAGGTCACCTGGCCGATCTGTTCAGCCTGTGAGCCATTCGATTCATGCGTCATGGGACGCCTCAGTAGCCGCCGAATCTCCCTGGCTCATCAGAATCTTGTAGACTGGATTGCGGAGATCCTCGTGCATGCGCTCGAGCCGACTAGTAAAGGTGTTATCGTAGCGATAGCGCCCATCCGGCGTCTCTACGATCACGCCGAGGTTCTTCTCCAGAAGATCCCCCAAGCGCAATTCTGCGCCTAGCTCGCGCCCCAACGCATCAAGGACGCCCTGGGCCAACACCTCGCGCGTCCGCGCATCGGCGTGGACGACAGCAGCATCGACCTCCAAGCAGGTGACTGCTTGGCGAATCAGATGTTGGACGATTTCGCTATATTCCTCAGCGTCCGGCAGCTTGGTCAGCTTCTCACTCGCGGCCTCGAAGACACGATTGAGCAGCTTCTCACGTTGTTGCAACTTGAGGTTCTGCGCCGAAAGGCGCGCCGCCGCGATGGCATGACGGCGATAAGATTCCGTCTGCTCCTCAGCGCGGGCCACGATCTCCTCGCGCTGGGCGTTGACCTCTCGTTCCACCGGCCGGAGGACGCCCGACGCCTTTGCTTCAGCATCATCTAAGATTTTCCGCGCCTCGCGCTGCGCCTCCTCCATAATCGCGCCCTTGAACGCCTCGATATCGCCAATACGCTGAATTTTACATGTGACCCCAGCTTCGACTTCGGCTGCTTTAACGCGACTTTTGCTCATACCCGCACCCCCGTAATGCGACGAATTATCTCGCTCAGTGAGGGACGATCTGTGTTAGGCCCTTCCGGCCCAGGGATTTCGATCACCAAGGGGATCAAATCGCCCCGGCCTTTGAGCGCGTCGATGCGTTCTGGCGCCAAGGCAGCGACGTCTTGAGTCACCAACACAATACCGATCTCCTCATTATCCATCGCGATGTCCATCGCCTGCTGCAACTCCTCGGCCGTGGTCGCATTTTGACCTCGCACGCCAGCGAGCGCAAAACCGCGCACGGTATCCGGGTCGCCGATCACCATCAACTGCATGGATCAACTACCCGCCCAAGATGATGAACGCGATAATTAACCCATAGATGGCGACGCCCTCGGCCAGCCCCACGAAGATGAGCGCGCGCCCAAAGACCTCCGGCTTTTCGGCCAACGCACCGATCGCGGCCGAGCCGACGGTGCTCACGGCATAGCCGGCGCTGATCGAGCCGACGCTGACAGAAAAGGCCGCCGCCAACGGCGCATAGATATTATCGCCGCTCTCCTGGGCCACGCCGGCGGCCTTCACCATCTCCGGCGCGAAGAACCACATCAAGCCGGCGCCCACCAGCATCAAGGCCAAGAGCACATTCACGCCGGTCAGCCCGAAAACGACGCGGCGCGTCATCGCCACCGAAATAGGTTGGCGGCGATATGTGAGATAGGCCACGAGCGGCGCTAACGGAAGTAGCATCGCCAACACGGCCATCGTTATTAGGATCATCACTTTCCTCCTAGGGATATGTTAAACTCAATGCCCAGCGAATAATGAGCTTTAAAAATCAATCGGGTATTGCAATCGCCTGATACCCAAAACCCGTTGGAAACGGGTTATTGGGTCTTTTGGATTTTGCCGGGCAATCTCCTCAGTAGCCCTAAAAGCAGCCAAAAATTGCGTGTTTGTGGGGATTACAGACCTTTCTTGCGTCGCTCCTGGGTTGCAGGTGGGAATGGCACAATTGCACCCGGCGAATTCCTGAAGAGCCGGGTTATTTAGATCGATGGGGCTAAGGTCCCCGCTCAGACCGACAGGTTTCTGAAAAATCTGTCAGGTCTAAACGAACCAAAACGCCCCTCCTACTCCTCGCTTTCAGCAACCAGCGACAACGGGCTGAATTGGACGCCGTTGCCGGAGAAGAATTTGCTGAAGAACTCATAATATTCCAGGCGCAGGGTCTGGATGCCAACGATCATCCCCTCGAAGCCGATGACGAAGAGGTTGCCCAAGATGACGGTGATCCAGTAGCCCAACCCGCGCTGCGGGCTGATCATCTCCGCCATGATGAAGACGACCATGCTCAGCGCGCCGTGAGCGACGGCGAAGGCGCCCATCCGCACGTACGAGAGGGTGTTGCTCAGCAGGCCGATCAAGGTCTCAAACAGCTCGAAGAAGGCCTGCATCAGATAGGTACCCAGGCCCTCTTCGAGCAGGGGCCGATCTCCGTCGATCAGCCGCGCCAGCACCCCCGAGAAGGCCAATCCCAGGCCAGAAAGGGCAGAGAGGATGAGGAAGAGAAGCGGCGGCAGCGGCAGGACGCCAAAGCTCGTCAGCACCCATCCCAGCAAGGCCCAGTAGAAGACGAGGCCGATCACGCCGTTATGATCGAAGAGCAAGCGACTCCACGCCTCATTCCGCACCGCGTTCGCCATGTTATAGAGCATTCCAATGCTCAAGATGATGACGCCGGCGCCCACAGCGGCCAGCAGGACTTGACTGATCTCCTCTAGAGGATGCAGCCAGAGAGCAGGCAGCACATCCTCAAAACCGAACAGGCTGCCGAAGAGAAAGCCGAAGAGGGTGGCGGAGAGGCCACAGGCCGCGACGACCACGCCCATCCCCTGGAAATTCCGCAATGCGCGCACTTGACCGCTCGCCAGCAGGACGCCGGCGAGAATCAGCAGCAGGCCGTGGCCCACATCGCCAAACATCAGCCCAAAGACCAAGGGGAAGGTCAACGCCAGAACGGGCGTGGGGTCCAGCTCGTTGTAGGCGGGATAGCCGTAGTTGGTCACCAGGGATTGGAAGGAGTCCAAAAGCGGCGGATTTGCCAGCGAGGCCGGGATGTATGGCATCTCCTCGCGGCTGGGCGCGCGCACCTCGATCAACGCCTCTGAAGAGACGTGGTGCACGCGCTCGCGCAGTTCCATCAGGTGAGAACACGGCGCCCACCCTTGGATCATGTAGGTGTAGTGCAGCCGCTCATAGCGCGAGATGGTTTCGACTAACTTACGGCTGGCGCGCACGCGCCACAGCAGGTAGCGCAGGTGTCGAATGCGCTTTTCGTGCAGGCGGTGGATATTCGCTCTGGTATCCGCGATATGGCGCTCGGCGCGCGCGATGCCCTCGTGCAGGGCCTTCAGCGCCTCAACCGGCGTGCCGCGATATTGGTCGGGCAGGTGCACGGCGTTGAGGTAAGCGCTCCGCGCCGCCCGTTCGAGAATCTCGGCATCGCGCTGGGCCCCGAAGAGCGCGACGTTCGCAAGGTAACTTTCGCATTGGAGGATCAATAAGACGTGGGGTATATGCTCCAAACTTGTCCGAAAGCGCTCGATGTTGTCCATCGGCATCGAGCCAACCAGCAAAAACGTATATTCGAGGTTCCGCAGGGTATCAAGATCGACATCTAAATTTATCAGCGGCTCCAACTGGCTGACGTAGCGTTGCAATCGCGCCAGCCGCCGTTGCTCCGCCTGCAACTCGTGGACGTAGACCTCGGTCTCCCGCTCCAGATGCTCCACATCCCGCTGCGCGATTTCCGGCTCAATGAGATGCGGCGTCTCGGCCGGCGGCTCGCCCTCCGCCACGTCCAGCACCTCCATCACGCCCAAGATACGACGCTCCAGATTACTAAAGAGGCCGGCCCAGGTATCCCACTGATCCGCCTCGCCCAACCTCTGATCCAGGCGTTGGGGAGCGGGTAATATCAGATGAAAGACCCCCGACGCCGCCAACATCTCCGTGATCGCCACCACATCGTGCTCCGGGACGATCAACTCCACTTTGTTCATCACCTGTGATTGAAACATATCACCTCACCCCTTCTCCGGTGGGGGCCGGCGGCTCGCAGGCCCTCGGGCCGTGGGACTGGATACGGAGGCATATCCCAGGATAAACTTCACCTGCTGAATGGAGACCCCCGACACCTTCGCCTCGATCAACATCGTCAAGTCAATAATCTCATACTCGAGCAACAGCAAATAGGCCAGCGGCAAGCCGATATGAAAAGGCGTCCGGCGGAAGCGCGCCCGGCACAGATCCGCGATATGACTTTCCAACACGCGCTCCAACTCCCGCAAACGGCGATCCGGGGCGCGGGGAGAGGCGAACCGCGGTTCCTCCGCCATATCCAGATTTTTCGGTAGCTGTTTCAGCTCCGCAATCTCCGGATAGATGCGCTGCACCACGGTCGCGATATCCTCCCCGGCGGCAATCGCCTGGATGTCATCATCGTGCACGCGATAACCCAGATGCAGGGTGTAGTTGATAATCTCCTCTTTGGAGAGGTGATGATAGACGCGATAGCGGATGGCCCAGAGAAGATTATCCATATCCAACACCGTACCGACCAACTCCAACGCTTCCGCGCGATCCTGGCCCTTGAGACGCGCGATGCTTTCCCAAAGCCCCCGGCGATAATCCAAATCCAACGCGACCTCCAGGGGGAAGAGGTTCTGCTCCGCCGCGTAGCGCTCCAAAGCGTGGATCAGCGTTTCGTAATAGGGCGTATGCCGAATGCGACGGATGGCGCTGGCAATATCGCCCATCCGCACCATCGCGCGCATCTCCTCAAAGGAAAGTGAGAGGTACGCCTCGCCCGGGGAGAGTAAGTGGAGCACTTGATCCCATGACGCGCCGGCTTCGATGCCCCGCAAGGTAGCCTTGAGGTTGTCCACCTCGTAGAGTCGCCAGAGTTGGGTCAGCAGATCGGAGCCTGGTTCCGGGGTCAGACGGATGAGCTTCTCATACATCGCGGCCAGATGCCAGCGAATCTGATATTCGCTCCGCCGGGGGGTCAAGAGGCGGCGCTCAAGCCGCAGGTGAGGGCCATAGACGGTCTTGGAGAGCAACGTGAGCACGGTGTCGAAATCCCGCGCGTGAATCAAGGCCAACCAGGTATCCGGCGCCAGCAGCGTCGAGTACAGGGCGCGGACGGTCGCCTGCACCTGCGCATAGGCGGAGACACTGCGCGGCGAGATCGCGGGCATCGCCAGGTCTATTTCGCGCGGCCCACGACGTGGGCCATCACCAGCGCCACCGCCGCGTCGAAGTATCGCTCGGCCCGCGCTCGCATCTGATCGGCCTCGGATTGAGCCTGCGTCAGGAGTTGCTCGCGCGTTTCCTCCGCCGCCTCGCGCCCCTGCTCCTTAATCTGCACGGCCTTTTTGCGCGCCTCGGCCAAGATCTCCTCACGCAAACTATCGGCCTCCTGCTGCGCCGCCGCGACGATCTTCTGCGCCTCAGCTTCGACTTCGGCCCGCAGTTGCATCGCCCCTTTCTCGATAGCCAAAATTTGATTGATGGTCGCTTCTGGCATATTGCCTCCCCCACAAAAAGGCCGCCGTCACTGCGTAATCCACGCAACGCGGCGGCCATATTATTGTAGACCTTTTTCTGATTAAGACAAGAAGTAGAGAGCCAGCTACATAAAGACCCCGGAGTCATTGCCACAATGCTGACAAGGCAGCGTGACGCCATAGGTGCATTTATCACAGACTTCACAGTGCCATTCGCGCCAATCCCGGCACTGGTGACAATCCTCACAATGCCAGGTATTGCCTTCTTGAACCACAGCATCCCAACAAAAGGAATACCAATAGTCCACAGCGCATTCCTCACAATAAACTCCCGGTATCAGATCCTTGAGCGGCGCGTTTTTGTGACCGCAAGGCAACTCATAGAGTTCCGCCAACTCCTCCTCGGTGAGGTTTTTGACGATATCGATGTTCTGAAGGGCGCAGACGGTCAGGTTCTCCACATCCACGCCGTTCAGCGGATTACGACAATCGACACAGCCGCAGTTCTCATCACACGGCTCATTATGCTTGAGGCAGCTACAGCGATAGGTGTCGCATCCAGTCTTGCAGTTGCAGTGATACTCTTTTTCCATCACTTCTCTCCATAAATTTTGGGATGTTTATTTTCTTGGAACGGCCTATGCGTGGGACTTATCCAGGATTTGAGCTGCCTGCAAGACAAGCCGCAGCGCCCGGTTGACATCCTCGTCAGTGGGAAACAATTGAGCCAAATCTGGTTCTATGACCACCAAATTACTACCAGCCCGCCGTTCCGGCCATATCGACCTTTGGGCATAATAGGTAATGGGGAGAGGTCGTATTCCTCTCGCAGTTCATAATCATCTGGGAATTCCTGCATAGCTCCCTTATTCATCTCTCAGGACTTCTGTTTCTTCTTCTTTGCCTCGATCAGTTCGGGGAGGAAGCGGCGACTGTCGTCCAGCGCGGTGAGGAGGTCGCGACGCCGGAGGGCGCGCTTGCGATCCATCTCCACCTGGCCGGCGCGATCATCGGCCACGCGCATCAGTGCCGATAGCCACGCCGCACTCTCGACGGGCGTGTGCTTGACGCGCCAGCGCTCGACCCAGATGGGCAATTCGTCGGCGTTGGTGATCCGCTCGTGCTCGCGGGTGTGGGTCACGCCCTGCGATTCGAAGGTGATTTCGTAGGTCTCCACCTCCGCTTTGACGGGGCAGATTTGCATACACGCGCCGCACTTGATGCAGTAGTAATCCGCCAATACCAGTTCGCCCGCGTCGTTGATGTGCAGCGCGCGGGTCGGGCAGATGTCGGCGCAGGCGAAACAGCCTTCGACGCACTTCTCGCGCCGAAGTTCGACGGTGCCCTCCCACGGCTGCGTGACCTGGAAGGCGCCATCGCTCGCCACCTCGCATTGGCGGCAGCGGATGCAGTGCTCTTGATCCACCTCTAAGTTATGCGTCTCCTCGTTGTAACTGATCACCCCAGTCGGGCAGTTATCGATGACGAAATCCTTGCGATCCCAATCGAAGGCCGCCTTGTTGAATTTGTTGGACTCGCGCAGGTAGGGGAAGGCCTCGTATTCCTGCACCGGGATCTTGGCCTCGTCGTTAACCAGCATCGTAATCGCGTTGACCGGGCACATCACGGCGCACATCCCGCAGAAAATGCACATCTCCGGGTCGATGTCCACGCCCTGGCGCTCGGTCATTCGCCCATCCACAAGCTCGCCATCGATGTGGGTGATGGCCTCGTGGGGGCAAATCTCCGCGCCGATCTGACAGCCGACACAGCGATCCAAATCCCACGTCATGCGGTTGTGCATCGTCACCATCTTGCGATCCAAGACAATCTCGTGGTCGGTTTTGATCTTTCGCGTTGTTCCTCGTTTCATAATACTCCCCTTTAGCTCACAACCGCCAACACAGACTTGGTGGGCACAATGTGACGTTTCAATCCCAGGCGTTCCGGAGCGATGCCAAACGCCAGCCCCATCAACTGGGTGAAGAAGATCACGGGTAGGTCGATGCGCCGGCCCATCGCGCGCGCGGCGCGGGCCTGATAGCCGTCCAACGCCGTGTGGCACATCGGGCAGGCCAGCGAGACGACGTTCGCGCCGGCATCCCTGGCCGAAAGCAAGACCTTACCCGTCAGCCGCGCCGTCACGCCGGCGTGGGAGAGCGCCAGCGCGCCGCCACAGCACTTCGCCTTCATCGGATAGTCGATCAGCTCCGCGCCCAACACCGAGGTCAATTCATCCAGGCCGATGGGCCGCTCGGCGCTGTCGAAGTCGTCGCGCGGGCGGGTGAGCATGCAGCCGTAATAGCTGGCGACTTTGAGATGCTCCAGGGGCTGGACGACCTGTTTTTTGATGCGCTCCAGGCCGTAATCTCGCAACAACACGTAGAGCGGATGCATCACTTCGATGTTGGAGGTCAGCTCCAGGCCGTCGCCCAGGCTGGCATTGACCTTCTGCTTCCAGGTTTTGTCCTCCGCCACCCGGCGGCTGGCCCGGCGGAGATTCTTATAGCAGCCGCTGCACGGTGCAATGATCGTGTCGAAGCCTTGCGCCTCGGCTAATGCCAGGTTGCGCCCCGGCAACGTAATCGCCGCGTCGGCGTTGCTGACATCGACATGCACCGCGCCGCAACAATTCCAGTCCTCCAATTCGACCAACTCGATCCCCAGGTAGGCAAAGACGGCGCGCATTGAAAGATCGTACTCTTTTTCGCCCGCGCCCAGACTACAACCGGGATAGTATGCGTATCTCATCCTTGATTCACTCCTTCTTTTCTTTGCCGTCTTTGCCGTCTTTGCCGTCTTTGCCATTAAACAGGAAGACCAAGCCGCCCACGGCAAAGCCCAAGAGCATCATCGCGCCGCTGAAAATCCACGGCAGCGCCCGCTTCTGCTGCGGGGTCAACTCGAACTCTATCTTGCCCGCCGCCTCTTCTCCATTTGCTTCACCTTCAGAGTCGGCGCCGGCATCGGCCACGCAGATCCGCTGCAACGCCTGTGGCGACCGGACACGCTCCGGCAGAATGGGGATTTTGCCGCGCAGCATCATCTTCAGGCCCAGGGGGACCATTTGGAGCAGACTCAGCACATCCAATACGCGGAGATAATACCGGATGAGCAACTCCGGCTCGAACATCCGCCCGTGCTGCCGAACGGTCGCGGCGAAGGCCTGCCCGAATTGCGCCTCTTTGTCGTCCTGGTAGCCTTTCTCAATAGCCATCGAGCGCAGCAGCGCCATCACATCGGTGATGGGAATATCGCGCGGGCAACGGTTGGCGCAGGAGTAGCAGGAGACACAGAACCACATATCGTGGCTCGAAAGCACCAACTCCTCCTCGCCATCATGGATCATGTGCATAATTCGCCGGGGGCCGTACGCCATCTCCTCGATAACGGGGCAGGAGCCGGAACAGGTGCCGCACTGATAGCACTGCAACACCGTCTCGCCGCCGGGCCGCGAAAGGACTTCCTCCAAGAACGGATTTAGCGCTACATCAGCCATTATTTGCCTCCTTTCACGGTGTGCGCAAGCTGCTTCTCATACGCCTGCTGGGTCGTGGTCTCAACGCCCTTGAGGCGCGCTTCGAAGATCTCCAACACCGACGCGACATCGGGTTCCTGGCGCATACGCTTGAGACGGCGCGAGAGTTTCGGCGCGGCCTCGGCGTTCTCCGCCTTGACGCCCTCCACGCCCAATTCGCGGACAACCTCGCTCAGCTCCCGCATAATGCGCGACCACTTCGCGCCCTCCGTCGCGGAGACCGATTCGACGCGGAAGCGATCCGGCGAGATGCCGGCCCGCTCCAGTTGTAGGGCCAACTTATCCATCCGGTCGCCGGCGTTCTGGCGCCCGGTGATGTAGTGGCAGTCCTGGGGATGGCAGCCGGAGACCAGGACGGCGCCCGCGCCCAGGCGGAACGCCTCCATCACAAAGTCGGTGTCGACGCGCCCGGCGCACATCACCAGGATGTTGCGCGTGTTCGCCGGATACTCGAAGTGGCTGGTGCCGGCGTTGTCGGCGCCCATCCCGCTGCACCAGCGGCAGGTGAAGGCCAAGACCTTCTCCTCCGGCTTATCGGCCAGTAGGGCGTGAATCTGCGCCACGATCTGCCCATCGGTGAAGTGGTATTGGGTGATGGCGTTGGCCGGGCATTCCGCGACGCACGTCCCGCAGCCGTGGCACTTCGCCGGGACGATGCGACTGGCGTTGCCGCTCCCCGGCTCGTTGATCACGGCGCCGTAAGGACACGCATCGTAGCAGGCGGTACACTTAGCGCCATTGGCGTTCAGGCAGCGGGTGGGGTCCACGTAAGCGACGATGGGATCGATCTCCCATTTATCCGACGTCAGCACGCGCGAAGCGCGCCCCGCCGCGCCGCTGCCCTGCGAGACGCTCTGCGGAATATCCTTGGGGCCTTGCGCCGATCCTGCCAGATAGATGCCTTCGGTGGGCGTATCCAACGGCTTGAGCTTGGGGTGCGACTCTAAAAACCAGCCGTGGTTGTCATTGGGAACGGTCAACACGCGGCCCAAGTCGGTCGCGCCCTCGGAGGGGATCGCCGCTGTGGAGAGGCCCACCATCTCCACCTCCAGCGCGACGTGTTTGCCCGCGCCAATGTCCTCGGCGTGGACGATGAGGTTCTTCGTCACCGGGTCCTCGATGATCTCGGAAGGCCTCCCCTGGATGAAGTGGATGCCGATGTTGCGCGCGCGCTCGTAGAACTCCTCGTAGGTCTTGCCCGGCGTGCGGATGTCGATCCTGAAGATCGTAATATCGATATCGGGGTAGAGCCACTTGAGCAGGATGGCGTTCTTGATGGTGTACATACAGCAGAAGCCGGAGCAGTATTCGTGGTAGCGCTTATCGCGCGAGCCGACGCACTGAATCAGCGCCAAGGTCTCCGGCGTCTTGCCATCGGAGGGACGCACGAATTCGCCCACGGTCGGGCCGCCGGCGCAGTGCAAGCGCTCGATCTCCATCATCGTTGTGACATTTTCGTAGACGCCGAAGCCGTACTCCTCCAGCGGCGTCGGGTCCCACATATCGTAGCCCGTCGCCACGATGATGGCGCCGATGTCCAACTCGATCATCTCCGGCTCTTGAGCAAAATCGATGGCCGCCAGCTCCCCACACGCCTCGACGCACTTGTAGCATTCGATGCAGGCGTCGCGGTCGATGGTGTAGATCGACGGCACCGCCTGATCCATCGGCACATAGATCGCCTTGCGCGGGCCGGTGCCCTCCTCAAATTCGTTGGGTACATCGATGGGGCAGACCTCCACACAGAGGCCACAACCCGTGCATTTGTCCAACTTCACGTAGCGGGGCTTGCGCTCTACTGTTACCTTGAAGTTGCCGATATACCCCTCGACCTCGCGGACTTCGGAGTAGGTCAGCAGGTGAATGTAAGGATTCTTGCCGACATCCACCATCTTCGGCGCCTCGATGCAGATCGAGCAGTCCATCGTGGGGAAGGTCTTGTCCAACTGGGCCATCCGTCCGCCAATTGTAGGCGTCTTTTCGACCAAGTAGGTGTGAATTTTCATATCGGCCAGATCCAACGCGGCGCTGATCCCGGCGATGCCGCCGCCGATGATCATCGCCTGGTTGGTGACCGGCACCTCAAACATATCCAACGGGCGCACATAGCTCACCTTGGCCACCGCCGAGGCGACGATCTCCTTGGCCTTGTGCGTCGCTGCTTCTTTCTCGTGCGAATGGACCCACGAGGCGTGCTCGCGGATGTTCGCCATCTCGAACATAAAGGGGTTCAATCCGGCGTCGGCGATGCAGGATCGGAAGGTCGGCTCGTGCATCGCAACACTGCACGCTCCGACCACGACGCGGTTGAGGCCGTATTTCTTGATGTCCTCCTGGATCAACGACTGGCCCGGATCGGAGCACATATAGCGGTGCTCCTTGGCAATCACCACGCCGGGCAGATCCTTGGCGTACTCCACCACCTCGGAGGGCGTCACCACGCTGGCGATGTTGGAGCCACAGTGGCACACGTAGACGCCAATGCGCGGCTCCTCCATTTGTACTTCCTCTATCTGCTCCACCTCCTGCCCCTTATCCTGGTCCGAAGGTTGTTTTTTCTCTACCACACTATTTCTCCTTGAACGTCTTATCGAATGCTGAACACACAAAACTTATTAAAGCTTATCTTTCTCAATAATCCAGAAGTTGTAAGTCAAAATAGCATTCCACTTACAACCGCCGCAGTTCGTTAATCACCGCTTGTGCCGATTGAGATTCGAGTTGGCCACTCCGAAAGGCCGCCATAGATTCTTGAGCATCACGTGCAATTTCACGCCGCCGCGTCTCGATATGCCAACTGCGAATCAAATCAGCAAGCATCTCTTGTTGTTCGGTTGGAAATTGCCTGACCATCTCTACTACTTGCTCAAATGTCACCGTCATTAAGTAAAAATGCCTCTATGCTGGCACATAAGATCTCAATGGAACCTGGACTGAACGGAAAGCATCTTTCTCACACAACATTGCCTCAATCTGTTTTAACGTCACGACTTTGTAATAACGCTCTCCACATTGATCACATACACCCGCTGGCACATTCTCCACAATCGCAACCAGTTGATCGCCCCACCAACATGCTTTGGAAACCAAACGTTCTTGGACCCTTCCTCCACAAAAACTGCAATCATCATATTCAGTCATCACGCACCAGATAAGTTCATAGTCAGCTACGCAACAAACGCAGCGCAATGAATGTATCAGCAGAGAACGGCACTCCATTTCATTAACATTCCATTGCGTGCCTTACTACGAACCATTAAAGAGCTACTTCCCCAGCACCTCATCGATGGCTAATTTGTGACGCGAACGCTGCGCGCGCTGATCGGGCGTCGTCAATTCCAGCGCATCCTTGGGGCACCAGAGCACGCACTGCGGCTCATCTTCATCCTCACATTGATCGCAAATCTCGGCCAGCTTGGTCTCCGGGTTGATGGAGATTGCCCCGAAGTCACACGCCTCGATGCACCACGTGCAGCCATCGCAGCGATCGGCGTCCACGCGAATGACGCCCGTCTCAGGATCTTGGGTCAGCGCATCGCGGGTGCAGGCGATGACGCAGGGCGCATCCTCGCAGGTGCGGCAGGCGACCGCCGTCATCAACACCTCTTCCGCGCGTACCGTTCGGATGCGGCTGCGATAGGTGTTAAATTCCCCCGTCTTGGTGTAGGAGCAGATATACTCGCACAGTTGACAACCAACGCACTTTTCTGGATCACACGTGATATATTGATACTTCGATGTCGAAGTTGGCATTTTTATTTTCTCCTTTTAGTGATGCTCCGGATAGCTACACACCGATTTCCTCGGCGACGTCTTCCATCCCCAACTCGATCAACAGCTCTTTGGGGATCAAGCCCTCTTTCGTCCAGCCCTTGGCCTCGTAGTAGAGATCCTTGAGGTACTCCAACTCCTCCTCGGTCACGACGTGGCCGGCGGACGCGCCCTTGGTCATCGGATCGTGATGCCAGCGATAGGGCAGATGATCGTCCTCGCGCGTCCAGCCCTCGCGGATGTTGAAGGCCTTCTTGATGGTGTGCGCCCGGATGCCGATCTGATCCACCGCGTCGTAGTCGAAGTCCCAGCCGGTGGTAGCGTTGATCAATTCGGCGATGGCCGGCCACGCTCCCGCTCGATCCGCTCTGCCGGTGAAACAGCGGCGGATAAACTTGCAGAGCGGCAGCGTATCGTAGACGGCGGCGTACTCCTCAGTACGCGCCGCGACGCGCCCGCGCGTCTCATCGATGGAGAAACGATCCACCTGGCCCTTGATGTCCGGATCGTAGGCGGCGGTGCGGTTGTGACAGCCGCCCCGCGTCCCCACGGCCAGGCCCACGGAAAAGGTCTTGAGACCCCGCGCATCGTAGCCGGGATTCTCCAGTCCTTTGATATTCATCGCCCATTTATAGGTCTCGGTCCCGCGCTCTGTGTCGATCATCTGACTGGCGCGGCGCGTTCCCAGCGAGAGAATCTTGCCGATGCCCTCGCGGTCGCGAATCATCTCGGCGAGCGTCACAGCCGCCTCGCCATTGCCGAAGTACGGTTCGAAACCCTCCGGATACTTGGCGCACTTAAAATCCTCTTTCTTGAAGATGCCGCGCTCGAAGGTTTCCATCGTCCAAGAGATGGTCACGCCGTTGCTCATCGCATCCATCCCGCCGTGATCAGCAACCTCAATCAACTTGATAATGGCGTTCATATCATTGATGCCTAAGTTGGGGCCGTTGGCGAAGAGGCATTCATACTCAATGCCCGTCATCGCGCCTTCCCACGGACCCTTGGCCATCGACATCTGCTCACAGGCAATCGGACACTGAGCGCAGGAGATCTTCTTCACCTTGAAATGTTCTTCCAGGTATTCGCCACTCACCAACTCGGCATCCTCAAAGGTGCCCTCCTGATAATTGCGCGTAGGCAGCAAGCCGAGTTTGTTCATATTGAGCACATTGGTCACCGTGCCAAGCAACCGATATTTCGAAGTGTGCGGCCCCTGCGATGCTTCGGTGATATTGAAAGACATCTCCAACAACTTCTTGGGATCGTACACCGTGACCCCTTGCGTGCCGCGCACAGAGAGGGCCTTCAGCTTCTTGGAACCCCACACTGCACCATGGCCCGTTCGCCCCGCCTGGCGGCCATCGTTGGTCACGTTAGCATAGAGCACGCCATTCTCGCCCGCCGGCCCAATCGTAGCGGAGCGCACCTGGTCATCCAACAGGTCATCGCGGATGGCCTCCTCGGTCTGGAAGGTGCCCAACCCTAAATACTTAGTCGCGTCCCGGAACTGCACGCGCTTATCGTTGACATAGACATTGACCCACTCCTCACTCGCCCCGTGGATCACCAGCCCATCCCAGCCGGCGCGCTTCAGGGCAATCGAGAACCAACTTCCCGAAAGGCTATCGCCGATGAAGCCCGTCAGCGGGGATTTAGATGCCAGGCCGTATTTGCCGCCCACCGGCACCGGCGTGCCCGCGAAGATGCCGTTAGCAATACAAATTGGATTCTCTGGAGAAAGCGGGTCACATCCCGGTTCGATATTCTCCCAACAGAGCCGCGTGGCCATCGCCACGCCGCCAATGTAGGTCTTATACCACGACTCCGGCTTCTCCTCGACCCAGGTTTTGCGCTCGGTCAGATCAATATGTAAAATTTTACCGTGATACCCATGCATCGCTCATCAACCTCCTTTAATTATGCGTTTATGAGAACCGTCTGAGATACTCGAAATGTCCTGCACGAGTTGTCCACTATCAAAAACATAAGGCCAGTGGCAATCTACCCACCGGCCAGCACCGACATAAATATAAGGCGATCACCCTCCTGAGGAGCGTCATTAAGTTCAGCAGGTTGAATCATACGCTTGCCATTGAGGCTGAGGGCATTGGATGCAATGAGGCCCCCGGCATCAGGATCTATCACTTCGCCGGCCAGGATGGGGTAGCGTTCTCCCAACAACTTAATGATCTCGCGGAATGTTGTCCCCGCGGCCAGATCCAACGTGAGGTGCGACGTCTTCGTCAAAATTCGGAAGATGCCGTTAAACTCTACCGAGACTTGCATCCCATCACCTCCCACAATAAAACGTCACCGTCGTGTTCAGACCACACCATCCCATTTGACAGGATGGCACAATTATTACCAGAAAAGTAAGCGACTGCCCTCCACAAAGACCAGCTACCCCATGAATGACCCATCCTATTGGAGAGCATTCCAACTGTATTTTATCTAAAAACCCCACAGATGCAAAATCGCTCAGCCTTCATCTATCTTGATGGCCCTAGCTCCAATCGGATCAAAGCCGACAGGCCAACGCGTCTGGGCGTCATATTTGGCGCCGCGCAGACGCGCGCCCCGGAGATGCGCAGCTTCAAGATGGGCGCCGGAGAAGTCCGCGCCGGCCAGATTAGCCGAGACCAGGTCGGCGCCCATCAACTGGGCATTTACCAGGCTGGCCCCTTGAAGATTCGTCGTCACGAAGCCGGCCCACTGCATCTGCGCGTGATCCATTCGCGCGCCGGTCAGGTTAGCGCCGGAGAGATTCGCGCCCAGCAAGCGGGCGTGATCCAGACGCGCCTCTTGGAGTTGCGCGCGAGCCAGATGCGCGGCGACCAAAAAGGCGCGCGGGAGGGAAGCGCTTTCCAGACGTGCTTCACCCAGCCGCGCCCATTCCAGATGCGCCGCGTCCAAATGCGCGTTACGCAAGTCGGCGCCGGCCAGATGAGCTTCGATCAGAAAAGCCCCCTGAAGATGTGCATCGGTCAAATCCGCCTCGGATAAGAAGAGCACGCCCGGCCCTTCGGTGATGAGGCCCGCCTCATAGAGAAATTGCACCACATGACCCTTCTGGACGCCGTCTAACTTCTCAAGGATCACCAGCGTCTCCTCGTGCGCGCGGCGGCGCGCCGCGGTGCTGGCAATCGGCGCGCGGAGCGATTCATCTTGCAACAGGACGTTTATTACGTCATAATAAGCATCCAGCGCCGGGCGGGGTTCTGATGCGAGGGCCGTCACGCCCACGTCCTGGCGCGCCGGGGCCGACAGCCCACACAAGGTGTAGAAGGACTCATCGAGCAGGGCGTGGCACAACCGGTTGCAACTTTCCAAAATGCGGGCGCGATTCATCTCCAACTCGGCCTGCGATCCGTGCTTTTCCGTATCGGACAAATTTTCCAACAGCCGATGTTGCAAAATCAAGGATTCACCCAAGCGAGGATGATCTTCGCCCAACAGCCTGGTCAACCTCCGTATACCCGCCCGATAATGGCGAAATACCTCATCCGTCATAGCATGCTCCGAGACACCTAGTTTTCAAACTTGTGCATGAATGAGTATAGCGTAAAGCGCGAATGAGGTCAAAACAATCATGCAAAACAACACGTCTGGCGCTCACGTCACCCTAGTACAACACGGCACAAATAATTCCCCAGTTGAATTTGCTCCAAGGGGAACGTCAGTTCCCCGTTCCGACGTATAGTCGCGGATCTGACGATCCGCTCTGAGCGGGGCTAACTGAGGAGGGACTTCCGCCGCGATGTACTAGTGATTATCCTCATGTTCGCCAGATTTGTCAATGGACAAACTTCACAATCACATGCCAGGATTATCACACTCTATCGCTCTGTACCCAAACGGGTATCTTCATCACAACCGTGTATAATGAAGGCCCATCAGGCATAAGTCTCATCAGGAGGAGCAAACGACGTAGATATGACATTAACAACGCGCATCCTGGCAGGTCTCTACACTGCGACGTTGGCCGGATTGGCTCTCTATGCTTTCTATATTCTGACCCTCATCGTGCTGTACCTACGACATCGCCACGAGCGGCCGCCCGCCGCCCCCCCGATCCCAGAGGCGGCGCTGCCGACCGTCACGGTCCAGATACCGCTGCGCAACGAGCGCTACGTCGTTCAGCGCGTTCTGCGCGCCGTCGCCGCCTTCGATTGGCCGCGCGACCGGTTGCAGATCCAGGTGCTGGACGATTCGGACGACGACACAACCGCTCAGGCCCAAGCCGAGGTCGACCGCCTGCAAGCATCAGGCTATCAGATCGAGCTGCGCCATCGCTCGCACACGCGGGGCAACAAGGCGGGCGCGCTGGTGGCGGGATTGGCGCACGCGCATGGGGAATTCGTCGCCATCTTCGACGCGGACTTCATCCCCGCGCCGGATTTTCTCCGGCAGACCGTCCCGCACCTGGCGCATAACCCACAGCTTGGACTGGTGCAGGCGCGCTGGGGGCATACCAACACCACCTACTCCCCGCTGACACGGGCGCAGGCCCTGGCCTTGGATGCGCACTTCACCGTGGAGCATATCGCGCGCAATCGCTCCGGCCTGCTGATGAACTTCAACGGCACCGCCGGCGTGTGGCGCACGACGGCCATCTTCGAGGCCGGAGGGTGGCAACTGGATACCATCGCGGAGGATCTTGACTTGAGCTATCGCGCGCAGTTGGCCGGATGGCAGATCCGCTATCTGCCCGATGTGGCAGCGCCGGCGGAGTTGCCGCCACTGATCGCGGCGTTCAAGCAGCAGCAGTATCGCTGGGCCAAGGGCGCCACCCAAGCGCTGCGCAAGCTCGCGGGGCCGATCCTCCGTTCGCCTCGCCTGAACGTCGCGCAGAAAGCGATGGCGCTCCTCCATCTGAGCGCCTACGTCACCCAACCGCTTTTCCTGATGGCAATCCTGCTGGCGCTGCCCATCGCCTACTACGACCCGCACCTGCCCACCGTCACCGCGATCTTAGGCGTGATCACGATGATTCCGTCGCTGCTCTATCTGCTGGGCCAACTGGCGCTCACACCGCGCTGGCCGCATCGCATCTTAGCCTACCCGCTGCTGATGCTGTTGGGCATCGGTATCACGTGGAGCAGCACGTTAGCCATCGTCGATGGACTGCTCCATTGGGGCGGGGATTTCAAGCGCACGCCGAAATTCGACCTTCGCGGGCAACGGGGGACGTGGCAACGCACGGGGTATCGCATCCACGTGGATTTGACTACGTTGGGCGAGCTGTGCATCGGCATCTACGCGGCCCTCATCATCTGGGTGGCCGTCCAGACCAACGAGCCGGCCCTGCTGCCCTACAGCCTGATCTACTTCGGCGGGGAAATCCTGATGATCTGGGGAACGGCATGGCAAGCGATCTTGGGGAAACGCGCCGAAAAAGAACAAGGCAGGCGATAACTCGCCCACCTTGTGAAAAGACCCTTGCGAAGATCATACAACAACTACTAAAACCCGTATCCGCTGAGTCCACCGAACATCATACTGGCATCAGATCCTCATTGAACCTTCGCAAGGTAAATGTCTACTTGTCGCTCTTGCCCTCTTCTTTCTTGCCTTTAGCCTTCTCTTCCTCCGGCTCCGCGGCGACATCGACGATGCGCTTATCCTCGGCGGGCGGCAATTCCGTCGCCTGACGCTTGGGCTTCGGAGGCTCCAATTGCGGCGGCTGCAAGTCCTGCGGCATAAAGGTCTGCCCGCGCAGGTACGCCCCTTCGTTGATCAGAAGCGACTTGATCGTCAGATCACCCCACACCCGCCCGGTATCTAAAATCTCGATGCGGTTAGCCTCGATGTTGCCCTGGACCGCGCCGGCGATGGAGACATTGTTCGCCTTGATCTCCGCCAACACCTTGGCGCTCTCGGTGACCACCAGGTTCCCCGTCAACTCAATCGTGCCTTCGACAATTCCATCGATGCGCAACCCGCCATCTCCTTGAACCTTACCCTTTACGTGGGTATTTGCCCCAATCGTCGATTCAATCGGCATTTGTGCAGGACTCCTTCCATTCTTGGATGTAGATTGTGCTCGCGTGGCGCTCTGACCACTCTCTTTGGACTTCTCTTTACCACCCCAAAACGACATAGGATCCTCCTTCACTATCAATAAAGATGTTTATCTGAACATCGCCGGTTTCTATATCTACCCTACCATAAATCTATCATAACCAGGGGGAAGGGTTTGTCAACTCTCAGCTAGGGTTTTCCCACTTTGTAATTACGCCCCATTCGCTCCAAGCGGATTGCTAAATCCGCGCCTCTGGGGCATATTTTGAACGTGTTTTTAGTTTGCGCAAGAAAAACGGGGATCTGGCGATCCCCTTGGAGTGAGAATGGGAAAGCCCTAACTCTCAGCCTACTATCTTCTGGGAAGCTCCCCCTATCATATCCTGATCCCCATACCACTTCCGGTTTTACGACCTTGGGACTTCCCAGAAGGTTTCTCACTCATTCCTCCGATTCAAGCGCTGATGCGGCCCCGCCCTCCATCCGCTGGCGAGCCTGACCCAGCGCGTCTTGTTCCTCCGCGCTGAGGCTGTAAGAAGAGCGCCACTGCACCAGCGGCTTGGCATAGACGCGCACATCGCCGTGGCCGTGCAGCCCGCTGAGCATCGCGCCGGTGCCGTGCTCATCCACCAGCGCCAGCGAAAAACTCTGATCGCCGCCCATATCGTTATAAGCGCGATACCGCACAATGCCGCAGCCCTGAATCGTGTGAGGCAGCACCTTCGTCATGTACGATATGTTCCCTTCAGCGATATGTAATCGCTTCTCCTGATCATCCAGGCGCGTCAATAACTGCGCCACCGTCGCCTGATCGGATTCCTCCGCCAACCTGAGGATCTTCTGATAGCGCGCTTCCATCCCGCCGACGCGCTTTTCCAGCGTATACGCCCAATAGGCCATCACGAACAACAAAATCGTCGCAGCGATGACCCACGGAAGTAAAATCGTCTCCATTGTTACGCCTCCTCACCCTCCGCCTCTGCTGCTATCTGCCCTACTCTACCACGATTGGCCCTAAAATAAAGCGGTCGCCCGTCATCTCGCCGGATAGGTCTAACTGGGAGATGCGGCGGACGCTGCTCATCTCGTACATCCCCACCTCCAGCCGATACTGTCCCGGCGGCAGATTCTCCGGCGCGACCAGCCGATAGGGATCGACGACCTGTTGGCCCGGCAGCCATTTGGGGAACCACAGATACGAGGGGAACGCGCCGCCCAACGGCGTGTAATCGCGCCCCAGCCATAAGCGCCCCTCCCCATCGACGAGATGGATGAAGATGGTGTAGCTGGCGCGCGGATGCTGCAACACCTGCCAGCGCAGCGTCAAATGGAAGGCCTGACCAGGCCGCAGGCGTAACGGCGCCTCCCACACCCCCCGCCGGGAGGCAAGGCCCGCGCGCACATTGGCCGATCTCAAAGCCACATCGTTGCCGATGTTCACGAGCGAGCGCGACGCCACCCGCGCCGCATCGGGGGCGTGAGAAGCGGCGGCCACCTCGATTTCGCCCAAGGTCAACGCCGCGAGATCGCCGGACAGCGGCAGAGTCTCGCCGCCCGCGCTCAAATCGACGTAGCTTAGCCGCAGCGGGTAGCGTCCCGGCGGGAGCGTATAGGGCACGAAGATCTCGTAGCGCTCAGCAATCACCTCACCGGGAATCAAATCCGGGGTGAGCCGCCGGCTGTCCGTCGTCCAGCGCTGCTCGATCTCACCCAGATGCCCCACCGGCATCAAAATCGCCGTCTCCGTCGTCGGCGCGCGCGCGTAGAGGATCAGCGGTAAAACCTCGCCCTGCGCCGCCATCGTCTGGGGCAGATCGTAGCCCACCAGCTCCAACCGATTATCGACCCAGACATCGTCCAGGCGCACTTGCGGGGCCGCCGGATCGGTCGCGGGCGGCTCCAGCACGCGCCACAACTCGCCCTCCGGTCGCAGCCGGAAGCCCAACTCGCGCACATCGCGCCGGTAGTTCGTCAGATAGACCGGGCCGCGCGGCAGATTCGCAAACACCGCCTCCGTCCAAGGCAGCGAGCCGGTGGCATAGACCGGGCGCATATCCGCCGGATCGATCTCCAGGCCCTCGACGTAGGTGTGATAGAAGTAGGGCGTCAGGTGCTCCCAATCGGAGACCAGCGCCGCGTGCTCCCCTTGGCCCGCGAAGCGCTCCGTCACGTGCGCGACAAACGCATCAGCCTCGCGCCACTCACGCAGCGAGATGCGCGGGAAGGTGAAGATCAGCGCGCCGAGCAACAGCAGCGTCAATCCGCCGCCCACCGCCGCCGACCATTTACGCGAGAGCGACGCCATTACCTCCTGCGCGCCCACGCCGATCAGCACCGCCAGCGCCGCGAAGGCGTGCAGCAGATAGGCCATCACATCCTGTACGGAGTTGAGCGTGAAGCCCAGGTGGCCCAGCAGGAAGAGGCCCCACAGCAACGCGAAGCGCGGTTTCCGGCGGGCCAACGCCACCGCGCCCCACAGCATCAGAGCTAAGAGCGGCCACGGGTACTGCAAACGCAGCAGCGACCAGAAGACGCGCCAGCGATCCGGCCAATCCGCCGGGCCGAAGTGGAAGAGGTTCACGCGCAAGCCCTGGGCCGTGGCGTGGCGCAGGAAGCCCGCCCAGGAGCGCATATCGGTCGGGCCAAAGGGGACGTGCGGGCTGCGCAGCGGGAAGTAGAGCCACGGCAGCAGCCCCAACAGGCCAAAGCCCACGCAGGGCAGCCAGGTCTTCGGCTGAAGGGGTAGCCTGGGGCAGCGCATCAAAATGAAGAGCGCGTAGGCGGGCAGGCCCCACACGGTGATGGGGTGATGCATCACGCCGATGCCGCAGAAGAAGGCGGTGGTGAATAGCCAACGGTCGTCATCGTCGCGCGCCCAGCGCGCCAACAGCCAAATCTGCGTCATCGTCAACGCCACGCTGACGATGTGCGCGTTGGCGTGGATGCTGTGCTGCCACACGTCCGGCGCGATGCCCAGCGCCAGCCCCGCGATGCCGGCGCTCCATGCTGCGAGAAACCAAGGCCGCTCTTCCGTCATCGGTCGCCGCGCTTCAAGCGCCATCAGCGCCACGCGGCTCACCGTCCACGCGCCGGCCGCGCCGGCCAGCAGGTTGGTGCGAAAGCTGACACTGCCTACGCGAAAAATTCGCTGCCACACGCCGGCCAGCAGAGTGTAGAAAGCGTAGCCCGGCGGATGCGCGATGCCCCAAATCGCGGGGATAAATTGGTATTCCGAGGGATCGCCGAAGATCGCGCCGGGCGCCGCCGTGAGGGCGTACAGCGCCCAGAGGGCCAGCGCCAGCCCGGCGGCCAGCACGCCCTCACGATGAAGCTGTATCCACATCTTGATTTTCTTCATAACCCGCGCATTATAGCGCCGTTTCGGCCTTTCGGCAATCCGCGCAGGTCGCGTTCCTGCTACGAAGATTCGCTGCTAGTCGACTCATCCCGCTGCGATCCGCTTTAGGCATTTATTAGGAAAAACAACCCCTCAGTAGAGACGCAAAATCTTGCGTCTCTACAATAAACATCGGTTTTTTGGAATCCCCTTACCCGCGATACGCGCGCAGCGAGCGCAGCGGCGCGCCGACCATGCGGAACGCGCGGCGCTCCGCCTCCCAGCGGATGCGGTCGATATCCAAGGTGAGGAACTCGCCGCGCTGATAGAGCAGCCGGCCATCGCACCAGACGTAGGCCACGTCGCCGGGATGGGCCGTGTAGACGACGCCGGCCAGCACGTCGTGGCGCGGCGTCCAATGGGGCGCGGTCGCGTCGAACACCACCACATCGGCGGGGCGGCCGGGGGCCAGGACGCCGCTCGCTGCAAAGCCCATCGCGGCCGCCGGGATCTGCGTCGCCATCCGCAGGAGCGTCGCGCGGGGCAGCGCCTCCGGATCGGCCGCCGCCAATTTCTGGTACAGTCCGGTAATGCGCATCACCTCCAGCATATTGAGGTCGCTGTTGGAGGCCGGGCCGTCGGTCGCGAGCGCGACATCGACGCCGTGCGCGCGCATCGCCAGCACCGGCGGCATCGTCATCGCCAGCTTCTGGTAGGTCTTGGGCGTGTGCGCGACGTAGACGCCTTTCTCCGCCAGGAGCGCCATATCGTCCTCGGTGGCCGCGTTGCAGTGGGCGACCAACGTCGGCGCGGGCAGATCGAAGAGGCCCAGGTCGTTCACGTGGGCGACGGGGGTCTTGCCATAGCGCACGAGCGAGTTGCGCCGCTGCTCCTCGGATTCGCTCAGGTGAAAGTGCGCGCCCACGCCGAGCCGCTGCGCCTCCTCTGCGAAGCGCCGCAGCACCTCCGGCGGGGCCATATAGGGCGAGTGCGGCCCCATCGTCGTGCGGATGCGGCCCTCGGCGGCGTCCTTCCATCGCGCCACGAAGTCCACGGTGTCCTCGAAAGAAGTCTGGCCCACCTCCTGCTCCGCATCGAGGCCAAAGTGACACCACGCGAGCAGCGCCTTCACGCCGCTCTCCTCGACCACGCGCGCCACATGGTGCATCCAGAAGTAGTGATCGGCGAAGCCCACCGTGCCGGAGCGGATCATCTCGGCGCCGGCCAACGCCGCGCCCCAGTAGACATCCTCCTCCGTCATCGCCGACTCCGCCGCCCAGATCTTCTCATTCAGCCAGCGGTCAAAGGGGAGATCCTCCGCCCAGCCGCGCTCCAGCGTCATCGCGGCGTGAGCGTGCGCGTTGAAGAAGGCCGGCAGCGCGATCATCTCCCGGCCATCCACCACCACATCGGGCGCGAAATCCGCCGGCGCCTCCCCCACCGCGACGATGGCGTCATCCTCCAGCGCCAAATCGGCCTCCGGCAGGACGCGGTCTTCGTCATCCAGCGTGATGATGTGGACATTTTCGATCAGGGTTCGCATGGTCACCTCCGTAATTCAGCAGATTTGAGCAGACTTGAGCAGACGAACGCTCGTAAAGTTCTAGAACCAGCCAACCTCATTATAGCACTCCAATTTGGTGCGGCAAAAACAGATCAGAGACCCAGGTGTAACGCTTGATCGTCGGAAAAGCCAGCTTATGCCGCCTGCGCCTGCGGATG
>CAZCAI010000053.1:0-27818 GCA_964496595.1 uncultured Anaerolineales bacterium
ACCCCCACCCACCCCTCCGAGGTCACGATCCGCGATTGTGTGATCAACGCGCTGCGGATGCGCCCGGAGCGCATCGTCGTGGGCGAGTGCCGCGGCGGCGAGGCGTTGGATATGCTCCAGGCGATGAACACGGGCCACGATGGCAGTATGACCACCATCCACGCGAACACGCCGCGCGATTGCATCAGCCGCCTCGAGACGCTGGTGCTGATGGCCGGCGCGGATTTGCCGCTTTTCACCGTGCGCCGCCAGATCGCCTCCGCCATCCATATGATCGTGCAGACCAGCCGCCTCCGCGACGGTAGCCGCAAAGTCATCCAAATCACCGAGGTGATGGGGATGGAGGGCGAGACCGTCGTGATGCAGGACCTCTACAAATTCTTCGATGAAGGCGACACTGAAGATGGCAAAGTCATAGGCCACCACGGCCCCACCGGCGTGCGCCCCAACTTCGATGACGTGCTCAAGCGCTACGGTTTCAACTTCCCGCCCTCGATGTTTATGAAGAAGGGGCAATTGTAGGAGGAGGGAGTCGAAGGTCGGAAAGTCCAAAGTCAAAAAGTCGAAAGCGCCCCGCAGCGAGGTTGAGATCGCTTGCCGGGGCGCTTTTTATTCACCTTTGCGACGGCACTCCATTGCATTGCGAGCCTGACTACAAACACTCCTCTTTCATCTTCTCAATCACAAGCCAGAAGTTGACGCCCGCATCCTCGTGCAGACTGACGCGCAGTCCGGGGCCGCCAAAGAAGCGCAACATCGCACGCGGCGGATAAAAATGGCTGCGCATCAGGGCCAGCTGCTCCGCCCACGCTACCAACTTGACGGGGAAGCGCCGCACGTCCGGCTCCTCGATGACCAGCCGCCCACCCGGCGCCAGCACGCGCACTAATTCTCTCGCCCCCTGCGCGTGATGCTGAAAGTGGTGGAAGCTATCCACCGCAATGATGCGCGGGAAGGCGCCATCGCGGAAGGGCAGCCGCTCGACGCGCCCCTGGCACACGCCCAACTTGGACTTCGCGCGCGCCTCCCACAACATCCCCCACGAGAGATCGACCACGCAGATATGGCTCACCTCGCCCCGAAAGTGCTGCGCGATTCGCCCGGTGCCGCCGCCCACGTCTAAGAGCAGATCCGCTGGGCGCGGCTCAAGCAACCGGCGCAGCGTGGCGACATCTTCGTGGCGGATCACACGCTCATAGAGCGGCGCCAGCAGCCCAAAGTGATCGAACGGCGGCATGCTACGATTCATTCCGCCGCCTTCTCCCGAGCCTGCCGCGCGATCAGATCCTCGATAAACTCGCGGCGATTGCCCAGGCACACCTCCAATCCGAACGCCGTCTTGATGATGTCGCTATTCAACGGCACCAGCTTCTGCTTCGCGACGGCCTCTTTGATCGGTACGGAGATGATGCGCTCATCCTTCAGCGCCACCATCTCGCCCAACTTACCCTCGGCGACGAGATGGACGGCCATCGCCCCGAAGCGCGTCGCCAGCAGACGATCAAAGGCGGAAGGCGATCCGCCCCGCTGCAAGTGGCCCAGCACGGTGACGCGCACCTCGACGGCGCTCAGTTCGCGGATCTGCGCCGCGACCACCTCCCCCACACCGCCCAGGCGCTGCATCCCGCCCGTCTCGCGGTGCTGCTGATAGACGGCCTCGCCGCCGACGGGGCGCGCGCCCTCCGCCGCGACGATGATGCTGTACTTCGCGCCCTGACGATTGCGCGCGGACAGTTTCTCTAGCACGCACACGATGTCATAGGGAATCTCGGGGATCAAGATGACGTCCGCGTCCCCGGCGATGCCGGCCTTCAGCCCAATCCAACCCGCGTCGCGGCCCATCACCTCTAAGATGATGGCGCGGTGATGACTTTCGGCGGTGGTGTGGAGCCGATCCAAGGCCTCCATCGCGGTGTTAACCGCCGTATCGAAACCGAAGGTGATGACTGTAGCCTGGAGATCGTTGTCGATGGTCTTGGGCACGCCGACGGCGCGCAGGCCCTTGTCGATCAACTCCTGGGTGATGCGCAGGGAGCCATCGCCGCCGATGACGATCAACGCATCCAAGCCCAGCACTTGTGCGTGGCGCACGACGTCATCGGAGACATCGAAGACCCTGGTCTCGCCCCCCGCCGTCTCCACCTCATAGCTGAACGGGTCGGCGCGATTGGTGGTGCCCAAGATCGTCCCCCCCCGCGTCAGGATGCCGCGCACATCCGCCATGCGCAGGGGACGCACCTTCCCCGGTTGGATCAGGCCCTCGAAGCCGTCCTCAATGCCCAACACCTCCCAACCATACTCATTGATGGCGGTCTTGACCACCGCGCGAATGACCGCGTTGAGGCCGGGGCAATCCCCGCCCCCGGTCAACACGCCGATGCGACGGATTTTCCTCTCTTGTGACATGGTGTCCTCCAAATGACAAACAAATCAGCGAATGAACGCATTGCCCATTCGCTGATTCGCCGATTCGCAAATTCACTGGTCAGATTGACGCATCTTCTTGAACATCAAGAACATACTGCCGAACGCGGTGAAGAAGGCCAACACCACCTTGGTGACATCGACAATCGGCTCGACGCGGACGCCCTCCGGGCTCAAGACGATGGCCGCAATCGGGCGCGCTGCTGATCCGCCGCCACCGCCGCCGCCACCGCCGACGCCATACTCGCCGCCCAGCTCTTTCCCCTCTTCGCCTTCCGCATCTCCTGCTTCAGAGAGGCCGGGAGCAACGCCGCCGCCCATCCCGTAGCCGAAGCCCAATCCCACGGAAATCTCCGACGCGGTGATGACCGTGTGCTCGCCCTTCGTGACCGACGCCCCGAAAATGGCCTCCGGCCGCGTCACAGCGAAGAGCTTCTCTAACAAGGCAAAGCCTTCCTCCTGATTCTGCATCGGCATGAAAAACAGTTTATTCTTGTCCATTCGACTCCTTTTCTCTCACGTCTTTGACTTGTACAGTATCCCAGCAATGCATCCGCTACTTATTCTATTACAAACTAAAACACTTTCAATCGAAACACAGCCCAGGCCCTAGGGAGTATGCGATCTTCTCATCAGCAAGTTTTGAGAGATCAGAATGGGTTAACATAATTGCAACTTTCCCTTAATCTCCCAACGCCTGGAACGTGTTAAGCTAAGAATGGCTCAAAGCTCATGCAAGGGCAACGCCTTCGATTCGCCGACATCTGCCACAGGCCTCCCTCCGCCCGGCCAAAATCCGGCCGGGCGGAGGGGCTGACGACCGAGGAACATAGCAAAGGAAGGAGTTCACATATGATTTCACGTTTAATTCGACTCGGAATAGTCATCGCGATAGTTCTGTTATTTATGGGGAAGATAGAGATCACTCCCTCCGAAATCTCAACTATCATCGAGACTCTACGCATAACGGCGGAACAGACACCCGCGAAGACTGAGCAAATATTGCGCACCGAGCCAACAGATGTTTTGCCGGCCCTGCTGAAATTGGGGGAACGTATCATATTCTCAACAGACACAGAAGTTACTGCGCCGCTACCTTCCGAGGCCCAACTGGCGACCACCCACATCGTCGAGCGCGGCAACACCCTCTACGCCATCGCCAAACACTACGGCGTCACCGTCGATGCCATCCGCGAAGCCAATAACTTGACATCCAACGACCTCTCTGTTGGGCAACGGCTCTGCATCCCGTAAATGCCTTTACGGCGCTCTCGCCGGGCCAACTCCCCCAAACAAAAAAGCGCCCGATCTGACGATGCTCATTCGTCAGATCGGGCGCTTTTTTACCCTCTCTATTCGCTTTTGTCGGGGCGGACGGATTTGAACCGTCGACCTCTACAACCCCATTGTAGCGCGCTAGCCAAACTGCGCCACGCCCCGTCTCAACGTTTGAGATTATACAACAATCGCCAAATTTGGCAAGTCCCCATCTAAATCTGTAGATCAAACATCTCACCCGACCACACACGGCGCAACGCGGCCTCCGGCGGATTCGGCTCCGGCCCCAGACGATAGTAGATGTAGCGGAAGAGATCACGTAAAGCCGCCGTCACGACAGGCGCCAGGAAGAGGCCCGCCAATCCGCCGATCTCACTGCCGATAACCAAGACAACCATAACGACCACAGGGTGTAGTTTAAGGGTCTCGCCGATGACCTGCGGCGAGATAAAGAGATTTTCCAGTTGTTGCACGGCGAATGCGTAAACTGTGACCCATAACGCTAAAATCGGATCCTGCGATAGCGCTACCAATATCGCCGGGATTGCGCCTAACACCGGCCCAATGTTGGGTATCATCTCAAAGATGCCAGCGATCAGCCCCAACAACACCGCGAAGTTGACGCCCATAATCGAGAACACGACGGTGGAAATGATCCCGATGATCATACCCAAGAATAGTTGCCCGCGCAAATAGGAGCTGAAGACGGTATCGGCCAGCGCGACAATCTTCGAAGCATCCTTGCGGAATATATCAGGCACAGACCGATGCAACGAAGAGGAAATTTCATCAGAATCCAACAGCAAGTAAAAGGTCCAAAATGGAATAATCAAAATCGCCAAGACCAAACTGAAGGTGTAGGAGATAACGACCGCCGTGCCCTCCACGGCTTGCTGGATGATGCCGCCCAGCATCTCGCTGAACCGCCCAATGGTCTCCTCCACCCGCACCTTGATCGCATCCGGCAGGAGCTGATATTGCGCAATCATATCCTTGCCGAAATCGGAGATATACTCCCACACAGTCTCCCGCTGCTCCCACAACGACTGTCCCTGCCGAATCACCATCGGCACGACGATGGAGAAAAACCCCACCAAGATCGCGATCACCAACAGGTAGGTGATGAGAACGGAGGCAAATCTAGCGATCCGATTCAAAAATTTCAATCGGCGGAATTCTCCGAGGCGTCGAAAGCCGGATTCAATCAATTGAACAATCGGCGCGAGGATGTAGGCCATCGAGAGGCCCAAGGCATAGGGCCACAGCACCGAACGCACCGACCAAACGATGGCGCCTAAGAAAATCAAGGCAGCCAGGAGCAGCAGTAACTTTCTGCGACGCGATCTCGGCACCAACATCCAAGCATCCCACCATTGACTCATTGTATCCTCCTGAATAATCTATGTCTAAGAATGATCCAACAGTTTAAAATATCATGTGAATGTAAGAGAAGCGTATTGCGTGTTGCGTATTGCGTAAAATGATGTGAGGTCACTCGTCATTATGGACATGAACCTCGCGCAGGGCCGCGTCGATCAGCGCCGCGCGCGAGGTCGCCGGCTCGGCGGGGATCTTCGTCCACCAGCCCAGGAACTCGATGTTGCCGGCGGGGCCTTGGAGCGGGGAGACCATCAAGCCGCGAAGCTGCACATCTAACGCCGCGAAGGCCGCCATCACCTCCTCCAGCACCTGGCGATGCACCACCAAATCGCGGACGACGCCGCCCTTCTCCACCTGCGTGCGTCGCGCCTCGAACTGGGGCTTGATCAGCGAAACGATCTCGCCCCCCGGCGCGAGCCATCCCACGGCGGTCGCGTAGATCGTCGCCAGCGAGATGAAGGAGACATCGGAGACGATCAGGTTCACCGGCTCCGGCAGCGAGGTCAGATGCCGCGCGTTCACGCGCTCCATCACCTCCACGCGCGGATCCTGCCGCAGTGTCCAGGCCAGTTGGCCGTAACCCACATCGATAGCGTAGACCTTCGCCGCGCCGCGCTGGAGCACACAGTCGGTGAATCCGCCCGTCGAAGCGCCAATATCCGCCACGACCTGCCCCGCCACCTTCACCGGGAATCGATCCAGCGCCGCCGCCAGCTTCTCGCCGCCCCGGCTCACGTAAGGCGGCTTCTCCTTGCGCGTGATCTCTGATGACGTCGGCACGCGCGTGCCCGGCTTATCGACGAGCCGGCCCGCCACCATGATCTCGCCCGCCCGCAAGATCCGCCGCGCCCGGTCGAGGTTCTCCGCCAGCCCGCGCTGCACCACCAGTCGATCCACTCGATCTTTTTTCATTAATTCAAGGATACTCAAAAATAGAAATTTGAAAAGTAGACCAATGAGATCCGCTGCCCTCGATTCGTTTATTCATCATTCGCAATTTATCATTCCTCATATTTCCGCAGTCCGTCCAGCACCGCCTGCAAATCCTCCGACAGCGGCGCCGCGAAGGTCATCTCTTCTTTGGTGCGGGGATGCACGAAGGTCAGATCGCGCGCGTGGAGGAAGTGACGCGGCGCATCCAAGGCGTTCTCCTCCGGACCATAGACGGGATCGCCCACCAGGGGAAAGCCCAACCACGAAAAATGCACGCGGATTTGATGCGTCCGACCGGAGAGCGGGCGGGCATCCACCAGCGTGTACCACTGACCGCGCGCATCTAACCAGCGACTGCGTACGCGCCAGCGCGTACGCGCCTGTTTGCCGGCGACGATCACGGCCATCTTCTTGCGATGCCGGGGATGACGTCCAATCGGCGCGTCGATGAAGCCTTCCTCGCGCTCCAAATTGCCGATCAGCAGCGCGACGTAGCGCTTGCTCACCCTGCGATGCCGAAACTGGCGCTGCAAACGGCGGATCGCCTTGTCGTTTTTGGCGACGACGAGCACGCCGGAGGTGTCCTTATCCAGCCGATGGACGATGCCGGGACGCAGCTTGCCCCCCACACCCTGGAGATCGGGACAGTGCGCCAACAGCGCGTTAACCAGCGTGCCATCGGGATGACCGGCGCCGGGATGCACCACCATACCGGCGGCTTTATCCACCACGATGATGTCGCGATCCTCATAGAGAATCGCGAGCGGCAATGCCTGGGGCTGGAGGTGCGTCGGTTCCGGCGGCGGGACGTGGACGACGATCTCATCCCCCGGCGCGACGGTGTGGGAGGGCTTGGGCGTCTTCCCGTTGACGGTAATCTTCTCGGCCGCGATCAGCCGCTGCACCGCCGTGCGCGAAAGATCGTCCAGCGCGGCGGCGATGAAGCGATCCACGCGCTCGCCGCTCTCATCACCCTTGAGGATAAAGGTCGCGCCTTCCGGCTCGGCCATCACGCGCCCATTTCGCGGCGGCGATCCACCACCACCTCGCCCGCCTTGATGACCATCCCGACGGGGTTGCCGCCGAAACGATAGCCGAGATGGCGATAGTCGGGCAGATCCAAGACGAGCAGATCGGCGGCATAGCCCGGCGTGAGGCTCCCGACGCGCTGTTCGAGGCCCAGCGCCGCCGCGGCGTTGAGCGTGGCGGCGACCAACGCCTGCGCGGGCGTCAGGTGCAGATAGCGGCAGGCCAGCGCGATGGCGAAGGGCATCGATTCGCACCAGGCGGTGCCGGGGTTGCAATCCGTCGCCAGGGCCAGGATGCCGCCCGCTGCCAACAGCTCGCGGGCCGGGGTGTAGTCGTGATGGCCCAGGCCAAAGGGCGTGCACGGCAAGGAGACCGCCACTGTGTCTGAGGCGCCTAACGCGGCGATCTCATCCGAGGGCGTGGCGACCAGATGATCCGCCGACGCAGCGCCAAGCTCGACGGCCAGGCGCGTCCCGCCGAGCGCTTCGAACTCGTCCACGTGAATTTTGAGCGGGAAGCCCGACGCCTGCGCCGCTTCCAAGATGCGCCGGCTCTGCGCCAGGTCAAAGGCGCCTTTCTCACAGAAGACATCACAAAAGGGCAGACGCGGCAGGTCGAGCGCCTCGGCGGCACCGGCGATAGCGGGGAGCATCTCGGCGATGATCAGCTCGCCGTAGGCAGCGGGGCGGTCTTGGTAGGCGGGCGGCACGGCGTGAGCGCCCAAGAAGGTCGGCACGACCGTCAGCGGATGGGAGCGCGATAGCTCGGCGATGGCCTGCAGCTCGCGCACTTCCGCAGCGGTCGTCAGGCCGTAGCCGGTCTTGGCCTCGACGGTGGTCGTGCCTGAGCGCAACATCCGATCTAAGCGCGGGCGCGTCGCCGCCACCAACGCCGCCACGGAGGCGGCGCGCGTGGCGCGCACGGTGGCCATGATCCCGCCGCCGGCGGCCATAATCTCCATGTAACTCGCGCCGGCGACGCGCTGCTCAAACTCCTCGGCGCGGTCGCCCATCCACACAACGTGCGTGTGCGGATCGACGAAGCCGGGGCAGACCACCCGCCCGCTCGCGTCGATCTCGCGATCCGCCCGAACGCGCGCGGGCAGCACCGAGGTCGCGCCCACCTCGACGATCTCGCCCGCCGCGATCAGGACAGCGCCACCCTCAATGATGCCCAGATCGCCCAACGCCGCGCCCCGTTGGGGGCCGCTATCGTGCAGCGGCACGGTGCAAAGCTGCGCCGCCGAGTGGACCAGTAACGTACCCTCCATTCGCGTCAACTCCTTTCCTTGGGTCACAATGTCACTCCTACATTGTATACATTGTACACCAACCGCGCCTGGTCACAAAAGCAAATGCCGGGAGTCTCCCCAACAAAAAAGGCCAGGATCAGGTCCTGGCCTTGATGATGCCTGATGATGCCTCGCGTCATTCCGGCGAGGGAATGTAAATCCCCACCGAGATGGTCTCATCCCCGGAGGTGATTAGAACCGAGCCGATGATGCTGCCGTTGCGATGCGGGGATGTGACATCAAAAGTGATGGGGCCGGACACAGGGCCGCCGCGCACATCCTCACCGGTTTTCCAGGCGTAGGTGTACTGGCAATCTCCGCCGTGTCCGGTAGCGTAGATGGTCGCCTTCCAGCCCTCCGGCGTGTTCTGGCGCTCGAAGTACCAGGCCTCACCCCAGAAATCTCCGCCCGCGCATGATGGCGCCGGGGCGGTCTCGGCCTCTGTTTCGGGCGTCGGTTCGGCCTCCCCGGCCTCGGATGATGGCGCAGCTTCAGCCGGTGCTGCAACGCCAGCTTCGGGCGTCGCTTGGGGCGCAGGCGTCTTCGTGGGGATCGGCGTAGCCTCCGGCAAAGAGGCCGCGCTTGACACAGCCTCGGTTATCTCCGGCGACGACGCCATCTTGTTCATCGCGGCCGATGTCCGCACGGCCATCGCGACGTAGGCATGATCCGGGATGAGCCACTCGCCGCTCGACACCTCGTAGAGCCACACGCCTACGTCATAGCGCGCGCCGGTTTCCTTATCGGCATATCGCGCCAACACCGAAGAGGGCGGGACATCGGGAATCAGCGGCATGCCATCCGGCACCCAGTTCGTGCGATTGTAGAAGTAAACATCGTCGCGCCCTGAGTCGGCCACCCAAATCGGCCCGTGGATGCCCACGGCGCGCACAGCGAAGAAGGCGATCCAGCGGCCCTCCGGCTCATAGCGCAGCGAGACGGCGTGCGCATAATCGCGCAAGATCGTCGTTGCGAAGTGCTTGGGGCCGCGATACATAGTTTGATCCCAGCCGCCGTTGTAGGCCGCCAGCGCGTTGAAAACATCGCCATCGCCCTGCTCGACGACGGTCGCTAAGGTGCGTGCGCCCCAGAAGAGATTGGTGCTCGGATCGAGCAGCGCGGCCTTTTCTGGCCGCCACGTGAACCCGGCCTCCTTGGGCATCACCTGCATCAAGCCGACGGCGCCCACCGGCCCGACGGCGTTCGGGTCGCCGCGCGATTCCATCCACACGAGGGAGGCTAAAAAGTCGGGATCGAGCGCCCTGCGCTCAGCTTCCTGGATAATTAAATCGCTCCAGCGTTGTACTTTGTACGACCAATATGAGGATAGCTGCATCTCGCTTTGCGTCTGCGGCGAGGAGGATTGAATCATCGGCGCGCCGATGAGCAACAAACTCAAGGCGATGATCACAGTCATCACGACATATCTCAGTTTCATCTACGAAAGCTCCTCATCAAAGTTGATTATGGGCTTCGACAAAATGTAACTATACGCGATTCGGGGGGGTTGTCAACTGGAAGTTGGATGCTGGAAGTTGGACGAATGCGAGACCATAATCATAATAAAACAAAAGCGCGAGGTGCGCAACTTTTGCGCGCTTACGACTCGCTGGCGGCCTCTCCAAAGATGGCCTGGGCTTCTTCTATGTAGGGTGCAATGTCCTCCTCGGTTTTGCCCTTGGCGAGGAGGTAACGAGCGAGTAGCCGTGTGGGTGTCAGCGTGTCCGGCTCCAGCCCGGCCAGGCGATCCCGGCCGGCGCGCTCGACTTCGCGGTTGATCTGGGAGAAGAAGGCGTCGGCCAGCAGGGGAGAGAGATCCGCATCGCGCAGGTGCGGCTCCTGCTCCGGGGACATCTTCACCACCAGACGGGCTACCGCGTCAGTCAGGAAGCGCGATTCGAAGGCTTTCTGCACCGCCGCTAGCGGATCTTCCGCCTCGCGCACGTCCACGCGCACGGTGATGAAGGGCCGCGCGGGCAGCTCGATGTACTCCCAGAAGGTCATCCCGCGCTCGACCTCGACCCAGCAGAAGCCCTTGGGCTGATCGGCCTCGCCAAAATCGACGCGCTCCAGGCTGCCGGCGTAGACGATGGGCGGGCTGTTTTCCGGGTTGAGGTTTTGATGCTTGTGGATATGCCCCAGCGCGACGTAGTCCCAGACGGAATCCTTGAGCGCGGAGAGCGGCACGGCCACATCCCGCCCAACCATAATGCTGCGCTCCGATCCCCACGTGGCGCTTTCCACGGAGATGTGCGCCAGCAAGATTGCGGGGATTTCCGGGTCGATCTCGGCGCCTAGTTGCTCGATGATGCCCACGACGGCGTCGGTCACGGCGCGATCCAGGCTCTCCTGATCCAGGCGGCGATATTGCTCGCGGGTGAGAAGCCGCTGGCGCACGGGATAGGGCAGCGTGGCGATTTGAATGGGGCCGCGCGCCGTCTCCAGCCGCAACAACTCCGCGCGCTCGGCGACGGTGACGTAAGGCACGGCCAGCGCATCGAAAATCTCCACACTGGAAGCGTGCTGCTCCATCACGGGCACGTCGTGATTGCCGACGAGCAGTACGGTGGGGATGTGGGCTGCGGAGAGGCGACGAATCCGCTGGGCAAACTCGCGCTGGTAAGTGGGCGCCGGGGAGCGATTGCGAAACGCATCCCCGGCGAAGAGCACCACATCGGCCTGATGCTCCAGCGCGTAATCGATCAACTCATCCAGGCGATCCAAGAAATCGACGACGCGCCGATTGAGGCCCGTCTCCGGGTCGAGGCTGCCGTAGGTCTCCATGCCGATGTGCAGATCGGCAAAGTGCAGGATACGAATCGGCCCTTCTTCTGTAATCTCAGTAAGTTCATTCATACTGTCTTCTCGTGCGCCTTCCTAAATTTCTCGCGATACGGATGCTCGAGGGACGGATCGGGAACAGCCAGTCCCATCTCGATCATCTTACGGTTGATAAAGAGGCCGTTTTTCAGGTAAACGTAGGCCGCGTCGGGCCGGGAGGATAGCGGCGCGCGCAGGGAAATCCGCTTGCCAACGATATACTCGCGCAGGTAAGCCAGGACCGCACTCTCCTGTGATTCCGGCACGGTGATGCCCAAGAGCGTGATCTCGCGCCCATCCGCCAGTTCCAGAGCGGCCGGCCCCGCAGCCGCCGCCACCTTGCAGAGCTTGCGCTGGCGTCGCTGCCGGGGGCGTTTGGGGCAAATGTCGGCAATGGCAGGCGTATAGTCAAGCGGCGGCAGGGAGACTTGGCGCTCCGGCGAAATGAAGCGCCCGTGATCCGCCGCCAACCCCCCATTCTCGATCAACTCAGATAATTTCGCCTCGATGAGCGGGCGAAAATCGGGGTTCAGTTCGTAGCCGACGGCGCGGCGTCCCAGCGCCAACGCGGCCTTGGCCGTCGTGCCGCTGCCCAGGAAGGGATCGAGCACCAGGTCATCGCGGACGGTGTACATGCGGATGAGGCGGCGCGGCAGTTCCTCCGGGAAGGCGGCGCCGTGCTCGCCCTGGCGCGCGCCGCCGAAGGCCCAATGGCCGGAGAAGAAGGTCTTCCACTCCTCCTTCGTCATCGCCGCCGCCTCGCGCTGCTCGCGCGGGATGCGACGCTTGCCGCGCTTCTTGAGGAGCAGGATAAACTCATAATCGATCTCGACGACGCCGTTCGGCGGGTGCGGGTACGATCCCATAATGATGGCGCCGCCGCTGGTCTCCATCGTCGTGCGCTTCTGCCAGATGATGGCGCCCATATAATCGAAGCCGATCTGCTCAGCCTGGGCGATGATCTCCGCGTGCAGCGGGATCACCTTGTAGCGCCCGAAGCGCCTGGCGCGCGCGAATTGATCGCCGATGTTGACGCAGAGCCGCGCGCCGGGCATCAGCACGCGATGGCACTCGGCCCAGACGCGGTAGAGATCGCGCAGGTAGGTGTGCAGCGACTGCCCGTGCCCGATCTGGCCGGGCACGTCGTAGTCCTTGATGGTGTAGTACGGCGGCGACGTAACCACGAGCGCCACGCTGGCGTCGGCGACTTCCGGCATCGCGCGCGCGTCCGCGACGTAAATCCGCGTATCAGACATCAGTCTCTTTCGCCCTCCAATTGTGGCTCGGTGAGTCTCCATTGGGAGGACAAAAGACGTCGTTCACAGCGTAAAACGTATTTCGTATTCCGTAACGAACTAGTTGCGAGATTCGATTGGTAGATGTGCAAAGTATACACAATATAATTACGCAATACGCTTTACGGAATACTCCACGGTGGCTCGACGGGGTCCTCTTAGAGAGAATAAACCATACTGGCCACAACATCCACAGATTATGTTTCCTCAATCGCCATGATCTTGCCGACGCGCCGCGCGTGGCGCCCGCCCTGGAATTCAGCGGCAAGAAACGCATCTACGATCTCGAGCGCCAGGTCGGGCCCGACGACGCGCCCGCCCAGCGCCAGCAGATTGGCGTTGTTGTGCTCGCGCGCCATCCGCGCCATATAGCAATCGGTGCAGAGCGCGGCCCGCGCGCCCCGCACTTTGTTCGCCGCCAGGGAGATGCCGATGCCGGTGCCGCAACAGATCACGCCCAAGTCATACTCCCCCGCGACGACGGCCTCCGCCACGGGCCGGCCGTAGTCGGGATAATCGACCGAGCTCTCGCCATCGTGCGTCCCGTAGTCAAAGACATCGTGCCCCAGCTTGATCAGGTGATCTTCGATCTCTTCCTTGAGGGCAAAACCCCCGTGATCCGCCCCTAAAATGATGCGCATATTTCCTCCTCAAAAAATAACGTTCCCAACCCTTGCGAAGGTTAGACGGTTACGCTTCGATGCACTGATACTTACGAATCAGAATCCATACTCAACCCACATCACGCCGCAACCTTCGCAAGGTTAAATCAAAGACAATCTTGGACAAATTCCACGTGCGCCAGCTCCGAGCACATCACCGCGCAGAAGGTCTGCCATTCGGCCAGACGATGCGTGCCGCGCTGGTGAATCATCCGCCGGAGAGTTTTGTAGTTGGTACAAATCACGCGCCGCTGAAGAAAGGACTCCGGCAGTTCGCGTTTGGCCTGCACGAACTCGCGTTTCGCGATCAACTCGTTGAGATGCACTAACGTCGCCGGATCGATCTCATCCTCAAAATCGGCCTGGGTCAGGGGGCGCTTGAGGAGCGTGTGCATCGTGCTTTCGCTCTGTTTCGTGATGCCAACTCGGTAGGTATCGAACTGCTGCCACCAATAGCGCGCGGCGGTGATATCCAACCAAACCATCATCGATTCCAAGAATTTGTTGTGCCCATCCTCCTGAGCGTGGATGCGATGGGCGACGTCCGGCATATTCTCCACCGGCTGCTTATAGCTCAAACTCAGCCCCACGAGCGCCTGCTCGTAGCCAGCTTCGTGCATAATTTCAATCTTCATTCGATAAAAACCCCGTACTATAACCTGGGCAAGACAACGCCGCGCTGGCCTTGATATTTGCCCTTCTTGTCGGCGTAGGAAATCTCGCAGGGCGCGTCCCCCTCGAAGAAGAGCACCTGGGCGATGCCCTCGTTGGCGTAGATTTTGGCCGGCAGCGGCGTGGTGTTGCTGATCTCGATGGTGATAAAGCCATGCCATCCCGGCTCCAAGGGCGTAAAATTCGTCACGACACCACAACGCGCATACGTCGATTTTCCGAGCACGGCGCCCAGCACATCGCGCGGCATGCGGATGTACTCGAGGCTCCGCGCCAGGGCGAAGGAGTTGGGCGGGATGATGCAGACATCGCCCTGGAAATCGATCAACGCGCCGGCGTCTAGCGCCTTGGGGTCCACCACGGCGAGATCGCCCTTGCCGGGCGTGAAGACCTTGAACTCATCGGCCACGCGGATGTCGTAGCCGTAGGACGAGAGGCCGTAGGAGATCACGCCATCGCGCTTCTGTCCGGCAAAAAACGGTTCGATCATCTGGTGTTCTAACGCCATTTTGCGAATCCAACTATCAGGTTTTAATCCCATAGATTACCCTTTCTTACACTGTTCTTACATTCTTTCCGGCGCGTCCATGCTCATGAGATGCAAAACGCGGGCGAGGACGGTTTTCGCGGCGCGCGCCAGCATCAGGCGCGCGCGGGTGAGATCGGCGTCATCAGGCTCGGAGGAGACGATGCGGCAGTTGTGGTAGAAGATGTGGAAGAGTGCGGCCAGTTCGCGGGCATAGGCGGTGAGGTGATGCGGCGCGCGATGCTCGGCGGCCACCTCGATGATCTCCGGCAGCGCCAGCATCTTGCGGATCAGGTCCAGCTCGCTGGGATGGGTGAGCAGCGCAGGATCGCCAATCACATCGGGAGTCCAACCGCGCTCGGCGGCGTGGCGCAGCACCCCGGCGATGCGCGTGTGCGCGTATTGGACGTAGTAGACGGGGTTGCGCTCAGATTCCTCGACCGCTAATTCCAGGTCGAAGTCCAGGGTCACGTCGGCGGTGCGGGTCAGCAGCATAAAGCGGATGGGGGCCGGGCCGACCTCGTCGATCATTTCGCGCAGGGTGACGAACTCGCCGGAGCTTTTGGACATCCGCACCTCCTGATCGCCGCGCCGGAGCGTGACCAACTGATAGAGGATCAGCTCCACGCGCGCGGGATCGAGGCCCAATGCCTGGGTCGCCGCCTTGACGCGCGGCACATCGCCGTGATGATCGGCGCCCCAGATGTAGATCGCGGTGTCGAAGTCCCGGATGGCCAACTTATCCCACAGGTAGCAAATGTCGGACATCAGGTAGGTGGGGCGATCCTCCGGGTTGGGGATGACCTCGGCGGAGCGGACGAGCACGGCGTCCGGGTCGAGATCGGGATGCGAGAACCAGACGGCGCCCTCTTTATCGACGATGTAGCCATCCTCGCGCAGACGCGCCATCATCTGCTCATAGAGCGAGGGATCGCCCTGGTAGAACTCGCGCTCGTGACGCCAGGTGTCGAAGTGGATGCGCATTCGCGCCAGATCCTCCTCGACGCCGGCCAACACGCGCTCGATGCCCCACTCTGAGAACTCCCGGATCGCCTGCTCGGCATCCATCCCCACAAAGCGCCGGCCCGACGCATCCACCAGCTCCTGGGCCATCGCCGTGATGTACGCGCCGGGATAAATCTCCTCTTCGAAGGGCGGCGGGGGTTCATCTAAGAGCGCGAGATAACGAACGTAGATGCTGTAGCCCAGCTTGCGCGCTTTGGAGCCGTGATCGTTGACGTAATACTCGCGCTCGACCGCGTAGCCGGCCGCCGCGAGCACCGCTGCTATCGCGTCGCCTAAGACGGCGTTCCGCGCGGAGCCGATGGTCAGTGGGCCGGTGGGATTCGCGCTCACGAACTCCACCTGCACGCGCTCGCCCGCCCCGATGTTCAGATTGCCCCAGGCCTCGCCCATCTCCAGGATCACCGGCGCCTGCCGCGCCAGCCAGCCTTCATCCAACGTGAAGTTGATGAAGCCCGGCGGGGCCACCTCGATCTCGCTGATAAAATCTACGGCGGGGATGTGCGGGGCCAGCGCCTTCGCGATCTGGATCGGCGCGCGGTGCAGCACCCGCGCCAGCCCCATACAGACCGGCGAGCCGTAATCGCCGTGCGCCTCGTGCCGGCTGGGCGCTACCGGAATCTCCTCCGGAATCTCAAAGGCGTCCAGATCACCCGCCGCCTGCGCCGCTTGCAGGCCCTCGCGCACCAGATCGGCGATCTCTCGTCGTATAATCTTTGTGTAGGTCATTAAATAATTGCTCCTCTAGAAATCAGTTGAAAGTTGCAAGTTACGAGTTGAAAGTTATCAAAAGTCCAAAGTCGAACGTCAAAAGTCCAACGTCAGAAGTCGTTAAAGTTCCAGTTCACTCAGGAAATAAGGAAGTTGTTTCTGCCACCAGGGCCAATCGTGGCTGACGTCGTGGCCCCAATACTCGACCCGCGCGCCGATATCCAACTGACGGAGCACATCCTCCAGCGCCCGCGTCTCTTCGATGTGAATGTCCTCCCAGGCCCCCTGCCCCACACAGATGATGATGTCGCTCTCGCGATAGCGGTCTAAGTACCATGGATCACGCAGGTTGGGCAAATAGAGCAGCGGAAAATTGAAGTAGACGCTGTCGTCCACATAATCGCCCACGAAGTACCGCGGGCCGTAGAGACCGCTCAGCGAGATGACCCCATCGAAGAGATCGGGATGCTTGAAGTAAAAGTTCGCCGCGTGGCCCGCGCCCATGCTGCATCCGGTAGCCGTAAAGAGGCGCGCCTCTCCCAACCGATCGTGAACCAAGGGAATGAATTCATCGATGATGTAGCGCTCGTATTGATTGTGCCGGCGGCCCTTATCCTCTGGATGGACCCAATCTGGCGCCAACCACGCTTCCTGATCGACGCTATCGACGGTATAGAGCTGAATTTTGCCCTGCTCGATAAACCAGCGCACCGCGTCCACCATACCAAAGTCCTCAAATTCGTAGAACTTCCCGCCGCCGCTGGCGAAGACGATCACGGGCTTGCCCGCGTGCCCGTAGACCTTGAACTCCATATTCCGCTGTAGGTGGTCGCTCCACTCTTTATAATACTCGACGTGCATTTTTTCCCTCAAATTCCAAATTCAAATCGATGTGGATCACTGCGCCATAATAAAATCAATCGCGGCCTGGAGATCAGCTATATTCGGCGCGCGCAGGATGCAGGCATAGTCGCCCATCGCGCGCGCGAAGACCGGCGCAATCGGCATGTGATGGACGATCAACGGGCCGTAGGCTTTGCGGATCTCTGGCAGGGTGTGCTGATAGTCAAAGCGCCGCTTGCGTCCCACAAAGGCGCAGTGATAGGGACGCCAGGCTTCCGCATCGTAGGAGTTGAAGACGACGACGTTGGCCCACTGCTGATAGAGGTCGATGTCGTTGGCGTAGTTGATGACATCCAACATCAAGCCGCCGGGGGGGCGCATATTCATCTCCACGGCGATCCAGCGCACATCCTCGTCATCACGCTCCTTCGCGTCCATCGGGACGCCGGGAACACGGAAGAACTCGATGTGGAAGAAGCGCTCGCGCACATCGAAGGCCCGCACAGCCAACGTGCCCGCGCGCTTGAGGCCGGGCGGGATCTGCCGCAGGGAGCACGCGAAGACGTCCAGATCCTCATTGACGACGTCCATAATGCTCGGCCGATAGAAGTGCGCCGTGGCGAAGACCAGCCGCCCATCTTGATCGGTCAGGCCGTCGAAAGAGTGTAGATCGCCCGCGACAAACTCCTCCAGCACGTAATCGACCAGCGGCTTCTCGGTGAAGAAGCGCGCCAGCTCCTGCTCACTGCTGACTTTGAAGGTGTCCGCCGCGCCAACGCCCACATCGGGCTTGGCGATGATGGGATAACCAACCTCCGCCACGAAATCGCGCGCCTCATCCAGGGTCCGGCAGATGCCGCCCGCCGCCACATCGACGCCGGCAGCGATGAAGACCTGCTTCATCAGCGACTTGCGCTTGATGCCCTCTATCGCGTGGATCTTCAGGCCGGGGATGTTGAAATCGGTGCGGAGCCGCGCATCAGTCTCCAGCCAAGATTCATTGTGCGATTCCAGGCGGTGGAGTTTGCCGTAGTGATAGGTGAAGTAGGCGCACGCCCGTAACACCTGATCGTAGTAGTGCAAACTATCGACGCGAAAGTATTCGGTGAGCGCGTCCCGCAACGCCGGAGGGAGTTCATCGTAGGGCGCATCGCCAATCGCCAACACTGTCGCGCCGATGTTGCGCAGCGCGATAGCGAAATGATAGTAGTTCGGCGGAAAATTCGGTGACAGCAGTACGATGTTCATTTGTCCAATCCCCGCGTCACGCTTGCACGGCCAAGATCGCCGCGATGGCCTGCTGCAATTCGGCGAGATCGGGCGTGCGCAGCAGGTAGCCGTGTTCGCCGATGGCCGGCGCTAACACCGCCGAGATCGGCTCGTGATGGACGATCAAGGGCGCGTAATCGCGCAATACATCATCGTGAGAGAGGCGATACTCGTGCCGCCATTTGCGCCCGACGTGCGCGCAGTGGTAGGGCCGGCTGTACTCGGCATCGCAGCGCCCATTGACCACGACATTGGCCCATTGCTGATAGAGATCAATATCGTTGGCGTAGTTGAACATATCCATCGTCAGACCGCCGGGCGGGCGCATGTTCAGCTCCAGCGCGATCAGGCGCTCCTCGGTGCGGAAGAACTCCAGGTGAAAGAAACGCTCCCGCAGGCCGAACGCCGAAATCACCTGGAAGCCGGCCTCTTCGAGATCGGCGGGAATCTCCCGCAGCGAATAGTAGTACATATCCCGCTCTTCGTTGACCGTCTCCATGATGCCCTGGCTGAAGTAGTGCGCCGTGTAGAAGACGATCTCGCCCGCCTGATCGGTCAGGCCATCGAAGGAATAGAGATCACCGGCGACGAAAGCCTCCATAAAATAATCCACCGGCGGCTTATCGGCGAAGAAGCGCCCCAACCCATCCTGGTTGCAGATTTTGTAGGTGGCCGCCGCCCCCACGCCGACATCGGGCTTGGCCACCACCGGATAACCGACCTCCCGAACGAACGCTTCGGCCTCCTCGTAGGTGCGCGCCACCTTGCCCGCCGCTACATCCACGCCGGCAGATCGAAACATCTCCTTCATCTTCGATTTGGGCTTGATGTACGCCAGGTCATCGAGCTTCGGCCCAGGGATGTTGAAATCCAACCGGATGCGAGCGTCCGTCTCCAGCCAAAACTCATTGTGGGATTCAAAGCGATCTAACTTCCCGTGGCGATGTACGAAATAACCACATGCCCGCCGCAATTGATCGTAATCGTGGAGATCATCCACGCGATAATATTCGACCAGCGCATCCCGCAGGGCTGGCTGGAGATCAGGATAGGCGGCGTCGCCAATCCCCAAGACATTTACGCCCAGACGGCGTAAAGCAACCGCAAAATTATAAAAGTTCGTCGGAAAATGGGGCGACAACAAGACAATGTTCATCGTTCTCTCCTCCTGGTTGATCTGGCGCAGGCCGTATAATCCGGCAAAGTCTGACGGGCTTCCCCCAGCCCGCGCCAATTTCACAAGCAGAGGGCACAGCATGATGCCCTCCCATGCTGTGCCCTGGTCCGTCAAGGCCCCAAACGGCGCTTATGCGCGGTTTGCGCTCCCGAAGATCTCGATCTTGCGCTCGACAACGGCCTGCATCGCGTCGATGGCCGGGCCAAGGATCTTGCGCGGATCGATCTGATCCGGGTTCTCTTCCTGGAACTTCTTCACGGTGGTCGCGAAGGCGTGGCGGATCTCGGTATCGATGTTGATCTTGCAGATACCGCCCTTCACTGCCTTGGCGATCTGATGATCGGGGATGCCCGAAGCGCCGTGGAGAACCAGCGGCACCGGCACCTTTTCACGAATCGAGTCCAGACGGTCAAAGTCCAGCTTCGGCTCGCCCTTGTAGAAGCCGTGCGCGTTGCCGATCGCCACGGCTAAGAAGTCACACTCGGTGTCATGAACAAACCTGACGCACTCATCGGGATCACTCATCGTCGCCTCGCGCTCGCTCACGACGACGTGCTCCTCCGCCCCGCCGATCTTGCCGATCTCCGCCTCGACGGGAATGCCGATGGCGTGGCACGCCTCGACGACCTTGCGCACCTCGGCGACGTTCTCGTCGTAGGGCAGCTTGGAGGCATCGCGCATGATCGAAGTGAATTCATTGCGGAGCGACTTCATTACGGTCTCGAAATCCGGGCCGTGATCCAGATGGATCGCCACCGGTACACTGGCCAGATTCGCCGCCCGCGCGACGATCATCGGCAAGAATTTGACGCCGGCATAGCTCAACGCGCCGGCGGAAATCTGCACCAAAATCGGCGCCTGCTTCGCCTCGGCCGCGCGTAAGATGGCGTGGGTGATCTCCAGGTTGTTGGTGTTAAACGCCCCCACGGCATAACCGTTCTTTTGGGCATCCAACAAAAGCTCTTTACTTGTAACTAACATCGTGCCTCCTTTGCTTATGCTTGTTGATTAGAGTTGATTAGAGTTGATTAGATTGGAAAAGCAACGTGGTCAGCTAAAGGCTTTCAAAACCCTTGCCAAATCAAAGCCGGCCACAACGCCTTTAATCATACCCACTTTTAAGAAAACCTCAAACTCAGCGCCGATCCCACCAGACATAGATCAAAGCATCGACCTCATGCTCGTAGTACTCCACGACCACGGTGTGATAGCGCTCGTGCAGATCAACCTCCACGCAGTAGTTCTCGTTCGCGTCCGAGCCATGCCACTCATCGATGATCAATTCGCCATCGATATAGAGCCGGACGCCATCATCGGCGCGCGCGCAGATGCCGTAGTTATCGTCATAGAAGTAGACCTCGCGCGTCCAGCGTACACTGAAGCCATCGTGTGGCAGATCGGGCATCGGGGAATCCTGCATCCACTCGAAGCCCAGGTGCGGGTCCCAGCGCGTGACCATCGGCTCGCCGGTCAGATCGCGATTGGGGTAATACTCGCCCCACCAGGCGACCGTGGACGCTTCCCCCGTCGGCTCGGATGTCGGCGCCGGCGTCGCCGTGCCGTCTCCTGTGGGCGCCGGCGTCGGCGTCGCGGGCGGCGGCGCATCCCCCAGGCGCTTGAAGGTAAATTGCGCCGTGGCGACGCCCGTGTGCTCGAAGTAATCGATCACGACGGAATGCTCGCCCGGCGTCAGCGTGACATCGACCTCGTGCGTCGTGCCCGGCTCAATCTCCCAGGCATCCAACACCAGCTCCCCATCGATCCAGATGCGCGCGCCATCGTCGGCCGTCATCGAGAAGCGATAAACGCCGCCCCGGAAGTTAATCACGCGCGTCCAGCGCACGGAGAACTCGTCCGTATCGAGCCGCGTGTCCGGCGATTTATCGCCCCAGTGGAAATTCACCGCGTGATCCGTGCGGACAAACTTCGGCGCGCCGCTCAGCTCCATCCCGGCATAATACGCGCCCTGCCAGCCCGTCGTCGCGCTCGAAGGCGGCGCCGGTTTGGCGGGGGCCGGCGTCGCCGTCGGCTGCGGCGCGGGCGGCTCCGAAGGCGGACTCGAAGGCGCGCCCGGAATGCGCAATCGCTGCCCCACGTAAATATGATGCATGTTGTAGAGTCCATTGGCCTGCGCGATAGCCCACGCGCTCGTGCCGTACAAGCGCGCCACGCTGTACAGCGTATCCCTCGGCTGGACGACGTAGACGCCGGCGGATGGGGACGGCGCCCCCTCGGTGGGAATACGCACGCGCTGCCCCACGTAAATATGACTGGGATTCACGATACCATTATGACGCGCCAACGTCTGTAAATCGACGCCGTACCGTCGCGCGATGCTAAAGAGCGTCTCGCCCGGTTGAACGACATGAATCGTCTCGCCGGAGCGCTCAACACGCGCCAACACAGGGAGCACACTCACCAATAAAAGCAACCCCACGATGACACAACCCAAGACCTTCCGCATTACAGCACCTCCTCTGGTGGATTAGGGAAATTTGATGGACGGCGCAACCACATCGCATCGCGCCGCTCATCAACGTGATCTACATAAATGATATATGTGAGTAGGCAAAGGGTCAAGCCAAGCTAGCGCCAAGAGTCCCGCGAAGGTTAGAGTCATCTCTAAAATTGATGCACATCGCGCTACGTTGCGTCTTAAAATCCACACTTTATGTCGGTGATTTTGGCAAATCCCTCCGAAAAGAGGGCTGAATTTCCCTAATTTGGTTAGAATTACTTGACTTATCCTAACCGTTGAGTTATAATATAGTTAAAATCAAACACAGACCTCTAACTTAGTTAAATTCCGGCAAAGCTTGAGGTATCGAGTGAATAACACACAGAAGCACAGAGCAGTTCTCAAATATGCCCTCAGCTTGATTTTAAGTTTGCTATTCTTACACTACTTCGAGACCCACGCCATCGCAGCATCCCTCACATCCGCTGGACAGCCCCAAGCCGAGCGCCCCCCGGTGGAAGACATAGAAGACTTCATCATCTTCTTACCCCTTGTCAGCCGGAACTACAGTGACTCCCTCACGATAACGACATCGATTCTCCCCAACGATCCCTACTACGAGGATCAATGGGCGCTGGGTAAGATTGGAGCGCCACAAGCGTGGCAAGAGACCAAGGGCGAAAACATCCTTATCGCTGTCTTAGACACCGGCGTTGATTTCGGTCACGACGATCTAAGCGCCAAGCTCCGCGACGACCTCGACCGCGATTTTGTGAACGAGACCCACACCGCTCAGGATGATCACGGCCACGGCACCCACGTCACCGGCATCGCCGCCGCCGCCACCAACAATGAGGAAGGGATCGTCGGACTGGGTTGGGAAACTGAGATTCTGCCGCTCAAAGTGCTGGATAGCCAGGGCAGAGGCGCGCTCTCCGATGCCGCCCAAGCGATCTATTACGCGACGAACATGGGCGCCGAAGTGATCAACATGAGCTTCGCTACCGACCCTGACTATCATCTCCAATGCTCGGATGTCCCCATTCTGGTAGAAGCGCTCGCCTACGCCTACGAGCACGGCGTCGTGGTCGTTGCGGCGGCGGGGAACGACGGTCAAGACGCCCACAATGTTGTGCCCGCCAATTGCCCCTACGTGCTCGCCGTGGCCGCCACCAAATCCGATGACGACATCGCATCCTTCAGCAACTACGGCGCCGAGATCGACTTGGCCGCGCCCGGCGTCAGTATCTACAGCACCTACCACAATAACCGGTACAGCTACAAAAGCGGCACCTCGATGGCCGCGCCCTTCGTCAGTGGCCTGGCCGCTCTCCTCCGCAACAAGTACTCCGACTACACCCCCGATCACGTAGCCGCCGCGATGCAGGAGAACGCCCTGGACTTAGGCGACGCGAGTTGGGACCCCATCTACGGCGCGGGGCGCATCGATGTGGGCGCCGCCATCCTGAACGGCGCCTCCGTCATCTCCGAAAGCTACCGCTCCCCCGCCCTCCACCCGACAACCGACACAACCAAGGCCCCCGCCGCTATGCTCGCGACGACACCCAACGCCGGCTACATCCCCGGCCGCCTCATCGTTCGCCTGGCCGACGCCGCCGCCCAGAAGCGCCTAAACGCCCGGCAAACCACCTATCAGATCGCAAACATCAGCCCCTTCATCACAACATCCACAGAGTTCACAGAAGAGATCGTCCGCCTGGAAGTATCACCGGGACAAGAGCAACAAGTGGCGCGGGAGTTGCTGGCAAGCGGGATCGCCGCCGCCATCCACTTCGATTACAAGGTCAGTCTATCGATGCCATAACAACGGGGGCTGATCTTGAGGACTTAGGAAACAAAAAACAGCGCCGGCGACTCATATCGCCGGCGCTGTTGCTATAAAAGAGGTGAAGTCTCAAGACTTTCAGGTACTCTACAGTTTCTGATAACTTACTTACTTCCACTCCGTGGGAGATACTTACGTTGGTTCCCAGTGAGTTGATTCTTTCGGCAACTGACCGCTTACCAGCTTCCTGATATTGCTACCTTTCGACTGATTTATGGCTTCCGTTATTTCTAACATCCGCCACTTACCAACTTCGGCTTCTTTTCAGTTATCTTCTCTGTATTTCTCTTCAATCTTGAGACTTCTTGTTACTCTCATTATAGGGAAGATAAGGGGGTTTGTCAATAGTTTCTAAGAATTTCTAATAATTTCGCCTTACCTGTTTATCGATCCGATTGGTGAACGGCCGGCCGCGATGTTTCACCCGCGAGGCGATCCTCGTGCAGCGCTGCGACGAACATCAACGAGGAGAGGCGATTGACGTAGGCCAGGTTCGGCTCACCGATGTTCGATTCCACCGCCGTCAGCGCCACCAGGCGACGCTCCGCCCGCCGCACGACGGTCCGCGCGACGTGGCACGCGGCGCCGGCCACCGAATCCCCCGGCAGCACAAAGCCCTTCAGCGGCGGCAAATCGCGCTCCAGCTCGGCGATCAACGCCTCTAACCAGGCCACATCCTCCTTCGCAAGGCCCGCGTATTGCTCGCGCGCGGAGGATTCCGCCGAAAGATGGGACATCAGCCGATAGAGATGGCGCTGCACCACAGGAAGCTGTTGCTTTAGCAGCGGCGCCTGCGCCAGGGAGCGCGCCAGCCCAATCGCGCTGGTCGCCTCGTCCAACATTCCAATCGTATCGATCAATACGTCGCTCTTGAGCACCCGCTCCTCCGCGGCCAGCCGCGCCGTATCGCCGCGATCCCCCCGCCCGGTGTAAAATTTCGTCTTGCTCATATTCACTCCCTTGAAAATTATGAATTATGAATTGCGAATGGTGAATTGCGAATGGCAAATGATATGGCTCTATTTTAGCAGAGTTCAGGAAATTTACAGATCTGCACCGCCCCAAAATATCCATTCGCACATACTGCATCTGCTATATCTGCGCCATCTGCTGATTCTCTGATTGACATTTCCCTCAAAGCTGATAAAATCGCCATAATGCTGACAAAAACACTCGTTGCGCAGTGGCATCATACCTTTCAGAACCGACGCCGACCTGGGTGAGCGGTCTTTGGAGGTTGTGAAGCACGCAAAAAGACGCCACAAGCAGCACAGAAAGCCTTTTAAGCCCCCCGGTCATCGGGGGGCTTTTTTTGTCAGCAAATAGTCAACAGATGATAGGGGATGGTTCACTTTCCAGGATAATTAGGTTTACACTCTGTCAGCGACTAAAGTCCCTTCGAGAGGCGCTGCGCGCCAAGCATCCTCCTTCGAGGATGCGATAGGCCGTCTGCGAAGGCAGACGGTTGGCCGCCAGGCCTTTCCCGGGTACTTCAGTGCCCGTAGAGGAAAAGTAAAGTGTCAACCTATTTCTGAACCATCCCGATGATAGCAGATAGAAAAGTATAATCCGCTCATTCGCAGATTCGCCCATTCGCTCATTCGCTAACTTTTCCCAGGAGGAAACTATGACCCGTGGAGATATTCGCATTTCCCTGCCCAGCAAGGGCCGCCTGGCCCAGGACGCCGAGGCGTTCCTGGCGGCGTGCGGCCTGACCATTGATAAGCCTAATCCACGCCAGTATGCCGCGCGCTTCCGCGAGCTGCCGGGCGTGACGGTGCTCTTTCAGCGCCCCACCGATATTGTCGTCAGCACGCGCGAAGGTAGCGTTGATTTTGGCATCACCGGCTTGGATGTGACCGCCGAGTATGGCGGCGACGCCGACGCGATCTTAGTGTTGCACGAGGCGCTCGGCTTCGGCGGCTGCCGGCTGAGCGTGGCCGTGCCGGAGGCCTGGCGCGATGTGCATACCGTGGGCGATCTCACCCTCTACGCGCGCGGGATGCCGCAGCCCTTGCGCGTCGCGACGAAGTTCAAGCATCTCACCCGCGCATTCTTGGAGGAGCACCTCGACGCGCCCTACACGCTGGTCGAGGCCGAGGGCACGCTGGAGATCGCGCCGGCCATCGGGTACGCCGACTGCATCGTCGATCTCGTCTCCTCCGGGCAGACGCTGCGCGATAATCGCATGCGCCTGCTGGAGGACGGCGTCATCCTGCGCTCGCAGGCCGCGCTCATCGCCAACCGCGCCCGGCTCGCCGCCCGCCCCGACGTGCTCGAGGTCGCCCGTCTGCTGCTAGAGTACACGGAAGCGCATCTCCGCGCGCAGGAGCACGTCTTAGTCACCGCCAATATGCGCGGCGAATCGCCCGAGGCCATCGCCAGGCGGATGTTCGCCCAGGCGGTGCTCGGCGGCCTGCAAGGCCCCACCATCTCCCACGTGATGGCGCCGGGCGGCACGGCCAACAGTTGGTACGCGGTGCAGATCGTCGTGCGTCGCACCGATCTCTCGGCGGCCATCGCCGAACTGCGGGCCATCGGCGGGAGCGGCGTGGTCGTCACGCCGGTGACCTATATCTTCGAGGAGGAGCCGGAACGCCTCAGCGCGATGTTGGCGGCGGTGCAATCAGCAGATGGAGCAGATGGAAGCAGATAATTCAGCAGATGAAGCAGGTTGGAACTACCTTAGTCTTGAGGTGCAACACACTTGCACTGGAGGAAGGACAGTCTTTACGCATTATATGCCTGGTAATCAGTCCAAAAGTGCGTTGCACATCAGAGCTTTCCACAAATAGATGAGGACGCTGCCGCGTTATTCGCAATTCATCATTCTAAATTCGCAATATTCGCAATATTCGCAATTTACACAAGGAGACAACTATGCTGAAAATTTACGAAACAGTCGAAGAGGCCCAGGAGATTTTACAACGCCGCCAGATGTTGACGGTGGCGGATGTGCCGGAGGTGGTGTTGGCGGGGATCGAGCGCGTTTTTGGCGAGCCGCTGACGCCGGAGGCGGCGGTGGCGCGGTTGTTGGCCGAGGTGCGCGAGCGCGGGGATGCGGCGGTGCGCGATTGGACGGCCCGCATCGATGGGCTGACGATTGACGCCTTGGAGGTTCCGCCTTCCGAATGGAAAGCGGCCTACGACGCGCTCGATTCTGAGTTACGCGACGCGCTGGAATTCGCCGCCGAGCGTATCCGCGATTTCCACGCCCGGCAGCCCATCCCCGATTGGACGACGACCGAGATGGGCGGCGTGGTCGGCCAGCGCTTCACGCCCATCGAGCGGGCGGGCGTCTACGTACCGGGCGGCACCGCGCCGCTGCCCTCCTCCCTGCTGATGACGGCCATCCCCGCGCAGGTCGCCGGCGTCGATGAGATCATCGTTTGCACGCCGCCGGGCCGGCCCGACGGCGCGGTCGATCCCACCATTTTGGCGGCGGCGCACATCGTCGGCGTGGATCGGCTCTTCCGCGTGGGCGGCGCGCTCGCCGTCGCGGCGCTGGCCTTCGGCACGGGGAGCATCCCGCGCGTGGACAAAATCGTGGGCGCGGGCGGGCTGTTCACTACCATCGCCAAGCGCCAGGTCTACGGGATCGTGGGCCTCGACGGACTGGCCGGTCCCACCGAGACGATGGTCATCGCCGATGAAGCAGCGAATCCCGCCTGGGTGGCCGCCGATCTGCTGGCGCAGGCCGAGCACGACGTGTTGGCGACCGCGATCCTGCTCACGCCCTCGCGCGCGCTGGCCGAGGCGGTGCAGGCCGAGGTAGAACGGCAAGTCGCCTCGCTCTCGCGCGGCGAGGTGCTGGCGACGTCGCTGGCGGGCCAGGGCGGCATCGTGCTCACGCCGGACTTGGCGACGGCGGCCCGCGCAGCCGATGCGTTCGCCGCCGAGCATCTCTGCCTCGCCGTGCGCGATCCCCAGGCGTTGATGGGGCAAATTCGCAACGCCGGGGGCTTTTTCTTGGGCGAGCACTCCTGCGAGGTGCTGGGCGATTACGTCGCCGGGCCGAGCCACGTCATGCCGACGGGCGGCACCGCGCGCTTTGCCGCGCCGGTCAATGTGCTGGACTTCGTCAAGCTCAGCAGCATCATCGCCTTGGATGACGCCACCGCGCAACAGATCGCGCCCGTGGCCGCGCGCATCGCCCGCGCCGAATCGCTCACCGCGCACGC
>CAZCAI010000054.1:0-27611 GCA_964496595.1 uncultured Anaerolineales bacterium
TCAGTATCCTCAAACGGATCGATGGGGTTGAAACCCGAGCAGGTGCTGGTGAGCAACCCGGGCGTGGCGGCTTTCAGTATCCTCAAACGGATCGATGGGGTTGAAACAACTACGAGCGCTACGAGCACCGGGTCGGCGCTGACGCTTTCAGTATCCTCAAACGGATCGATGGGGTTGAAACCCCAACTTATTTCCCCACACGAGGGGGCTTCTGCCCCTGTTTTTAGGGCTATCTCCCCCACACGTGGGCCTCTGTTAAGGTACTATAGGGTACGACGCTCCATTTGTCAAATCGGCCTTTCGAAAACCTCTTTTTGCGTCAAAACCGGGGAGGTTTGCGAAAACGGAATGGGGAATGAAGAATGATAAATGGAGAATATGGAATGAAGAATGGAGTGTCATGGCATGATGATACTTCGATTTGGAGGGTTATGCAACTATCCGCTAGACAACATCATTGCAAAACCGGCGAAATTCACAGATGGCGCATTTGCTGCGGGCGGGCGTGGGAGTGGGCATACGCTCCGCTTGGACCATCGCGCGGATCTGGGCCATGGTGTGTTCAACGTTGGCCTTGAGTTTGGCCTCTATGGCGATTTCCTGCGAGCGTCGCTCCGGGATGTAGTAAATAAATCCGCGCTGGGCCGGCAGACCCATTGTCTCTTCCGATAATAGCCCATAGGCAGCTAGTTGGATATTGATGTGTTCACCGCCTCGACCAGGGGAGTTTTTATACTCCACAGGAATGACCTCCTCCGCGCGTTGGATGACCATATCGACCTGGCCACGCAGCCCCAGCGTCTCGCTCTCCAGCCAGACGTTGAACTCACGCTCGCCATCGGTGAGATGATAGGCCCGCAGGCTACGGCGTTGCTCGCGATCCTCCTCCGATTCTTGCGCTGCCTCACCGGCTTCCATCTTGTAGGTCGTGGGCCGAATCTTCGGTAGGCAATAACGATAGTAGATGATGCGCGGGCAGTAGGTGTATTGTCGCAGATCACTGACGTTGAGCGTTAACAGCGATCTCTCCATTCTCTATCCTCCATTTTTGTTACTGTCACAAAGTCTTCGCCACTTGGCCCCCTGGCTCCGAGGGGATTGTCAAATCCCCGCCTAACCGCCGGATTTAGCAATCCGGCGAGAGCCTGGCACGACATGGCGAATACTTTGAGACACAAGCCATTTTTCATCTCTTATTCCTCGTCCTCTGTTTGATCAATTTCGATCTTGTTCTGCCAATCCTTCTCACAGATGGGATAGAGATAGATTTTACCCTCGCGCTTGCCCAATCGATTCTGAACTTTTTCCATCAGCTCCTCTTGGTGAACGCGGCCCAGCACGCCCATAAAGGCGCTGTACTGGATGCGATCCAACCCGTAATCCTGACAGATGTCAGCCACCTTGCCGCGTGTGCTATCATGCGAAATGTCATATACAACCAACAAATGCATAGTCATCTCCAAATGGGGAATGCAGAAGCGTCTTTCCTATCCATTCTCCATTCTTCATTCCCTATTCTACATCATCCTTCCCCCTACCATCCTGCCACAAACGGCTTATACTTCGCGCGGTCGCCCCGGACATAGGTAGCGATATGCCGCGCCTGGGTCTGCAGAATCCAGCGCAACTTCTGGCGCTTGCGCTCATAGCGCTCGGTGCTCTCTTCTAACCGATCCAAGACCCGCTCAGCGATGTTGCGCCGCGTCTCGCGGGTCAACCAGCCCTTTTTATCCACGTCTAACGCCATCCCCAGACCGATCATCCCCCAAATGGTGCGGTCGACGACGGGGGCGCGGAATTCCTCGATAAGGTCAAGCACCAGGCTGGGCTTGCCGGGGCGATCCACGTGGATGTAGCCGGCATAAGGGTCCAGGCCCGCAAGCAGCACAGCCCGCTCGACTTGGCCGTAGAGCACGCCATAGCCATAGTTGAGAGCGCTGTTCACCGGATCGCGCGCCCCTCGGCCCCGCCGACCCGGCCATGCCAGCGCTGGCGGCACGATGGTATGCAGTCCCTCCCAATAATAGCGCGCGGCGCGGCCTTCGATGGAGAGCAGATTGGCGCGCATCTCGTCCATCCCCAGTTTGCGGGCCGTTGCGCGCCACGCTTTGATCTCTGGGGTGTGATCACCTACCTTATCAGCGGCCGCCCGCAGAGCGCGGTACGTCTCCGGCGCTTTCTGCTTCCGCGATTTGGCCAGATATTTGAGCAAGCGGCTCTGGTTGCGGATTTTGCCGCGCGCAAAGGCGGCGGCCAGTGCGATCCCCCGGCCATCTTCGTAAGCAGCATACTGCGCGCGGCGCGTCTGCACCGTACCGCCCAGTCCCGCCGAGTAGAGGGCCGCGTAGGGCGTCCCTTTCCACGAAAGATAATGCACGGGAATCCCCTGTCCGGCGCAGAGCGCCAGCGCGTCACTGGAGATCGTGACCGCCTTCCCGGAGATCAACACCTGCTCTAAAAAGAGCACCGGCGCTTCTTCGATTACCTTGCCTTTGTGTTTGACGTACAACCGCTGGCTGTGCCGTCCCACAAAAGAACCGTAGCCTTCCACAAGCAACACACGTTGTCGGGTCATAGACTCTCCTTAAAAAGGGGGAATGGGGAATAGGGAATAAAGAATATAGAATAGAGAATGGAGGGAAAATCACTTTCCCATCATTCTTCATTCATCATTCTGCATTTCCCATCCTCTTTTGACGTTTGATCTCGGTCACGAGGAGGGCAATGATTTCATCTAACAGCGCCAAGCGATGCTGCACCACAGCTTCTGGAAGCAGCGCCCGCCCTCGCCAATACCAACCTTTGGTCTCCCGAGCTGAACCCAAAGTGAATTTCAGAAAGCGCGCTTGATCGCGTCCCCAACCTCGCCCGTGTCCTTCTTCTATGTTAGCGCTGATCGAGCCAGCACTACGGATGATCTGATCGACAATCGCCCACCCGCGTCGTTCCTTCTGCCAGTGATCACAATCCCTCTACACCAAATCATAAAGAAACAACGCCTTTCGATACCCATAAAACTGCCACACCGGCCCCCGCTTTATCCCCCCGCTACCCCATCCATCCACGCCTCATAATCCTTCACCTTAACCTCCATCCTCCATCCTACATTCTGCATTCTGCATTCTCCATTCGATACATCCCATTCCCCTTCGTCGCATCTTTGCCGACGTGCGTGAACTGCCCCCAGATCAGGTAAGGCAGGAAGGGCGACCAATCCTCGGCGGCCAACGTCACTGTGCCCAGCAGGCCACTGGTAGGGGACTCCGCTCGGCGGCGCGTCGAATAGCTGCGCAGTTCTTCCCAATGCAGGTCGTTATCGATGACGCGGACGTTTTCCGAGGCGGCTACCAGGCCGGAGAAATCAACATCGAGTTTGGTGGAGGAGAAATCGCGGCTCAGCGCCTCCAATCGATCCAACAGCCGTTGCAGCAGCGGCTTGAAGTGAAAGTCGCGCGGCTTCACCAACCGCCCGTCCGCCACCAACCGCGTCGGCGTCAGAAACCGCACCTCACATTCTCCATTTTTTATTCTGGATGCTGCATTCCCCACCACCTGCGCATACGTAATCGGCACATCCGGTACCTGGACGGTGTTATCCTCGGCGGCCAGCACGGGGTGCCGCTCGCCGGTGAGTGGATTCTCCGCCCAGACCTCCTGAATCTTCACGACGCCCCGGCGCCAATGGCCGTCCTCGCGCTGCATCCGCCGCCCGATGCCCTCCGTCTCAAAGCTCTGGACGGTCAGCACGATGTAGGGGAAGAGTTGGAGCGCCTGCGCGTAGAGCGTCAGGCCGAACTCGAAGCGCTCACCGGGCTGATGGTGAAAGAAGAGCCGCCCGCGCTCGTCCTCGACGGGATGGCCCAAGTCCGTGATCGGCGGCTGAATGGTGTAGGGGCGCGGGACATCGCGTCCGCCTGGCGCGCCGGGCTTGAGGGTGCTGAGCAGCGTCGCCACCGGGCAGGTGGTCACCAGTGGGCAGACGGTACACTCTTTCGCCTGACGATTATTGCAAAAGCGGTTCAACATCGCGTGGTAAAGCGCACCTCGGATGGCAGAACCCTGGTGCTCGTTCAGTTCAATCGTCGTCCGCACTTCGGTGAGGAATCGCAGACGATGAGCTTTGAAGTTGTGCATAAGCTTGATCTCCTTCGGAAAATAAAAGATTGGAGGATGGAGGGAGGGGGAGCGTGATGCAGTGCTGTTGCGATTTTTTTTCGAGGCCCTCCCGCAGGATTAGTTAGGTCCTGCGGGAGGGAGTCTCGTTAGCGCTGCCGCCGGGCTTGATCTCGAACTGTTTGTAAGTCCATGATCTCGGCGACCTCGAATCTCCGAGGGAGGCTGCCCTCCACTGGGCGCAGTCGCACGCAGGGCGGGAAGTAACCGCAACGCCCGTGGAGATCCGCCAGCAGCATCGCCGCGCTGAAGTTGAGCGCCGGCGGGTTGACCAGCAGCGGCAGCGTCTGCCACTCGGCGGATGAGAGGCCGGCCTCGTCGGCCATCGCCGCGACCTGGGGGGCCAGCGGCTGCTGCGGGTCGATCTGGCTGGGGATGTCGACGACGCGCTCGATGGTCTGGTCGGTGAGGGCTTCGATTTGCGCGCGCTGGTCGTCGGTCAGCGGGTGGGCGAAGTTGAGGAGGATCATTATGTCACCTCCAAGTCGATTCTTTCTCTTTCAATCCAAGGCTCTTTCTGAGCTAACCCCTCAATGGTCGGAGGCATCTGTCGGGCCTCTTCTAAACGCTCTTGATATGGTCGGATCAACGCCCATTGCGGCCCGACAATATATCCCCTCCCCGTTTCGGCGATCAGGCCTTGCTTCCACATTGGTGTCAAGTACTCCTTCATCAGCGTCTCTTCTGAATCCACTCCACGCATCAGATCATAGTACTGGTTGTAGCTTCGACTGTAGATAGTGGAGGCATCCATCGGCTCCTGGGTTATCATCTCCAGAATGGCTAACGTCAGGCGACTGAGCGCCAGTGGCATCACCGGCAGTTCGACCCAGTAGCCGTTCTCGGCGGTGAAACGCACACAGCGTTCAGCAGCACGGTTTTCAGCTTGCACGTAGTAGAGCCGAGCCACTTCGCCAGAAAGATTGGCCGCCAACTCCAGGGCGAAATTGGTCACGTTGTTGCCACCGGTCAGGTTGATCCACATCTCGTGTCCTTGACCGCCGACACCGCTCAACGCGGCAACGACTTGGATGATACGTTGGTAGGTCATTTGGATATTGCGGCGGTCGATTTCGCACCAGAAAATGTCGCCTTTTTTCCGTCCCTTGGCGATGCCCGACCACTCCTGTTTGAGTAAACCCCGGAGGACATCCTTCATCGGCCCCCCCTCTTTTTGGGAGGCGGCGGTAATCTGATCAGGCGGATTGTCGGTATAGTTATAAGCGGGCAGCTCGCCGGTCAGCATTTCGCGGGTGGTGAAGAGCACCAGCGCCTGCACATCGCCAACTTTCTCGTCGCGTGCGCGATGCTCGCGCTCGCCAGAGCGGGCGAAAAACTCTTCGTCTTTGTCATTCCAACGTTGATAGCGGTGGGCCAGGTAGGAAAGCGGCCCGGTCACAGCACCAGGCGAACGCCCTAAGCCCATTAAATGATATACGCCCATAATTTGCAGCTCCTTTCTTTAGGTTTATTGCCGGCCTGCCTTGAGGGCTTGGTCAGTGAGGGTTTCGATTTGGGCGCGCTGGTCGTCGGTCAATGGGTGGGCGAAGTTGAGGAGGATCATAGAGGCACCTTCTCAAAGACATCGCTGGGTTTTAACGGTGAAGAAAGTTCCTCTTTGTAGATTAAAGCTCTCATATACTCGTCCTCCATCAAATCTAGAAAACGTCGTCCCGCCGGAGAGAGTCGATTAGAGTTACCTTGACGTTCAATCAACCATCCATCGAGTTTGTTGAGGTAATCTGAAGCAAAGTTGTCTTTTTTATCTCCTAATTGCCAACGCTGCTTTACGACCCGACTGAACAACTCGCTCTTTTTAACCCAACCTTTTTGCTCTTCCAACACTCGTAGAATGGCTTCATAGTCTCGATCAAAGTTCACCTTGAAGACAGGGATGTCGTGCCAGAACTCAGACTCATTAACCGGGCGCAGGAAACGGATGTTGCGAGTGTAGGTGTAGTATGCACGACCGGTTATCCCGCTCATTACTGTGGTCAACAACGCAGCAATATTCATCACGTTTGACCCACCGGTCAAGTTAACCCATATCTCTCGTCCTGTATCATCTGGGGGACTGAGCGCGCAGAAAGCTTGGACTACCTGGTTCAGATTGAATTCTAAATCGTGATAGTTAGCTTCTAACCAATAGACTTTACCCTCCTCTCTACTCAACATCGCTCCAAATTCCTTTCTGATAAAATCCAAAACTATTTCAAATGCTATCAACCTACCATCAGCATCGCCCAAGGGAAGTTCTTGACCTTTATCTGTGCCATAAAAGTTATCGACATACTTGTCGTCTTCTCGAGCAGAAAGTTCACCGTTTCTTACCTCGGGGGTTGTAAAGATAACTATACCGCTGACCTTCTTCACACTTGAACGGTTGCTATCTCCACCGAAGAACTTAACGTCTTGTTGTTTATAACATCTTTTGATATGAGAAAGAGCTGAAGTTACTGCACCCGGAGATTTGCCTAGTGATAGAAAATGCCATACACCCATAATTTAACCTCCTAAATCTATTGCTCAACATTCTTGATAGTTAGTCCTATTCGCCACTTACTGCTACGTTGTTGCAGTTGTACATCAAGTACTTTCACCCGAACAGTTTGCCCAACATGCACTATATCTTCAACACACTTTACAAATCCTTCAGCCAGTTCCGAGATGTGAATCATCCCATCCTGTCCCACACCGATATCAACGAACGCACCAAAGTCAGCAACACCCTTGACTTGTCCCTCTAGGATTTGGCCAGGCTGCAGATCTTGGGGGTGCTGTGAATTCTTTCTAACAGATACATCGAACTCTCCGGTTAATAACCCTTCAGTCGGTGTTTCGAAAACCATCCGACCATAGCCGCTGGATGTTTTGGCACCGATACCTTCCTCTGCCAAGGCCAGGTTGAGAACTTCAAATGTTGCCTTAACCCAATCCTCTGCCCCGTGCAAAGCCACTAGATAACTGCCCGTAGCGCTCATAAAAGGTATAGGGGTGGGGTTATCCCAATCCGCCGGAGGAAAATCCTCGCCACGATAGTATTCTGGATGGTGAACAGTGATCACATCAAGCGCTAGGGGACTCGCTCGTTTGGCAGTGTTAGGGATGTAGAGTGCATCGAAGAAAGTAACATACCCGGCTGTGGTAGTATCGCCAAAAAGGGTTTGATAAGCTGTTGAATCTTTGTTCCACGTTTCCTCCTTCAGGCGATTGCGGGCATAGCGCGCCGCCAGTCCCTTAAGGGCGCTACCAGGAATATAGGGCACGCCGTAGGTGCGGTGTAGCGTAATAGAGGTTTCCAACACACTCTCACCTCCTAATCCTATCACCAGACGTCCTTGTGCTTTCGCTGGTTGCATAACTGCTCCGGCTTGCTCAAGAGATCGCTGCCAACGCTTAAAGAAACCCAGGTATGCATCACTAATCGATTTCCCAACGGCTTCAAGGTGGCATTTTTTGGCGTTTTCTCCTCCGCCTTCTCTTTGCTTTTCCAGGTATTTATCTATCCACAGACCAGGATGCGTGCTTAGTTGAATAGAGATTTCCTGTAGTTGATCTCTGCGACTTTGCATATTAGTCTCCCCCTTCTTGCCCCGGCTCCACTTCGAGCACCGATTGTGCAAAGCGCTTGAACCACTCTAGTGCGCTAAGCGTCTGGCGGGTGAGCCACATATAGGACATTAACTCAGCCGATTTGCACTGACTGACAAACGCCTCCGCTGATTGCCCCACCACAACCTGGGCTAAATCTTCCAGCAAAGCCTTGTGTGCCTCTTTACCCCGCGTGTGCACGAACGCCAGGGCCTGGACTAGCCCGGCCTGGCGCACCAGCACCGGAAATTTGTGCGCCATCGAACCGTATTCTGTGTACTCTGATCTGTCCTTGTGTTGCCCAAAGCTTTCCACCCTTTCATAAACCTTCTGTGCGTATTCTTGCTGTAGCGTTTGCATAGTTTTCTCCTCGTATAAAATCCTCATAGACGATACTAAACTACTTGAACAATCAGTCGGTCGTATGGGGGTACACCCCAAAATCGGGTACAATTATGACGATAATTGTCGGTGGCAAGGGAGTTCTGGTTCTCCTGGTTGCCCGGCGTGAGCCGGTGACTTCTAGTAAAGTATGTTACCCCTGCCCCGCCGTGTTCTTCTGACACGGATTGTGTGCACCGTCCTGAGCGGCACCGGCCGTAGCAGTTCGGCCTAGCCGAAGTCGGTGGTTGTCCCCGCCCAGGCTGGCAAGCTCTGATTAGCACGAGGCTGAGGCTGGCGGGTGATGTGGGGTGTACCCCTGTGCGACCGACATCTTCTTTAGTTTGTTGATAGGAGGTGCTGTATGACATCCGTATCTTCCGAAGTTGTGTTAGCCATTGATTTCAGTCGTGATCGGTTGGACGTCTCGCTGCGCGACGCCGACCGGCAATGGTTGTGGGAGCCGCAGGTCTTTGCCAATGATTGGCCTGGCTGGCAGGAGTTGAAACGGGAATTGTTGGCCGAACTCCAGGCCCGAGCGCCCGTTCAATTAACGGTCGTCGGAGAGTCCACCGGCTCCTACTGGTGGCACGCTTTCTATCACTTCAGTCACGATCCCGACCTGCAACCCCACGATCCGCGCCTCGCGCTGCTCAACCCGGCCCACGTGAAGAACTATCGGCGGGCGCTCCCCGAACAGGATAAGGATGATCCCGACGACACCCGCTTGATCGATAAGTATTATCGCAATATCGGGGTGGAGCATCCGTATCAATTTCAGGAACGCTACCTGCGTTTGCGAACGCTAAGCCGCGCCTACGCCCGTGTCACCCATACCCTGGCCGCCGAGAAATCCTATCTGCTCTCCGTACTCTACCTGTGGGCGAGTGCTTATCAGCCGGGGCCGGACAAACCTTTCTCCAATCTCTTCGGCGTTACCAGTCAATACATCCTCACCGAATACGCCGACTTCCAAGCTATCGCCGACATCCCGCTGGACGATTTGACCGCCCTGCTGCGCGAGCGTTCCGGTAATACGTTCCGCCACCCACAGACCACTGCCCAGCAATTGCTGGATGTGGTTAAGCAGTCGTATCCGCTCCCTGAGGACTTGATCGCACCGGTTCATCAGGTCCTCAGCCACACCTTGACGCACATTCGCTTGTTGATGGACAACCAGCAAGCGTATCGCCGCTTGATTGTGCAAGAGTTGGACCAGCTACCAGAGGCGACTGCCGCTCTAGCCTTCCGGGGCCTGGGTCCCATTCTGGTGGCTGGTTGTCTTAGCGAGATTGGCGACACCATCCGTTTCACCACTGGCGTCAAGTTCGACCGCCGTCGTAATCGATATCGTCCGCGTACCTACCAGGATGGTCAAGCTGCCGTTGCCAAACTTGCTGGCCTCTGGTGGCCACGGCGCGACTCTGGTCGCGTGCAGGGGAATCGCCCCTATCTCGCCCGCGAGCGTAATCCCTATCTGCGCTACTGGTTCGTGCAAGCGGCGCATACCCTGCAATGCTATCAACCGGAGTATCACCGTTACTACTGGAAGAAGTATCGCGAGGCGCACTCCCATCCCCACAAGCGCGCCATCATCTTAACCGCTCGCAAGGCCGTGCGCTTGATCTTTGCCCTGCTACACAAAGGTCGGCTCACATGCCTGGAGGAGGCAGCGGATACCTAATCCTGGTCCCAGATCGTGCCCCGCGATGGTCGCCGTGAAGGGACCGTAATAACGCACGAATATATGAGTAAGTAACCCGGCTATTGATTTTTAAAGTGCTGAGAGGGGCCGGGCTATGAGCCCCTGTCTGTTTTTTGCCCGTTTCTCGGTGTTTTTGGATCCTTGACAATTACCGGATTCTTTACAAGGCTATATGAAGGCGACACAGACCACGTCCTACCGTTGCGCTGCCACCAACCTGTAAGGGGGATTTTGATATGTCTTCAATGACCTTCAACACCTCCTTTTCGCTGGCTTCGACTTTCTGTACGACCATCAGCCCAGAGAGGATGCTCTCAGCGGGTAGGGCCTCTTCGTACCAAAGCGCGCCCCGCGCCACGGTCTTTTTCTCTTCTTCAAGGCGAATGCGTGCCGTGATTTCGGTAGCGGTATCCAGCAAAAAGCTCAGCACATCGTCATGGACCACACAGACTCGCTCGGCGAACAAGGTGTGCCAGGAAGTATCAGCACCAAAAAGAAATACTTTTAGCCAACTCACCAGTTCATTCAGTGACTTATCGGTCTGGCTTGTAAGGCGCAATTCTTCAAGGATGACTTGATCCCCCTGTCCATTTATGTCCATTGTGAGTTTTGAGTTGGATCCAGGTACAAGGCACCTATCTGCATTATGCAATGAGGGCATTTCAGCAGGGAATGGTTTAGTGGCCATAGCACAATCCCGCTGAAACCGGCGTAACAGCAGCGGCGAGGTAACCCAAGCGAAGGTGCCGGAGAAGCTACGGACCGGCAGAAATAGTAACCGCAAGTCGGAAAACTGCGCTGAACCAGCGTGCTCACGGGCATTCTCCGTTTCCGGACCAAAGACCCGGATTTTGAGAGCATCATTTTCACAATTGCTACGTAGCACGCCCTTCAGTGTGGATCCGGGCACAATTGGAATACCGGTAGCCTTCTCGCGGGCAATCGGCAAATCAATTACCCCAACGCCCTGCCCGGTGCCGGCATGTAATGGGGAAAGCGCTTGCAAAAAAAGTAGTTTAGCATTCATTGGATACTCCTTTTTATGTCCTTAGAAAGTTGAGAAAAGCTCGTAATACATCGGGTTCACCATCAAGCGGTTCGATCTTTTGTGCCTCTGAATTTGTCAAGCCTTGGACTTGAACAGTGTGGGTTTGATTATCAAAGTTCAGTACATAACCATTTGGAGGAGATTGAGGAGAAGATAGTCTAAGTACTAATCCAACTGCGCTATTAGTACATGCCAGAGGCCGCAATATCATAGAACTAGCAAAACGATCATGTTCCGCGCCTTGCAGAGTGCTCTGAGGTGGGTCACCTTGTTTCTCATCCTTGAAGTGGAAAATGATAGGTAACCCAAATTGCCCACGCGGAAACTTGCGCACAGGATGACGAGGTGTATGTTGGGGAGCATTAGTATTGGTCAATCGGCGGATCTCGTCAGGCTCAGGCCACTTGCTGCGTCCATAAGGACGCCCTTCTTTATCGGGCTTACGAGCCTGGCGAAATTTCTTCAGCTTGTCAATTAGATGTCGCCAGGCTTCAATTGAATTTAATCGACTATCATTGGGTGTAAGTACAAAAGAGGCGTCCTGCGTCAAATGCGGTACATCCTTTGGCCATGGCCCTAGTGTTACATGTTTCTTTAGCCCTTGCGAGATCCATTCTCTCATGCGATTAAGAGTGGGCAATTCCGCCTCTTTGTTGTCTACTGAAACCAATTGTAACGCTCCAAATCCACGTCGAGTGCGCGCGCCAAGACCACCAAAGGTTTCCCAAGCCCATAGCGAGGCTGCCACGCTTTCTTCCCATTTTGGTGAATAGTTGATGTTCAACCTGAATTCAATATCTTGGAGTATAGATGGATTGGAATGGTCGTCACGTAAAGGAAAAGCGACGTAACTGTAAGGTGACCGAAAGTGACCGATGTTAAGGAGGACCTTTTCCTCTCTGGTACGGGGCCGGAAAGGTTTACCAGGGTTTATAATTTCGACACTAATGACGACATCTGACGGTCCCGGCCTATCTTTGGCTGCTGCAGAACCCCAAATAGACTCTTCTTCTATACGCATCGCTTTCAAATTACCTTCGAATTTCCCGCCGTGCGTTGCTCGCCACCAGAAACGTAGCTGCCCCCGTATCTCCGTGCCGCGCACGATGGTGATGGGATCGGCACGATTCGGCTCGACACCGCCACCAAAAAGTGGTGTAATCAATTTGTAGTGTCGCACTTGTCGGATACGTTTATCCGGTCGTGTTTCGACTTTAGGTGGATTACCTTTCGGAATTCGCATTCTCATCTCTTACCTCCAATGGTTTGATTTCTCCATCCCACGTGCCTAGCAAGGCCAATCCAAAGCCGTCACGCCGATCTTGCACGTTATCACTTATCGACTTCATCCATATATCATCTACAAATTGTTTAATGGCTTGGGCATTGCCTTCGAGCGATAAGAAGTAGACGCTACCTGCTGGTGCAAGGCGTCGGCTAGCTTTTTGGATTCCTTTTTCAGCATTCCATCCGGAGACAGCTTGATAGCGAGAGATTGCCGCCGCGATAATAGTCACCCTCAGCTCTGGGGTATGTTTGCATATCCATTCCGGCAAATACCCCTGCTTGAAAATGGCTGGGGTTGTCAACAGTAAACGACAATGTTTTTGATTAACTATGGTATCTTGTATTTTCTGGGGGCAGGAGAGCAGTGTCTTGTTGGACTGTTTCCAATTTACAATGCGCCGCTCACCGCCCAAGAAATCGATACCTGGTGCAAAATTGGCTTTTGATTCTATGGCTAGCCCATATCGACGTAGCTCGCTTAGTACCTTCGGCTTGGCGTCTTCTTCATTTTGCGCTGTGGTCAAGAATTCCAAGCCATTAGTTTGGAACAGAAAGCCCTCGCTGGCGATTCCCGTCTCTGGGTCAATACGCACGTGTACACGGCTTTCAGGTGTAAGGCCAGAAATTCCGATCTCTGACAAGTCTACTGGTGCAGCATCTTTAGCTGGTTGGTTTAACCAGGCCTGCATAGTTCTCCAATTCCAAAACTGCGGGGCTTGTTTGTGAGGCTTCTGCTTGAGCGTGGGATTGACACTGACCAATAGTCCGTGTTTCAGATTAGTTGCTGCCCCATTTGGGAGATCAACTGGATGCGCCCAATGACGTAGTCCTTGGGATTTATCACCAGCCTCCACCATCAGACAATCGTTTGGTGCAGGGAAATACCAGTCATTAATATCCCCGCTTTCATCCAGTGCAACCAGAACAGGGCCGTGAATGCTGAGTTGAAGCAGACGCGGAATCTGCTGCTTGTCAAATTGCCCATCCGCATTCATCCCAGCTCGCGTGCGCACACCGCCAGCTATCGTGGAAGGATATGGAAAAGGCAAGGATTCTGCCTGTGCGCCCGGTGTTGCATTGAAGGGTTTGCCATCTCTGAAAATCATAGGATCTCTAGGGAGAATTAACCACACGCTCATGCTTGAGCCTCCTTTGGGCCGGATGGTATACCAGCCATCTCATAGGCGCCAGCGAATTCACCGGCAATAATCATCTCTAGCGCCAATTCATTCAGGGACAAAGTCTCGTCCTCGAACCATGCCTCAAACCTTTGCTGAACCTCTTTTTGAATTTCTTGCTCACCGCCTGTCTCACGTTTACGCTGGATGATGCGGATAGCTTCGCGTTGAAAAGCATTTTGTGTGAGTTTGGTCTCACTTAACTCCTGGTGTAGCTTTTGAAGTTCATAAGCTGTACCAGCGCTAATTTGACCTTGCCGTGTATATCCAATCAAAACTTGCATACGCTCGATTAGAACATCCAATTTTGCCTTCACTATGCGACTTACACCCCCACGTTTATTAGCTACAATGGCTAGAGCATTTTTACCCGAAATTCCTTTAGCTTGCTTTTCTACTCGGTGCGCCATATTCAAAACATCGCTTAACGGAGTTAGATGATGCGCGATTACCAATCCCCCTGAAAGTGTCGCGGAATGTGAGCTTTCATCAACTAAAAAATCCTGCATGTCCTGCTTGAATTTTGCATTCAGACTAGAAATGCATGCAAGGGCGGTATGAAGTGGTAGGTAAGCCAGTATATCATCTCCCCCTACATAGATTGTCGTACCACCAAATTCATCCACAATTATATCCTTGGCTACCTGAGCAAACGTACTTAATTTTCGGGAAAGCTTTTGATGCTTTTCTTCATCATCTTGCGCGTCAATTGTCTTTCCCATATTGTCCCCATCTGCTAGTAACAGGGTGTAATAAGGGCTGGGACGTTGATCAATACCTTCTTCTTTGAGAATCTGAGCAAATTTATCTCTAAACTCACTGCGTTCATCTTCCTCCTCAATTAATTGTACTAATCGCTCAACATAGAAATATGTACCATCAGTCTCTCCCCGATCGGTGTAAGCTTTGAGCAACGCTTTAACTCTTTGTAGAAGAACCTGCTCTTTTTCCTCCTTAAGCATTAGTCTGAAAGGTTGGGCCGCCACATCTGTGGTACTAGAAAAACTTGCTGACTCGGCTTCGCCCCAACGCTTAAGTAGATCAATCCCAGAGAGTGCCTCTCCCGATTCAGCATGATAGGTGGTGTAAAATTCGTCATCACTTATGGGCTTTGTACTAATCCGAAGCACCGATTCTCTAAATCCATCCAGTGACGATTTGGGAACCCCCTCTCGCCCCGTGGTTTGCCGGAAATTACGCGTGGTTTTCCGTGCAGCAAGCAAGGCTTCTGCGTATGACCGCACCCTTGTATACCTCTGCTCGCCTATATAAGGCACGCTAACCCAGTAAAACTCGATCAAGTCGTTGATTTGCTTTTGGGCCAGTTCCCTGTCTATATTGCCATTAATCTTGTCATACGTTTCCTTGTAGACTTGGTTCAATCGCTGGGTCACGGCTTGCCACACTTGATCGGCAACATCTTCAGGGGTATTCCCTACAATAGCGACAACCTTGTTTGCCACACTCAACGTTGATCCAGGTTCTAAATCTTGCTTTTGCCTTGGCGCTGGGAAAATGAGTTGATGAGACTCGATGGAAATGGACCTGGCCGCGGCTTTCGAAAGTTCGCTAAGCAACCAGGAACCAAATTGCAAATCGTGACTCGTGCGGGCACTAGCAATAAAATCCTGCACTGGCCCTATCGCACAAACATAAAAATACTTTTTGCTATCTCCCATAATTTTCTCCTCTCTCCATAGTAGCTTTGCAGATCCGCTACATGCAGCAGCGGCGTCACCGTCTCCAACCCAATCCTCTATCCTCCCTTCTCTACCACGATTCTACCCCAAACCCACCATCCCGTCATGAGCACCCATTCCCAATTCCTTTAGGAATCTATTCCCATATCACCTCCCCTCCAGCGCGAAATAGGTCGCGAACGTCGCCACCAGCACCGCCCGGCTCACTGGCACATCCGTCCGGTAGCCACGCCACTCGTGCAACTTGTCGTAGATGCCGGTCAACTGATTGGCCACGGTCTTCTCCGCCTTGCCCAACCGCTCGGCGATGGTGGCGTTGTCCAACCCCTGGCTCGCCAGGCGCACCACCTCGTGCTCGGCCGGGGTCAGCCACCTCTCCACGAACTCGCGCTTGCGCCGGCGATCCTCGGTCCGACGCATCTGCCGCTGGGCCTGCAGTGCATCCCAGGGATCTTCGCGCAGGGCCAACTCCGTCGCCACCGGTGAAATACTGCTCCACCGCAATACGGGAATGGGCACCAACGTCACTGGATCCCCCGGTCGCACGTGCATGATCCGTTCGTCGCCGGGCTGCCAGTTCTGCGAGAGCAGATGCCACAGCCGGTCATCGTCGTCGAAGAGCAACTGCGCCACGACCATACCGTAGACGGCCATGGTCTTCCGCCCCCCGGCAATGCTGAGGTGAACGAGATAGTCAGCCCGCTTCTGGGCCAACACGACCTGGTAGAGTGTGCGTAGCAAAGCGGAGACGTCCGTCTCGGTGACCGTGTCGGCTACCGGGCCGGCGCTTCCTGCAATGGGTAACAACTTGCAGGGCAGCGCGTTTGGACGGGCAAACTCCTCTCGTAAGCGTGCCAATGCCGGTTGGATAATAGTGCTCACCGTGTGGACAACGATCACTTCGTGGATGGCATATCCTTTGTGCTGAAGCAGATCCAGCGCCAACGTTACCACCTGCGGTTCCGTGCCCAGCGTGGCGATAAGAATTTGCGGCTTCATTGAATTAAATCCCCCTGTCAGCAACTCTCCCAGTTCGTGGTTGTGTGGGCGGCGCAGATTTCCCTCTGCAGGGCCGGAGACTGTGCCCGACCAGGTCAAGATGATCGTAATCGAAGGTGCTGGCCTCGTGCTTGATCCGTTTTGGTGGGCAGGTCGCGTTCATCCCGTGAAGCTTCCAGCATCGTCTGGAGGTCAGAATCTAACTCATCCACATCGTGGACAGCGGCTTCAATCAACATCATATCCAATTGTCGGCCATCACTTAAACCGGGCAAGCAGGCGATGGCTGCCGCCTCGTGTGTGCCGGTGCTCACTGATCTCGAAGCGCTCGGCCATATCGCGCCGTAGATAGCGCCGGGGGCAACGGCGATAATTTGTACAATCTCCAAGATGCGTGATGTCCGTTTGGTTTCCTCAAGCTTCACTTCTGCCTCCTCTTTGCTTCTTTTTGATGCTTGTGCTCAATGTTTGCATCTATTGTAGCACAGGTGTGGGAACGGGGTAGTTCCCACAAATTTGATGTGGATGAGGATTCGTGAAATTCCTTTCTTCTGCTAGCGCTACCTATACTGTGAGTCTCGCCGCATCATCGGCCAGAAATCGGGTATCGCGGGTATCGGTGAAGATTGAGACGGAAAGACTGTCACTGTTAGTGCAGCAAGCGATGGCGTGGGCAAAGCAATTGTTCTAAATTTGCGTCAAGCTCCCCTTGCACCGCACCCTCCAACTTTGGTATAATTGAAGTTGTAACCGCACCTTAGCAACCCCATCATACCCCGCCCGCCCCGCGCTTGACGCGGGACGCCTCTTGTTGTGCGCCTCTGATTGTCGTACCCAGCCCCACCGGGGCATCTGACGTTTTCACGCCCGATGGACATCGTCCATCCACGTTAGATGTTGCCCGCGTGGGGCTTTTGCGTGCCTGGAAGCCGCGGTCGCGGCAAGGGCCTGATATGTCAGGTCTTTGCCGAGGCTACGGCCTCCATCCGGCGCAAGGTTGATTCAACTTTGCGTACCGTGGGCAGAACCTTAACAACCTTCATAACCTATTTTGACTGCGAAAGGCAGAGCCGTGGGTAGCGCCTGGCGCAAAAGCTGCGCTTTTACGCTGGGGCGTTTCCTGCGGCTGCCGATACGTATTTCTGAAACTTGATGTTTCACGCAGCGTGGTCGCGGCTAATCACAGGCTTTCTCAAGAGCTTCAACCGCGTCACCCGCTGCCCCCTGAATCCGGCCTCTCCCGGCTTGCCCTGGCCCTTACCAGCCAGCGCGCGGGAGAGCGCTGGCTGCCCATACTTGAATGAGGTGAAAACAATGTCCACCCCAGCAAAAACCCGGATGCTCTGTTGTATCTTTGTAATAGCGATAGGGTTAGCGATTCTGACCCTGTGCGGATATTGGCCGCAACCCCGCGCCCCGGCGTCACCGACGCCGACGCAAACACCGCTTCCAACGCCACCACCGACCGCCACAGCGATGCCAACGCCGACCGCCACTCCCAACTGGCGACCATGTCCGAAAGCGACGTCCGCACCCTGCCTGCTCCCGCCCCCGGCGGAAGCCCGGGCATTGCGCGCGGCATTCGCGGTGCTGCTATCTCGCACCCGACTGAACGCGCCCCCCGTGACTGACGAGGCTACGCTCCTGGCCTACGACCGCGCCGCCAGTATCGCAGCGGCCCAGACCTACCTCGACCCCGACTACGCCTGGCCCCTGCTCGAAACCGACTTCGTCTTCGTCTACGCCGATCCTCAACCGCGTCCGCCGCATATCCACTGTCCGGCCATCGACTACTGCCGCGTCACCCAGACGATCCCCAGCATCCACGCCGTGCTCATCTTCGACGCCGATATGTGCCGTGACCTCGGCTCTGTGCCGTGTCTAGCGCCGCTGCGCGCTGACCAACTCGACGCCCGCGACAATCGCATCACCGCCGAGTTTCAGCGTGTAAGCGACGGCTGGCGGCTCATCGGCTGGGAAACCATCGGTTTGCCGTAGCCCGTCACCCTGTGCCCCGGCCTCTCCCGGCTTGCCCTGGCCCATCATCAGCCAGCGCGCGGGAGACGCGCTGGTTGAGTTGCAATCGTAGTACCCCAGATGTGAGGCGCGCGTCCTTTTCAAGGATAGCCCCCATCTGGGGAAACGCGCGCCTCTTGGTGTATCCAATCATTCACAATTCAAACCAAGGAGGCTTTACCATGTCGTGGCAAAACCGTGCTGCTTCACAGATTCTTCACGAAGAAACCGTATCTGAGTACCCGTTCATTCAATATGTCAACGATGGCAGTACCCTGACCCCACACCAACCGACCGGCGGCTTTGCAATGGCCGCCGACCAGACGGATGTCCTCGGCGCAGCGCCCCACGGCGCGACCGAACACACCCTGACCTTCAGCAACGGCGCCTACGAAGCCGTCCACTTTACTGACTGGCTGCGCTTTGCGCCGCTGGTCACCCGCTTCGCGTGGATCAAGGACGGCAACCGGCTCGACACCTACGTGCCCGGCGCGCGCGGCAAGCTGCAAGCCCTGGGTTACGTCGAGACCGAACAAGGGTTCGCCGGGCCGGTGATGCTCACCGTCAAGGGGATGGCGTCGAAAGACCTGTCCCAGGCCCTGCGCGAACACCGACAGGCCGTCCGCAAGGCCACCCAAGGGCAAGCGCCGAGTCCGTTCTTCTCCGTGCTGCTGCACGCCGGGGAACCGACGTTGCGCGGGACCAAGCAGAAGAGCCGGGCCACGCCCATCGTGCGTGATTCGGGGTTCGATCCCGACCGCGACTACGTGGGCGACGCGCTGGCCGATATCATCGAGGCCGAGTGGGAGACCTACAAGCAGTGGGCCGCCGCCTGGCAGAACAACCCCGGCCCCAACGGCGAGGGCGAACTGCCCGACAGCGATCCGTCCGACGACGCTGAAGGCGTTCCTGCTCCGGCCCCTACTGCCACTCATCAAGCCGAGCCGGTCCCCGAAAGCACCCGGCGGTTACTGACCGCCCTGATGCGCGGGAAAGGGTTCGCCCCGGCGGACATCGCCGCTGCTCTGGACGGTCTCACCGCCGACACCGCCCAGGCCCTCATCGCCGAACTCAAGCGCTCATAGGGGGTGGGAGATGACCAAGCCACGCCATCACGTCATCCGCCGCCCCGCGCGGCGCGGACACGCCAACCGCCAACGCCTGGTCGCCCAATGGCAGCGGGCACGGCGGAAGCCGCCCGCGCCCCACGCCATCCCGCGACACCAGGCCCGACGCCGTAAGCGCAGGCGCAAGCTGCGGACGCTGGCGCTCCTGATCCTGGTCGTGCCCGGCTTGATCTGGGCGCTAACCCAGGCCCCGCGCGTGTTGCCCTTCACGGCCCGCCACGGTGGTCGGCCCGGCCTGCTCCTGCTGGCCGTGTTCGCCCTGGTGGTGCTGAGTGGGATCAAGACGGCTCTACTGCGCGACGTACTCCTGACGGCTCAGTCTGAGCCTGACAACTGACGATTGTGCCGTTGCCACCGCAGTTTTGGCCCCTCTGACGCCAACCAACTTCTACCCTTCTCCAAGCAGCCAAAACTGCTAAGGTGCGCTTCACGGGTTCCAAAAGCGGGTTGCCCCACAATGTTAGCCCTGTTCTGTGGCGCAAAACCCTACTCTACCCTAAAAGTGAAGCACACCCCCGTTCTGCCCCTTCCGTGAAAGCGCCGGTGACGTTTCACCGGCGCTTTTCCCCTAGTTTCCTTTTGCTCCCAGATGTACCCGAGGAAGCCGCTGCGCCTCCTCGGAGACGCCCGGCTTCCTCGTTGGCACAGTAAAGCACAGCAATGCATTTCTAACGAGGAGGTGTACCGTGACCCTGACCTTGACCGCCCCGGCGGTGAGCACACCGCCACGCTGGCGCGCCCCGGCCCGCTCCCGGTTGATTCAAGAGACCGGCGCGGCCCTGCGCGACGACCCGACCGTGTGCCGCCTGCGGGGCCAGATGACCGCGACGCTCCCCCGGAGTGTCTGGATGTACTTCAGTTTCACCGCTGACCACACGCCCTACCGCCTGACCTTTCCCCACACCGCGCCCATCGTCACCTTGGGGATGGCGGGGCTGTATCAACCGTGGGAAACCCTGGCATCTTGGGATTTGGCCGATCTCGCCACCGGCGACGACGTGCTGAGCGCCGTCAAGACCACGCTCTGTGATCCGGCGCTGGATGTGTTGCACCGCTGGCGGGAAGCGGGAGGTGGGCCGTGAACGACACCCAACTTCGCGCTCTACAAGCGCACCTGGGCTACCCCTTCACCGACCCCGCTCTGCTGCGTCTGGCCCTCACCCACCGTTCCGCTGGCCCGGCCAACTATGAACGCCTGGAACACCTGGGCGATGCCGTGCTCGACCTGGCCGTGACCACCTGGCTCTACCACGCCTTCCCGGAATTTGGCCCGGGCCAGATGAGTGAACGCTTGCTTGCAAGCGCGTGCGCGCCGAGTTAGTGCGCGCGCCGACCCTGGCCCGCTTTGCGCGCCAACTCGACTTGTCCTGGGCCATTACCCTGAGTCGGTACGCCGACGCGCGCGGCCTGCGCCACCGCACGTCCATCCTCAGCGACGTCTTCGAGGCCGTGGTCGGCGCAATTTTCGTGGACGCCGGGACCCTCGACCCAGTGGCGCGCGTCCTGCGCCCCCTGATCGAACCTCCGGCCCACGCCGCGATGTACCGCGACCCCGGCTTCTACCACTTAGAGGCTGCGATTCCCGCGCATCCCAAAGGAGGCTGAGATGCTGACCTTGCTGCGCTCCGCGCTCACCTACACCCGCGCGGGCCTCTCCGTGCTTCCTTGTGACCGGCGACGCAAGCGTCCCCGGCTGCCGCACTGGAAGCCCTACCAGGCCCGCATCCCCGCGCCTCACGAAGTCCGGCGCTGGTTTGCGCCCTGGTCTGGCGCTGACGCCGTGGCCGTCATCACCGGCCCGATCTCTGGCTACCTGGAAGTCCTGGACTTCGACGCCCCCGCGCTCTTCGCGCCGTGGGCCGCGGCCGTCCAGGCCACTTGCCCCGACCGACTCTCCCGCTTGCCGATCGTGCAAACGCAGAGCGGCGGCTACCACGTCTACTACCGTTGCCCTGCGGCTACCTCCGGCAACCGGAAGCTGGCCGTAGACCCCGCCAAGCCCAACGGCAAACTCACGCTCATCGAAACGCGCGGCGCGGGCGGCTACGTGCTGGCCCCGCCGAGCGTCGGATACATCCTGCTGCGCGGCGATTTCGGCACCATCCCGGTGTTGAATCCCGCTGAACGTGACCTACTCCTGGACACGGCTCGCCGTTTCAGCCGCGTGCGGATGCCGGAGCCTGTACCACAAACTAGTCCGCATCCTCGCATCCCCAACGACAGCTCGCGGCCCGGCGACGACTACAATCGCCGGGGCGACGTGCGCCATCTCCTGCAACGCCACGGCTGGCAGTGTGTGCGCCACGCCCAGGAAACATCCTACTGGCGTCGGCCCGGCAAACGCTGGGGCCACTCGGCCACCTACAACTACCGCGCCTCGCGCTGCTTCTACGTCTTCACGACCAATGCCCCGCCCTTTGATCCCGACCGCGCCTATCGGCCCTTCGCCGTGTTCGCGTTGTTAGAACACGGCGGAGATTATCAGGCCGCCGCGTCCGCGCTGCGCCGCCTGGGATATGGCGCGTGACTGACACCCTTTGATATCCGTCATCTGAATCCTAGCCCGGCAGGAGGGACTACGCCTCCTGCCCAGGAGGCGTTACGGTAGTCTCTCCTGTGTTCATTAGCTTGTATCCCACAGGAGGAACTCACAATGGGAACTGTACAGACCTTGCCGGTGTGCGAACGCCCGGCAGCCCGCTTGAATTACGTCGGCTCCGGTGGAATGAGCCAGGTAGAACTCCTGGCCCTGCTCATCGGAGGCCCAGACCAACTTGAAATCGCGCAGGCCGTGGTGCAACGCTTCGGCGATACATTGTCCCACGCCACGCCCGATGAATTGATGACCATCTCCGGCATCGGGAAGGCGACCGCCGCCCGGATCCAGGCCGCATTGGAATTGGGCCGCCGCCTGACCCTCCCGCCCCCCACCGACCGCCCCCAGATCAGCGCCGCGCCCGACGCGGCCCAGGTGCTGACGCCCTGGATCGGCCACGAACAGCAAGAGTGCTTTGCCGTGCTGTATCTGGATACCCGCAACCGCGTGCAGGACTCCGAAATCCTGTATCGCGGCACGCTGAACACCTCGCTGGTGCGCATCGCGGAAGTGTTTCGCGGCGCGGTGCGCCGAAACATCGCCGCGCTCCTGGTCGGTCACAACCACCCTTCCGGCGATCCCACGCCTTCACCCGAAGACCGCGCCTTGACGCGCCGGTTGGTGCAGGCCGGGAAACTGCTGGAGCTGGACGTGTTGGATCACATCATCGTCGGGGCGGGCCGCTGGTTTAGCCTGCGGCAGCACCACGGCGAATGCTGGGATACCGTGTAAAGGAGAGTGCAATGCCGACCCCATCCCGCCCAAATCCGCGTTCCGGTTGGCGCGCGCGCCAGCCGACCCCGTTGTTGATCGAGGATGCCAATGACACCGACGTTTCCCACTGGGAAGAGTTGCTCAGCGCAAGAGCATCCGACTATCGATTGCCCGCTTCGGTGCTCGACCGGCTCATCGCCGAAGCCTTAGCTGACGCCTTGCCGGAGATCGCCGCGATCCTCGAACGTAAACTGCGCTACTTGATCCACCACGAGGAGCGCGCACTGCTCCAATCCTGTGATTCATATTGACTAGATGGTGGAAGCTAGCATCTGGTTTTCAGTCCTCAGACACAAGGAGCTACCGATGACCACTGTGACCCGCTGGATGAAAATCCACGTGATGTTGTTGCCTGACCGCCCCCACGTCAAACCTCAATGGTGGCAGTGGGCGCGGCTGCTAGGCCTCGTCGTTCCGGCGCTGCTGGTGCTCGTTAATATCAGGCGCCCGCTGGCCTGGGCCGGGGCTGCGCACCTTTTCTGTGACTTCACCGCGCAGAGTACGCCCACCGCCCTAGGTAAGGCCCGCCGCGACTGGCGCATCCTGGCCTACCACGGCTTCAGCGCCGGGGGCTGGCCCGGCTACGTCCTCGCGGGGCTGCCCGGCCTCGTGCTGGGCGCGCTCACCCACGCCCTCATCGACGCCACCGGCAAGTTCGGCTACGCCGATTGGCGCGGCCCGCTGGCCGACCAACTGGCCCACGCGCTGGTGCTGTTAGTGTTATTCACGCTGTTTTGATCTTAGGTTCACCCCTGCAGGGAGTTCCACCGGCTCCCGGCACCAGGGACACGCGCCGGTGGAACTCCAGGATGATCTTGGCCTAGCCAAGAAAGCCCGAGGAGGCTTGCAATGGACTTGATTCACATGCTACAACAAGGTATGCCCGCCGCGTTGCTCGCGCATCTGACAACTCTCGGCGTGGCCCTGGTCTTACTGCTGTTGTTCCTCGGCGTGGTCACGTGGGCGGCTGCCAAAGCTCGCGCGTGATCGCCCCTGATTCGCATCAGCAGTCCTCGTATCGGCCCCCGCAGGTTCCCTGCCCACCTTCCGCAGGGAAGCGAGTTATCACTCGCTTCCCTCACCCCTTTTTCCACTATTGCCCACGCGCTGCGTGCGGCTCTGCCTTTCGCAGAAACGTTCTTTACGCTGAATGCGCCGAGAACGCCATATTCCCTCACCGGGCGGCCCCCGTTGCCCCCGGCGGGGGTGATGGCGGAGGCCGCCGGGTCATTCAATGCCAGGAGGTTGTGATGATATACCTGACGTCTGAGTTGTACTCCCGTTGTCCCGGAGGTGTCCGATGGACGCCGTGTTGACCTTCCAAGACCACGTGACGCCGCTGTTGTCCGAATTGCGCGCCTACAGCGCGCAACACCCGGATACCGTGTTGTTGGGCACGGAGAGCTATCCGCTCCCCGGTCTGCCCCTGATCGCTAACCGCGCCGAGCGCGTCACCCACAACTACCGCACTTACGTCCAGACCCCGTGGGGCCTCGCCACCCTCGCCGACATCCGCTACTATGACTATCCCACCCTCTCCTACTTCGGCCTCTACACCCTATCCAAACCCGCACCCGACGCCACGCCCCCACCACGCGCCGTGCCCGAACCGGCCACCGCCGTGGTCAACCCCATCACGGGGCTGGCCGCGGTCTATGCCGGGGATACCTTAGTTCCTGACGCATCCCCCGTCTGGGAGGGCAAACTCACGCTGCCCGACCGCTGGCTCGATCCCCAGGTGCTGAAGCTCGTGCGCGTGGCGCTGGCCCGCGCAGGCATCCCGCTCTACCCCGCTACCCTCTGCGCTCACCGGGTCGCCTATCCCTGGCTCACGCCGGAAGGGCTGCCCACCGCCACCCCCACCATCGCCAACGGCGAAGTGTGCCTGCCCCTCATCGGCTACGCCGTCGACGCCGACACCCACGAAGTCGTCTACCTCAACCTGGTCGGCCACAAGACCGCCGCGCGCAGCATTTGGGGGTCCCTCAACACGATGCACCAGCGCAAGCTCACGCTCACCGCGCCCGGCGTCCGCGACCCGGTCGTCTCCTCACACACCTACACCACCCATACCACCATCGTGGACCCCGACACCGGCCTGCTGCGGATGCAGATCGTAGACCGGCGCGCGTGCTCCGCCGAGGTGACGGACCGGGCCTACCTGGTCACGCCAACCGGCCTGGATGAGGCCGCCCGCGATGCGGCGTTCGCCGCCCGGCTGACCGCCGTGTTGCCCGTGGGCGTCCCGGCGACCTGGGGCGCGCAGCTGCGCCAGGCCGGGGATGACCTGGGCCTGGTACAGATGTGCCTCTCCGGCGGCGACGTGGGCACGGCCTACACCCTCACCGCCGATGAGCAGTGGCTGGAGGTGATCCAAGGATTGCTGCACAATGATCCCGATTTCGTGATTCCCGCGCAACTGAGTTAAGATTTCACGTTTCGTTTCCCCTGGAGGCTGCCCGACCGCCTCCGAGGGGCGGCTGTCGGGCAGACCTCGTTCGCACAAAATATTCTACAATGCCAAAGGAGGTCTGAGATGGCCCGGCTCATCAATGCCGAAGTCTTGGGGTTCTTCGCGACCCCGCCGAATGTGACCGCGCTCGTCGCGGAATGGCTCGCTGCTCCTTCTGATAACAAGCTCTGGCGTTTACTGGACCCGTGTTGCGGCGCAGGTGTGGCCGCCGCACAACTGGCCGCTAGTATCGGCGGCCCCGCCCAGACCTGGGGCGTCGAACTCAGTCCGAAGCGGGCAGAGCAGGCGGCTCAGGTGCTCGACAAGGTGCATACCACCGCCTGGCAAGCCACGCGGGTGAGCAAGGCGTCCGTGTCGCTGCTGTGGCTCAATCCGCCGTATGACAGCGACCTGGACGGCGACCACCGCCGCCTCGAAATCGAGTTCCTGCGCACCACCTTGCCTACCCTGGTCTACGGCGGCGTCCTCGTCTACCTCGTGCCCCAGCATTTGCTGGGCTACCGCGACGTGGCCCGCCTGCTGGCCGGGCACTTTGAAACCATCACCGTCCGCCGCTTTCCCGATGGCGAGTACGAGCGCTTCAAGCAGGTGATCGTCTTCGCCCGCCGCAAACCCTACGCCACGCCCACCAATGACAGTATTGACGTGCTCCGCGCCCTGCGCGACGCCGATCTGCCGCCCCTGGCGGCCCCTCCGGCGCGCTGGCAACGTGTGCTCCCGCCCGCCCCGCCGCAAGCCCGCTGCTACCGCGTGGACATCAGCGAGCGCGAACAGGTGGCCCGGGGCTACGCCTTAGATTGGCCGGAACCGCTGCTGCAAGCGCTCCGCCCGCAGACGCGGATGCCCTTTTGTCCGCCGATGCCGCTCAAGAAAGGTCACGTGGCGATGTTGATGGCCTCCGGCCTGATGGGCACGCTGCTCATCGAGAAGGACGGCCAGCGCCTACTGGTCAAGGGCCGGGTGCGCAAGACCCAAGATGTTTCCTATGAAGAGACCGAGCAGGGCGACGTGGTCACCATCTCCCGCGACCGCTTCACGACGACGGTGGGCGTCATCTCCGACGCTGACCAGAGCGTGCAAGTCCTCACCGACGTGGCAGACCTGACCGCCTTTATGGAGGACTATGGCGAAGAGCTGGCCGGGGAGATCCTCAAGCACCCGCCCCGCTACGACTTGCATCCCCGCGCCGCCGAGTGGAAACTCCTGGCGACCCTGGGCAAGCAGCGCACGCCGCTGCCGGGCCAAGCGGAAGCCGGGCTGCTGCCGGTGCAGAAGCACGTCGCCATCGCCTTGACGCGCACGTTACGCGCCCGGAAACACGCGCTTCTGCAAGGGGAGATGGGGCTGGGCAAGACGACGATTGGTCTAGCAGCCCTGGACACTCTCGATGCCTATCCGGCGCTGGTGCTCTGTCCGCCACATCTGGTCGAAAAATGGCTGCGCGAAGCCGCCGAGGTGATCCCCGGCGTGCAGGTGCGCGAGTTGCGCAAGCTGGGCCGCAACGGCGGTCCCGGCGACATCAATGATGCCCAGCAGTTCGTGGACGATTGGCAGGCCGGGTGTTTGGGCGACAAGGCCATTGCCGTCATCTCGGAGACCAGCGCTAAGCTCGGCTCCGGCTGGTGCGGGGCCGTCGCCACCCGCTATACCTTGCCCCGACAAGTATGTACCGACCCGGATAAGCCCGATCCCGCCCGTGTGCAACGCGCGCAGTTCCGTAAAGCCGTCCAGGCCTACCGCCAGGCGCGAACAAAGCTCCTGGCGCTGCGAACCGGCGACGATCCGGCGGCCCTGGCTCACCAACGGGCAACCGTGACTCGCTTGCGCCGCGCCGCTCTGGGGGCCGCCACGCCCGTCCCCATCTGCCCGGATTGTGGACAGGTTCAACGGGGGCGCAACGGGCCGCAGCTAGCCTTCAAGCCTTTTGACAAACGTCCCCATCACTGTGACCGGCCCGCTCAGGGCTGGGCGCGGGATGCTCAGGGCCGCAAGGTCCGAGACGATGCCGGGCAGCCCACCTGGGTATGGGATGCCGACGCTGCCCACGCGCCCCGCTGTACCGCCGCGCTCTACGAATTCGGCGACAAGTACCGCCGCTGGCCCATCGCCGACTACATCCGCACGCACTGCCGCCACGCCTTCAAATTGCTCATCGCCGACGAAGTCCACCAGTTCCGCGGCAAGGCCTCCGACCGGGGGCGTGCCTTCCATCACCTGATCACCGCCACCCGCTACCACCTGGGCATGACCGGCACCGTCTACGGCGGCAAGAGCACGTCCGTCTTCTACCTCTTCTACCGCCTCTTCCCCAAAGTACGCGCCGAGTTCCCCTTCAACGGCGAGAAGCTCTGGGCCGCCAAGTACGGCGTTCTGGAAACCCGCCGCTACGGCACACGCGGCGGCAGCGACGACGCCGAGTTCGGCAGCTTCAACGCCACCCGGCGCGGGCGCGTCACCGTCACCGAGAAACCCGGCGTCTCCCCTGCCATCCTCTCCCAAATCGTCGACCACGCCATCTTCCTCTCCCTCAAAGACTTGGGCGTCAGCCTCCCCGCCTACCGCG
>CAZCAI010000055.1:0-12676 GCA_964496595.1 uncultured Anaerolineales bacterium
CGGTGTCGGTCACATCAGCCGTGCCGGTGACGGTGAGTGCATCCTGACCGGTCACAGTACCACTGATGGGCGCGGTGATGACGGGGGCGTCCGGCGGCGTGGTGTCTTGGGGTTCCGCGAACATCGCGAAGTCGGTGAGGTGCGCGATGGTGAGGATGAGGCGGTGGTTAGCGCGGTCATGCTCCACATGGGTAATGCCATCCTGCTCCCACTGCTGATTGGCGACACTCCAGTAGTAAACTTCCAGGGTTTCGAGGTCTAGCAAGTCCACATCGCTATCGGTATAGATGAGGGTGACGGTGATCGGGGGATCGAAGGAGACCGTGCCGGTAACCAGTTCGCCGTTGCGGTACAGGTTAAGGCTGAAGGCGCGCCCGGCGTAGCGCAAAGTGGTTGTCGGCGGAGCAGCGGCGGGGGCGTCAAGCTCGGTGTAGACGAGTTCCAACGTCTCGGTCAGTGTGCCCGCCGGGATTTCTACGATGGTCCCGCTGCCATCCGGGTTGGTATGCGTGAGCACATCACCGGCTTCAGGGGCGATAATCACTGTCGCATCGCCGATAACCACCGTCAACGTAGCACTGACCGCGCCAGTGACATTGGTGGCCGTAACGATGACGGTGTAATCGCCCGCTTGCTGGTAGGGGTGGGAGATCGGCGACCCGTCGCCCGTGTTACCATCGCCAAAGTCCCAGGTATACGTGACCGGCTCGCCGGCGCTGACGGTTGCGGTGAATGTCGTTGCCTCGCCAACAACGCCAGGCCCATCACTGACTACAGATAAATCGGTGGGGAGCGGCGGCGTGGTATCCACAGTGAGGGTGACTTCAGCGGGATCGCTCTCATTCCCGGCTTCGTCAGTGACGGTGACGGCGTAAGTTTGCTCGCCTTCGTCCAGCGCTTCGTCCGGCGTACACGACCAGTCGCCGTCAGGATCGACGGTGGCGGTGCAAACGACGCTGCCTGCGCCATCGTAGACGTTGACTTCGCCGCCGGGTTCGCCCGCGCCCTCGAAGGTGGGGGTGTTGGTCAGTACGGTGTCGCCGCTGATGGGCGCGGTGACGGTGGGCGCGATGGGCGCGGTGATGTCAACCGGGACATCCACGTAGGTCGGATCGCTCTCGTTGCCCGCACCATCCCCGGCGACGACGGCGACGGTGTTCTCGCCTTCCGGCAATGCGGTCGTGGGGGTGCATGTCCAATCGCCATTGGCATCAGCCGTGGCGGCGCAGAGCACCGTGCCCGTCGGATGCGTTGTCACGGTGATGGGCGCGCCGGCATCCGCCGTGCCGGTGAAGGTAGGCGTGGCGTCGTTGATGAGCGTGCCGCTGATGGGGCGGCTGACGGTGGGCGGGGTAACTTCAGCCGCGTCCTGCGCGAGGGTGAAGTATTGGCCGTCGGCGAAGTCGATGCTGCTGCCCACGGGGTAAGCCGTCGCGCTGAAGAAGTCGGCGCTGTCGCTCACCAGGATGTACGCGGCGTTGCTGTCGGCGACGGTCACGGTGACAGAGACGACATCGCCGGTTTCCTGCACCCGCCAGATGCGCGCCACGTGCTGATAACTGCCGGCTACCTGATCGTAGGTGGTCGCGTCGGCGTCATTGTTGCCCCAGAGCAGGGCCTCGCTGTTGGATAGGTCCGTGGGACTGCCCATCGTGATAAGGCTGTCGGCGTTGATGCTGCGCGATTGCGTCTGCGTGAGCGCGCTGCCGTGATCGATGACGATGGCGGCCACGTCGTGATAGTAGCCAGCGTTGGCCGTTACATCCCACACCACAGTCGTCCCATCAGACAGCACGTAGTCGAGGGTATCGGACAAGGTGAGGCCGTACTTGAGGGCGAGGTAGCTGTCCACCTTGAGACGGTCGGCGGCGCTGAGTTCGTTCTCATAGACGATGACCTCAGCAATGTTGCCCGTGTACTGGGAGTTCGCATCGCGATTGCCGCAGATACCGACCAGCGGCGCGCGGGTGAAGGGTTCAAGCGGGTCTGTCGCGCCGTAGCCGGCGGTGATATAAGCCGCGCCATTGACGGCAATGCGACTATCCGAGGCATCCGTCCCCCCCAACAGAGCGCCGTTGAGAATGCGGTAGCCATCTGGATCGGGGGTGTTCATCGTAAAGGCATAATCGGGATCCGCATCCCCGATAAAGAGGCTGCTGACATCGGCCCGCATAAAGAAGTAGGCCCCACAGCCGCCGGGGACTGCCCCATCGCCAGCTAACAGGCGTCCGCCATCGGTGATAGCGTGGGTCACGGCGAAAGCCTCGACGAAGGTGATGTCGGTATCGCCGACGAGGTAGTCGCCGTCGCCGTCGAAGGCCACCACGGGGTTGAAGTTGAGCGCGTCCGCCGTCACTTGCGGATCGCCGGTGACGGTGAAGGTGTTCGTGCCCACGAGATCGGCCCAGGCGGTCACGGTCATAGCGTTGGTCGCGGTAATGTCCGTATCGGCACGGAGCCACAGCGCGGGCGTGCAGACGCCGCCGGGGCAGAAAGCGAGGGAAGCAGGCGCTTCCACGGTGATGCTGACCTCGGTCGGCGGGAAGCTCTCGTTGCCGACCGCGTCGGCGGCGGTGACGGAGTAGCTCTGGTCGCCCTCTTCCTGCTCTTCGGTGGGCGTACACGTCCAGTTGCCATCGCTATCCACCTCGGTAGTGCAGATGACGTCGCCGTTGGCGTCGTAGACGTTGATGGCGGCGCCGGTTTCGCCCGTGCCCGCGAAGGTGGGCGTGAGGCCGGTGGTCGTGCCGCTCACCGGCGCGGTGACGGCGGGCGCGGCGGGCGCGGTGGTGTCTGCGCTCGCGATGATGGCAACTTCAGCAGGGTCGCCTTCATTGCCGGCCGCGTCGGTGACGGTGGCGGAGAGGGTTTGCGCCCCTACGGTCAGTGGCGTGGCGGGCGTGCAGTGCCAGCTTCCATCGGCGGCGACGGTGGTGGTGCAGATGGGGTTAGCGCCGGCATCGTAGAGGGTGAGCGCGCCGCCCGGTTCGCCCGTGCCGGCGAAGGTGGGCATAAGACTGGTAGTCGTGCCGGTGAGAGGTTCGGTGATGTCCGGCGCAGCAGGCGCGGTCTGGTCAATCTCGAAGCTGAGGGGGACGGCGCTGGTGTTGCCCGCGCCATCGTCGGCGGTCACGGTGACATCATGGTCGGACTCGCCGAGCGCGGTGGCCGGGGTGCAACTCCAATCGCCGCTGCCATCTGCAGTGGCGGTACAGAGAACGTTGTCGAGGCTGTCGGTGACGGTGATGGCCGCGCCGGCTTCCGTTGTGCCGGTGAAAGGCGGGGGATCTGTGTTGATTGCTGTCCCGCTCACGGGGCTGGTCACGGCCAGCGGCGGATTGACGCTGTCCACGGTCACGCCGACGTTGGTGGGGTCGCTCTCGTTGCCTTCCGTATCAATGGCAACGACGTCGAAGGCATAGCTCCCATCCCCCGTAGCGGCAGGCGTGCAAGACCAGGCGCCGGTAGTAGCATCCGCGACAGCGGTGCAGAGGACGTTGCCCTGATCATCGCTGACCGCGACGGTCGCACCGGGTTCTGCCGTGCCGGTGAAGGGTAACGGGTCGAGGTCGGTGACGCTGCCGTTCGCCGGTGTGGCGACGATAGGCGCGGCCGGTGGTACTTTGTGCAGGCGGATAGCCCGGTCGGCGATCAGTGGCGCGAGCCATAGCCCCTGGCCGTCGAAGCCGCCGCCGTAGAAGTAGCGGCCCAGTTTGTAGAAATCGTGGGGCCAGACGTTGTAGCCGGTCATCGCGCCATCGTCTTTGTTTATGCGGATAACCTGATTCGCGGTCGCGGGCGTCATCCAGATATACTGCCCATCGAAGCCGCCGCCGTAAAACGCGCCCAGGGTCTTGAAGAAGCCCGTGGGCCAGTCGTTGTAGCCGGTCATCTGCTCCGTTGTCGTATCGAACTTGACGACGCGGTCGGCGTAGAAGGGGATCATCCAGAGGTCGTCCCCATCGAAGACGCCGCCGGCAAACGCGGCCCCGGTCTTGATGAAGCCCGCCGGCCAATTATTGTACGCCGTCATCGTGTTATCCAGGGTGTTGAATTTAATCAGGTGGGTGCTGTAGTAGGGGATCAACCAGATGTTTTGGCCGTCGAAGACGCCGCCCCGGAAGGCCCAGAATCCCTTGTAGTAGCCAGTGGGCCAATCATATTTTACCATCGAGCCATCGGTGGGATCCACTCGCACGAGGTGGCTGGCGCTGAAGGGGATCAGCCAGATGTGGGTACCGTCGAAGACGCCCCCCACGAAGGAGCGAACCCACAGGTTGACGCCGGCGGGCCAATCGCTGTAGCTGGTCATCACGCCCGTGTCTTTGTCAATTTTAATCAACTGATCGGCCACATGGGGCACCAACCAGATGTTTTGGCCGTCGAAGACGCCGCCCTCAAATGCCGCCAGCCCTTTGGTGTAACCGGTGGGCCAGTTGCTATACTCGGTCATCGTCCCATCCGGGGCGATTTTGACGACCTGGTTGGCGTTGTAGGGCACGAGCCATGTATTTTCGCCATCGAAGACTGAGCCGATAAACGCGCCGTCGTTGTAGCCGGCCGGCCAGTCCTGATAGCTGCTCATCATCAGATTGTCGGAGAGGGGATTAGGCGGGATCGTCCCGCTGAAGCCGATGCCGTCCTGGTTGTAGATGTCCGCCGTTGTGGCGTTATCCCGCGCGAAGGTGAAGAAGGCGCCGGACGTGGCGTCAATGCCGGAGGCGCAGCCACTGGTGAGCGTGTGGCTGATGGCCCCGCTGGAGAAGACGCCGTCGGCGTCTAGCAAGAGGTAGTCCGCCGTGATCGAAGTACAGATAGTCACGCTATCGGCAGCGGCAATGTTGGTGCGTTGCGCTTTCCAGGTGCGCTCCAGCATTTCCAGGCCGATAGGCGCGCCGGTGGTGGTGTAGTTAGCCGCGTCGCCATCGTGCCCCCAGACCCAGAAGGCCTGGTCGGTGGCGAAGCCGGCAGTGTCCATTGTCACCGTGGCGCTGCTGTTGACGCTCTTGGATTTGAGCTGATTTAGCCCCGACGCATCGTCGCGGCCCAGGCCGGCGATGTCGTTGTTGTAGGCGGCGTTGGTCGTCGCGTTCCAGATGATCGCGCCGGCGGAATCGAGGTAGTCGGTGGGCGCGGTTTGATCGAGGGTGATGCCGTATTTGATGGCGAGGTAGGATTCGATCTTTTGCATCTCGGTTGTCCCTTGCAACGCGCTGCTATACACGATCACCTCGGCGATGTAGCCGTTCCAGGGATAGTGATAGCTATCATACGGGTGCTTGCCAATCGCGCCACGCACCTGGGCGACGTTGGAAACCGTAAGACGCGAATCAGGGTTATCTTCGCTCGCTTCACCATTGTAGTAAAGGTAGCCTTCCTGATTTGCGCCGTTTAAGGTGAATGCCTTAGATGCAATGGCCGGCGTATTGTCGGGCCAGTCCAGGTTCGCGGGAGTATGAAAAGCGCCGCCATCCCAGGCGGTGGGTTTGTTGTAGTATGCGCCGAGTAGGGTCAGTTGATTCAAGAAGCCGCTATTGTCCCCATACCCGATTACAAAGCGGAAATCGGCGGTCGTGGTCTCCTGCGAAGCTACGGCGATGAACGTGCGGTCGCTGGTTCCTGCCGGCATAGCGCTTGGATCAAAAGACAAATACTGATTGGTCAGATTGGTGTTATCAAAATCCAGCGCCGGGTTAAAGTTCATCGCCTCCGCGACGTAGGTCGGTTGATCCGCTGCGGTAGCTTGTGCAGCGTCCGTCCCTGTGGTACTCTGGTCAGCCCACGCAGAAACGGTGCCGCCGCTTTGGGTGACGCCCTCATCCGCCTTGAGCCAGAGCGCGAGGTTGGTCGAGACGCCGCCGGGGCCGTCGCCGGCCGTAGGCGCTTGCGGCGCGTTGATGGCCGCCGCCAGTTCCGATTCCGCCAACAAATCCGCGCGCGAGGGCGCGAGGGGGGCGGTCTGCGCCGCCTGGGATGTGAACGGCAGCATCCCCAAGACCATCACCAGCGCGGTGAGGGCCGAAGTCAAACGTTGCCAGAGAGGCCTGGCGTAGTGCGTAGTCATAGTGTTACCTCCTCTGAAAATTGGTTAAGGTTAAGTTGAAAGTTATACATTGCGCGTCAAAGTCTTTAGCTTGATATACCTTGATTTCTCGCTAGCGAGTTATCGATCAGAAAATACTGTGAGCATAAGGGGCGTCGGGTATAGGCATCACCTCCTCGTATAAAATAATCAGCAGATGGAGCAGATGGAGCAGATAAACAAAAAACCCCGCGCAGCGATGATGAGGCGCAGGTTGGGCCGGATGCGATTTTAAAACGCCTTCGCCGCAAGATGCACTTTGCGGCGAAGGCAAGAAGGAGGAAGGTCCGCAGCTCTATGAGGACCCTACCATCATGATGGGGCCGGCCCTGAAGCGGCGTCGGCGGCGGGCCGGGGCACAGCGTCATACACCACCTCTTCAATCAGCCGGATCAGGTTCTCGATATCGGCGATGGCGATATTGCGCTTCGTGTGAACGGTTAAGGTGTTGTGGGTCAAGTCGATTTCGATCACCGGCGCTTTCAGCAGGAGATGCAAGGCGTCGCCGCCGAGATCGCGCTCCGTGATGACGACATCGGGCGTCAATGCGATGATTTGCAAGGGGCTGGGGAACTGGCGCGGATCGAGACATCGCACGTCCAAATTCGGCGCGGCCTCCAGCGCCCAGGCGATGCCCATCAACCACGCGGACGCGCCGTAGATGATGACGCGATATGTGAGATCCGCGCGCGGCGTTGTGTTATCGCTCGCCATAAGAGATTACGGTTCCCCTAGCCACATATCACGCTCCTGATTTCTCTCTTGCCCAGATTGGATTTGGATTGAATTTCAGTCTAACAGAAAGGCGGGGTGAATACTACTGTACGCGGGGAGAGTTAGAGGACAGTCTGAGGGACAAAAAAAGTACAGGCCGCCCGTGGGGACGGCCTGTACTTGGGGACAGGGGGGTATACTCAGAATACGGCTGAGTTCATTTTGAGGCATCTGCGGATAAGAACTGCTTGACACTTTCCGGCATCAAACGTCAAACGTCACGGAATCTCTCGAAAGTCAAAGTCCGCCTTTCTATGGTCTTCCTTATGTGGGCTATCCTTCAAAATTAGAAGCATTATCTTGGCGTTAATTTTGACGTTTGACGCATAACGTTTGACGAGCTTTTAGAAGGGATGGTTCGGAAATAGGTTGACACTTTTTTCCTCTACGGGCACTGAAGTACCCTGGAAAGGCCTGACGGCCAACCGTCTGCCTGCGCAGACGGCCTATCGCATCCTCGAAGGAGGATGCCCGGCGCGCAGCGCCTCTCGAAGGGACTTTAGTCGCTGACAGAGTGTAAACCTAATTGTCTTGGAAAATGAACCATCCCTTTTAGACACAGCAAAATTGTCAAGCAATTTTCTTTCGAGAATGAACCATGCCCAGCATACCGAAGTCTGGCAGACTTCGGAAATCTGATAAGTCTCACGTTTCTACCCACCCTTCTTGTTGAGCATACAGCGCGACCTGCTCGCGGTTTTTGAGGTGCAGGCGTTCCATAATCTCACCCATGTGGTATTTGACCGTGCGCTCGCTGATGTAGAGTCGCTGCCCAACCTCTTTGTACGTCAAACCCTGCGCGACCCATTGCAGAACTTCGAGTTGCCGGCCGGTAAGGATGTCCTCCCCCATGGCGGAAGTTGGTTGCTCATCCCCTATGGCCGGGCCAGATGTATCTGCCGGAGGCGCATTTTCCTCCTCTATATCCTGATGCACCAATTCCATCAGGACCCGCTTAGCTAATCCCGGCGCGATGACGATCTCGCCCCGCATCAGATCGGAGAGCATCCTGAAGAGGGTGACGCTATCGAGGCTTTTGAGCAGGTACCCGGACGCGCCGTTTTTGAGGGCCGCGAACAGTGTGTCATCATCGGCGGCCACGGTGAGCATCACAATTTTGATGTCGGGCAGTTCAGCCAAGATGCGGCGCGTGGCTGTCACGCCATCGCACTGCGGCATATTCACATCCATCAAGATGACCTCCGGGCGCAATTGATGGGCCAACGCTAAGGCTTCCAGGCCGTCGTGCGCCATCCCCACCACCTGCACGCCGCGTGCGCTGAGCATGTTGTACAGCCCTTCCAGGAAGAGCGGGTGATCATCCACCAGCAGAACGCGCAACGCGCGCGCGCTATCGCGATCAAGTTCCACGGCATCAGCGTGGGAAGGGGTGAGAACGCGCGGCATTCTCACGGCGACCCGGGTGCCCTCGCCAGGGGCCGTGGTCACCTCTAAACTGCCGCCGACGGAGGCGATACGCTCGCGCATAATCTTAAGTCCAAAATGCGCTTCCGGCTCGTAAGGGGACGGCGCATCAGGCGAATCAAGCGCAAAGCCCACGCCGGCGTCCGCAATCACAACCATCGCCCACTCGTCGTCCAGCGTCAACGTAAGGCGCGCACTATCGACGCCCGCGTGCCGCGCGACGTTGGTCAGCGCCTCCTGCAAGACCCGCAGCAGTTGCACTTCCACTTCCACCGCTAAGAAATGCACGGGCAAATCGTCCGGCAGGGATAACTGCACGGTCAAATCATAACGCTGTTGGAGCGCGTGGAGGTATTTGCGCAGCGCGGCGCTAAAATTATCCGCCGCTGCGCCGGACTGACGAATGCCCAGGATATACTCGCGCACGTCGTGTTGAGCGGATTGAGCCACCTGCACCAGTTGGGCAAGCGCCGCTTCTGCTTGCGGCGTCTGCTGGCGGCCCAATAAATCTAGCGCCGTCTGCGCCTGCATATTGACGTAGCCCATCACCTGGCCCAGGTCGTCGTGCAACTCGCGCCCGATGCGCTCGCGTTCTTCTAGCATCGCCAGTTGGCGCTGTTGCACCAGCACTTGTCGCTCGGCCTCTTTGATCTGGGTGATGTCGGTCGCCACTTCCAGCCGCACCAGCCGCCCATCCGTCCAGCGGATGGCCTGATCCTGAATGTGATACCAGCGCCCGTTGACGGTGTTTTGCATCTCCCAGGCGACAATCCCGACCGGCTCGCCCGCGTCGGTGAGCAGGCGGTCGTTGGTACAGAACGCGCACGGGCCACGCTGTCCGGCCTGGAAGGCCTGCCAGCAGACCTGGCCTTCTACATCGCCAAACAGCGCGCGCGAATACTGGTTGACGAACAAAATCTCATACGTGGTCATATCGGCCACGTATATGATGGCCTCCATGCTGTTCATCACGGCGGCGAAGCGCTCTTCGCTTTCCCGCAAGCGGGTCTCGGCCTGCTTGCGCTCGGTAATATCGAGGACGTGGGAGATGAAGTACAGCGGCGCCCCTCGCTCGTCACGCGCCAACGAGGAGACCACCTGCCCCCAAATCAGATGCCCGTCCCGGTGATAGTACAGCTTCTCGAATTGGGCATGCCGGGCAGCTCCCGCGGTCGCCTCATCGATAAACGTCGGGCTGACCTCGATGTAGTCCGGGTGGGTGATGTCATTGACGTGCATACCCACCATCTCCGCGCTCGTGTAACCGAACATCTCGCCCATCCGTTGGTTGACCTGCAAAAGGCGCCCGTCCACATCCACCAGGCACATGCCCGCGCTCGAATGCTCGAACGCCAGCCGGAAGCGCTCCTCGCTCTCGCGCAAGGCCAACTCGGCCTCTTTGAGCACGGTGATGTCCTGGAAGCTCCCCGACAGCCGCACAACCTGACCGTCCAGCACATCCGCGTTCCCAATGTTGCGCGTCCAGCGGCGCTCCCCGCGCGCGGTGACGATCTCCAGTTCCAAGTCCCAGGGAACGCCCTCTTGCGCGCCGCGTTCCACCGCCGCGCGAATCAGCGGTTGGTGCTCTGGTGTGTAGAAGGTCAACACTTCCTCCAGGTCCGGGGGCTGCTCCGGCGGCAGACCGAAGATGCGCGCCACTTCTGCCGTCCAGGTGAGGCGTTGCGTCGGTACGTGCAACGCCCAGCCACCTAGCCGCGCCAACTGCTGCGTCTCCTGTAACAGCGTCTCGCTGGCGCGCAACTCCCGCGTGCGCGCGGCAACCTGCGCTTCCAACTCGCGATTGCGCTGGCGGATGGCGCGGTCGCGCGTATACATCCCGCCCATAACCACGCCCACCAGCGTCAGCCCCAACGCGAGGCGGAAGGCCCACGTCTCCCACCAGGGCGGCGTGATGGCGACAGCGATACGCGCGCCATCCTCGTTCCACACGCCATCACTGTTGGAGGCTTTGACATGAAAGGTGTACTGTCCGGGACGGAGGCTGGTGTACGTGGCAAAGCGGCGCTGGCTGTCCACGTAGACCCAATCGGGGTCTACGCCTTCCATCCTATAGGCGTATTGGTTCTTCTGCGGCGCGGTGAAGCTGAGCGCGGCAAATTCAAAGCTGAAGACGGATTGGTTGTAGTTGAGCGTGATGTCCCGCGCCAGGTTGATGTGTTGCTGCAAGGACGAATCGCCGCCGATGGGCACGGGCTGGTTGAAAATCTGAAAATCGGTCAGGACGACGGGGGGGGCGTAGGGGTTGTCCGTCAGCGCGGTGGGGTCGAAGACGTTGAAGCCATTGTCGCCGCCGACGTATAGCATGCCGGTGCGACTGCGCGCCCGCGCCAGCCGCCGGAAGCTCAAGCCTTGCAAGCCATCGTGATGATCGTAGTTGCGGAAGTCGCCCGTGCGGGGATCGAAGCGACTCAGCCCGCGATTGTTCGTGCCAAGCCACAGGTACGGGCCGCCTTGTTCCGCCGGTGTGGTATCCTCTAAAATGAAGTTGATGTAATTGCCCGGCAGCCCGTCTTTCTCGGTATAGTGAATGAAATGCCTGGTGGCAGGATCGAACCTGTTCAAGCCTGTTTCCGTAGCAACCCACAGTGTCCCGTTCGTGTCACGGAGAATATCAAGAACGCTCCCGGGACTGATGCTATCGGGGGTATCAGCAATGTGCTGATAGTGCGTGAAGACCCCGGTAGCCGGATCGAAATGGTCCAAACCGATCCCGGCCAGACCCACCCACAGCGTTCCATCTGCGTCATTGTGCAAAGATAGCACCCGATTATCCGCAATGGAGGCGGGATTATTGGAATCGTACTGATAACGGGTAAACGTTTCTGTGGCCGGATCGAAATGATTCAAACCGCCGCCCCATGTGCCGATCCAGAGTCCATCCGCGCCATCTCCGGCCAAAACCAGGATAAGATTGCTGCCCAAACTAGTTGGGTCGGCGGAATCGTGCCGGTAGTGCGTAAAAGTCCCCGTGGCGCGGTCGAATTTATCCAGGCCTCCACCCCAGGTTCCGATCCACAGCGTCCCCACCGGATCCTCATAGAGCGACACCAACTGGTTCACGCTCAAGCTGGTCGGATCAGCGGGATCATGCTGATAGTGCGTAAAGCGCCCCGCGCGCGGATCGAAGTGATTCAGGCCCCCTTCGCCCAAAGCAATCCAGATGAAGCCCTGGCGGTCTTCGTAAATTTGATTGACGACATTCCCGCTGAGGCCGGCGTCGTCGCCGGCTTGATGAAAATAATGGGTGAAGTGCGCGGCGCGGCGGTCGAGCCGGTCTACACCGCTCGCCATCGTGCCGATCCACAGCGCGCCAGCGCGGTCTTCGTACAAGGAGAGCAAACTAACGTCGCTAATGCTATACGGGTTGCCTGATTCCGACCGATACGCGGTAAAGACGCCCGTGGCGCGGTCGAAGTGATTCAGACCGCCTTCCGTCGCTAACCAAAAATTACCCCCGCTATCCTCCAGGATGGCGCGGACGATGTTGCTGCTCAAACTGTGCGGATTACCCGGTTCGTACTGAAACGCCGTAAACGCGCCGGTCGCCCGGTCGAAGCGATTCAGCCCGCCGCCCTCTGTGCCAATCCACAGGACGCCCGCGCGGTCTTCATAAATGCTCGTGACGACATTATGGCTGAGGCTGCGCGGGTCGTCGGGATCGTGGCGGTAATGAACAAAGTCGCCCATAGCCGGGTCGAAGCGCTCCAGCCCGCCCGACGTGCCCACCCAGAGCCCGCCCTGGGTATCTGCGTAGACGGCCCACACCAGGTCGTGACTCAAGCTGGCGGGGTTCTGCGGATCGTGTAAAAATTGCTCGAACTGCCCGGTCTCCCGGTCGAAGCGCTGGAGTCCACCGAGCGCGCCCACCCACAAATCCCCCGCACTGTCTAGCGTGATCGCCCGCACGCGCGGATAGCTTGCGTCCGTGGCATCGGGGGGATAGCGCGTGAACGTCTCCGTGGCCGGATCGAAGCGGTTCAGCCCATTGACCGTGCCGATCCATAGATAGCCCGCCGGGTCTGCATACAGCGCGTTGACCGCGCTGGCGCTGAGGCTCTGCGGATTGTCCGGGTCGTGGCGATAGGTGACAAACGTGTAGCCGTCATACTTTGCCAACCCATCTTCCGTGCCGAACCACATAAAGCCCTGGCGATCCTGGAGGATGGCGAGTACGTGCCGCCCCGGCAAGCCCTCGTTGGGGGTCAGATGCTCGAAGCGCGGTGGGGGAGAGTTTTCCTGCGCCGCGACGCCGCGCGCCAGGAGCAAGCATACCACGCCAACGATGATGAAGCTAAGCCAGCAACGCACCGCCGTGTTAAATACTCCTTTGAATTTCATGTGAACCTCAGTGTAAACCTCAGTGTAAACCTCAGT
>CAZCAI010000055.1:12776-27574 GCA_964496595.1 uncultured Anaerolineales bacterium
AACCTCAGTATCAATCCCAATATTCGGTTCCCATCGATATAAATCGATATAAGACGTTAGGACAATTGTCATAGACACCTGCGGTAACGAGGGCTGTGAACTGCGAGAAAGTCGATGTTATCACTTTGACCTCAATGCTTAATTATACCCCAACATCAGGGAACCCGTTGGATTTCCTTCCGGCGACGTCCCCCACGCTCCCCCTTCTATCCCATGAAGAAGCCCCCAGGGGCGGAGACCGCTGGGGGCTGGATTGCACGTCTTAAATACTAGCGGGTCATTCAACCAAGACAGCATCCACGGGGCAGACTTGGTGGCAGATGCCGCAGCGAATGCAGATATCCTGATCGATGACGTGGGCTTCACGCGGCTCTCCGCTGATGGCCTCGACGGGGCAGTTGCGAGCGCAGCGGGTGCAGCCAATGCAGGTCTCCGGGTCGATGGTGTACTCGATGACGCCTCGGCAGACGCGCGCGGGGCAGGTTTTGTCGTAGATGTGCGCCTCGTACTCGTCGCGGAAGTGCTCCAGCGTGCTCAATACGGGATTGGGCGCGCCTTGGCCCAGACCGCAGAGCGACCCGCGCTTGATGTACTCGCCTAACGTCTCCAGCTTTTCGATGTCGCCCGGTTTGCCATCCCCGGCGCAGATCCGGTCGAGGATCTCCAACATCCGCCGCGTGCCGACGCGACAGGGCACACACTTGCCGCACGACTCTTCCTGCGCGAACTCCATAAAGAAGCGCGCGATATCGACCATGCAAGTTTCCTCGTCCATCACGACGAAGCCGCCGGAGCCCATAATCGAGCCGACCTCGGCTAAGTTCTCGTAATCGACGGGCAAATCTAAGTACTTCTCCGGGATACAGCCGCCCATCGGGCCGCCGGTCTGCACGGCCTTGAATTTCTTGCCGCCCAAGATGCCGCCGCCGACGTCGTAGACGATCTCGCGGATCGTGATGCCCAGCGGCACCTCGATCAGGCCCGTGCGCTCCACCTTGCCGGCGATAGCGAAGGTCTTGGTGCCCTTGCTCTTCTCGGTGCCCATCGAGGCGAACCACTCGCCGCCCTTGAGGATAATCTGCGGGACGTTGGCCAGCGTCTCGACGTTGTTAATGTTGGTGGGATTGCCCCACAGACCAGAGACCGCCGGATATGGCGGTCGCGTGCGAGGCATACCGCGCTTCCCCTCGATGGATTGCATCAGCGCCGTCTCCTCGCCGCAGACGAACGCGCCCGCGCCCATCCGCACTTCCAAATCGAAGTTGAAGCCGGAGCCGAAGATGTTCTCGCCCAGCAGGCCGTACTCGCGCGCCTGCTCAATCGCGGTGCGCAGCGTGCGGATGGCGACCGGATACTCGGCGCGGACGTAGAAGTAGCCCTGTTCGGCGCCGATGGCATAGGCGGCGATGATCATCCCCTCGATCACAGCGTGGGGATCGCCCTCCAGCACACGACGATTCATAAACGCGCCGGGGTCGCCCTCGTCGCCGTTGCAGATCACGTACTTTTGATCGCTCTGGTTGCGCTGGGCAAACGACCATTTGAGCCAGGTGGGGAAACCCGCGCCGCCGCGCCCGCGCAAGCCGGAAGTCTTCATCTCTGCGATGACCTCCTCCGGCGTCATCTCCGTGAGGACGTGGGCCAGCGCTTGATAGCCATCCTCAATGATATAATCCTCGATGTTGAAGGGGTCGATCTTGCCCACGTTGCGCAACACGACGCGGATCTCTTTCGCGGCTGGCGCCGGCATCGGCTCGACCTTCCCGACCTCATACAGCAGTGACGCGACCGGGCGCCCCTTGTAGAGATGTTCCGCCACAATCGTCCGGGCATCCTCTGGCGTCACGCCGACGTAATGTGTGTCGTCCGGGTAGACGACCACCTCGACGCCCGCCTCGGGGTGGCCCAGCGCGTCGGCCTGCAACACTCGGATCTCTCGATCCAGATTTAGTTCGCTCAGCTTGTCCAGCAGCGCCTGCTCGACGGCCCCCGCCCCCTTCGGCGCCGTGCTGATTAATACATGTGCACGATAAGCCATATTACCTCCTTAAGCTAAGGATCGACGCCGCGACGCCATCCTTAGGACTTGATGGAACTTGATCGTCCTTGTCGTCACAGATACGTAGGCGCCGGACGGCTACGCCTCGACAGTCCACGCCTCAATAGGCTCGCCCGCGATAATGTGCTTCGCGATCAATTCGGGCACCCGCGACTCGTCGATGTGGCCATAGGTGACCATCTCCTGATCGCCCACCTTCACCTGGACAATCGGTTCGTACTCACACAGGCCGATGCAGCCCGTCTGCGTCACGGTGACGTCGCTGATGTTCTTCGCCTCGAGTTCTTCTAAAATGGCGCTCATCGTATCCCGCGCGCCGGCGGCGATCCCGCAAGTGCCCATCGCGACAACGACGCGAGCGCGGGAGCTTTCCTGCGACATCTTGCGACGTTCCAGGGCGCGCTCCTTAATCTTCTTCAGTTCATCTAAGCTCTTCATGTTTTAAGCCTCCTGCCTTATGCTATATACTTTACAATGTATGTATAAATAAACTGCCTGGCGAATAAATTCGCTACATTTACAAAACCGGCCTTCGCCGGTTCAATCTCAGTCGCCGAAGGGCGGTTGCATAATTGTGGCCCGTGGTTTTTCTTTGACCCAACGGCCTAATGGCCGTGGGAACCGCCGGCCCTCGCGGGCTGCACCTCGCCGCCTAAGTCGGCGAGACCCTCTTTGAGATGCCCCCGCAAGAAGGCCAGCACCTCTGGATCGGAAAGAGCGACTTCATCTCCCAGCATCTCCCGCACCTCGCGGGTATCCAAGACAAACTCGCGCCCATCGACGCGATGGTAATAGAGCAGATTCGCCTGGGGATACCCAACGATGATGCACATCAGCGTACCGATCAAATCGCCTAACGGCGGGCGGTCGATGTGACTGTGCTGAAATATGGCTTCCACAGTGGTGCCCTGCTGCTTCTTCGAACGGATCTCGAAAGACCCGTTGCACATCTCGGCCATCTGTTTGAAAAAAGGAATGCCCAGACCCACCTTGCGCGTCGTGCGCGTAGTCACCCACGGGTCCGAAATGTGACGTACAAAGGTCTCGTCCATACCGCTGCCGTCGTCCTCAACGGCGAGGACCAGGCGATCTTCGGTCAGATCCTCTTCGATCTCGATCCGCACCAACGTCGCGCCGGCCTTGACGCAATTTTCGACAATATCCAGGATATGTTGTGACAACTCCCGGAAGACGGTCATTTATTTATAATTGCGCAACGTCTTTGCCACATCGGAGGGGCCAACGCGCCCCAGAATGTCATCATCGATCATCACGACAGGCGCCTGCGAGCACGCGCCCACGCAGCGGCAAATCTCCAACGTAAAGCGCCGATCCTCCGTCGTCTCGTTCAGATCGACGCCCAAAACCTGTTGATACTTCTCCACAATCGCCGGGCCGCCCCGCACGTAGCAGGCCGTGCCCATGCAGATACTGATCTTATGACGGCCAATCGGGCTGGTGCGAAAGAAGGAGTAGAAGGTCAACACGCCATAGAGATGGCTTAAGGAAACTTCCAACGCATCGGCCAGATATTTTTGCATCGGCGGCGAGACATACCCAATTTGCTCCTGGGTCAGCGTCAATACCACCATCGTCGCGCCGGGTTTATCTCGATTTTGCTCCAAAATGTCATCTAAAATGGCTTGATGTTCCGGGCTAATCTCCAATGCTTCTTCAACAACTATGCTCATTCTCTCACCTCAATTACATGATTCTAGTTCATACAATGATCAACGGCGGGGCAAGTTACAGTCAGATCACTCTACATCATAGGGAATTGACCGCCATAAGCCTAGTGATATTATACACGCTTTTAAAAGAAGGGCATCCCCTGGCACGGTGAGTCCTCCTGGGGGACTATGGTACATAGACCCGGCGTTCTCCTTCGCCGCGCAGCGCCTTGCGCATTTCATCCAAGCTGGGGCGCTGCATGACGAAAATCGTCATTACCTTGCCGATCCAATCCAGCCAGTGGGCATCCGAGTTGGTGATAATGGGAATATCAGGCAGATGGGGATAGGTTGTGCGGGCCTCGCTGGGCCGCATATTGAAGGACACCTCGGCGGCGTCAGCGGTCAGATCCGGCGGCCAGAGGCCCAAAATGACCATCAGGCCCTTGGCCGGGCGCTCGATGTGCGCCGGGAAGACCAGGCCGCCCAGCTTGCGCGCCGCGCGAGCGGCCGTCTCGAGGCTGACCTCGGCGGGCAGTTGGCGCATCCGCGTATCCTCGGCGACGAACTCGCCCGCCGCATCGACGATATACTGCGGCCCGAAGCGCTCCGGGTCATTCTCCATCTCCGGCAACCACGCCTCGACCTGCGCCTCCCACGCCTCCGCCTGCGCCAGCGAATCGAAGAGACAGACGATCTCCACCTCCTCCTGCGTCTGAAGCTCCATGCCGGGCAGCACGGCCAGCCCCGATCCCTCGGCGGCCTCCATCACGGTGCCGGCGTTGCGCGTGGTGTTGTGATCCGTGATCGCGATGATGTCCAACCCTTTGCGCAACGCCTCATCCACGATGAGCGGCGGGATCATCTCCACCTCGGCGCACGCGGAAAGGAGCGTGTGAATATGCAGATCCGCTCGATACTCGCGCATACCCTCGCTCTGGGGTCTGGGGCGACCTTAGAGGCCCAACTCCACCAGGCGCGCCACCGTCTCGTAGATCGGATCCTGCGTGGAGAGCACGATCATATCCTGAGATTGGGCCTTGCGCAGGGTATCCTCGGGCACGGGCGCGCCCTCGGCCACGATGATGGCCGCGATCCCCAGCAGCGAGGCGACGGCGACGATGTTCGCATGGGTCTGGAGGGTGATCCAGACGTTGTCGGAGGCGGCGCCGGCCATCACACAGCTCAGCAGATCCGCCACGTAGCCGCCATCGACCGCCTTATCGAGTTGCTCTTTACCGGTCAGCACATCCACTGGTAAGGCTTCAACAATGTCACGAACGTTCATGTAGGTTGTTATTCTCCTTAAAAGTCAAAAATCAGTTGAAAGTTACACGTTACAAGTTGAAAGTTATCGAAAGTCGAACGTCAACAATCTTCTATTTCCCCGTCTCCTCCGGCGAGACGTCAAAGTTAATCTGCAAGCGTGTGCCGACATCGATGGCGGACCACATAGTCATGTCATCGGAGCAACGTTTGATGTTGTTCAGCCCCATCCCGGCGCCGAAGCCCATCTCACGCACTTGAGGCGAGGCCGTAGAATACCCCGGCTGCTGCGCCTGCTCTACGTCGGCGATACCGGGGCCGGAGTCCTGCGCGACGATAGTGATCTCACTGGGCCGCACATCCGCCAGGATGAAGCCGCCCTTCGTCGTGTGGATCACGAGATTGATCTCCGCCTCGTAGGTGGCGATAGCCACGCGGCGCGCCAACTGCGGCGACGCTCCGATCCGCAGCAACGCCTGTTTGATCTTCGCGGAGGCTTCGCCGCCCTTGGAGAAATCGTCCGCATCGATGTGGTAGCGGAGCAGAAGATTTGTCTCCTCGGATTCCAGCGCTTCGAAGAAGTAGCTCGGTTGCGCCTGCAATTGCTCCGTCTCATCGTAGACATCCTGCAACGCTTGCAACAGCGCCACCATCACATCGCCGCGCGTGATGATGCCCACCAGATTATCTTTATCATCAAGCACCGGTAAGCGTCCCACGCCCGTCTGCTCAAAGCGCCGCACGGCCTCCATCACCGGCTCCTGCGTTCTGGCAACGATCAAATCCTCGCAGGTCATAAACTCGGCGATGGGCGCATCCAACTTTCCGGCTTCCAGCGCCTGGATCAGATTCTCGATGCTGACGATACCCGCCATCTCTTTCTCATCCTCATCGCCCGCCCCTTCAGATTTGGCGGTCACCGGCACGCCAGAGATGCGATGCTCGCGCATCAGGTCCTTCAACTCGTGCATCGTCGCATCCGCCGGCAAGGTCAGGATGGAAGAGGTCATCACGTGCGAGACTTTTAACTCACGGACCAGTTCGTGGACTTTGGAGAGGGCGCCCTCCCGACCAATCAACGATAACAGCGTGAAATGTTTTTTCATCACTCGCTCCAGGCGCTAGGTTTGTTGAATGGGTAACTTCCCGATCCCTTGCAATCCGGCCTTGTAGAGCAACCCCGACGTCTCGAACATCGTGTACGGCGAGAGCAACACCGCGATGCCGATCCTTCCGGCCAAATTGAGGGTCGTCTCCGGCGGATACTTGCCCCGCACAAAGAGGATGGCGGGCATATCGGCCATCTCCGCCGTCCGCACCGACTGGGGATTGGTCAAGCCGGTGATCAGCAACATCTCTGAGGAAGCAAAAGCTAACACATCGCTCATTAAATCCGAGGCAAAGGCAGAATAAACCTCGATATTTTCAGATTCATCTTCAGGCGTCAGGATCTGGCCCTCAATAACTTCGACTATCTCTTGCAAAAGCATATAAATCTCCCCCTCATCTAAGAATCGCGAATTAAGAATTGCGAATTAAGAAAGTGTGAAACTCACCCCATCACCGGCCAGAGCATCAGACCCGTCACCGGGTCTGGGACGCGGTGCAGCGGAGTCCCATCCAGGACGTGGATCTGCAACTCCGCGACCAACACCTCCGCCGCGAAGAGATGGCCGCCGCGCACCTCGCCCGCCGCGTTGCCGAGCAGCACGTGGGGATGCACGAATGGCGCGTCATCCTTGAGCGAGACGTTGGCGTTAAACGTGAGCATCTCCCAATCGCCCGCCAACGTGAACGACTCGTAGGCGTCGGCCTCGAAATCGTAGCTGCCAATTTCGGGATCGCGCAGCGCGCCGATGCCCAGCACCTGCGCCATCTCGATCTCGTGCATCTGACAGTAGGTCGTCAGTTCGGAGATCAACTCCGCGCCCGAGGCCATCCGAAAGACGATGATTTCTCGCGTCTGGTAAGTGTGCATTCTACCTCCAGCAATATTGTTTGTGGTTAGATTCGAAATTTAACCGGATTGCGTATTTCGTATTGCGTAATGAAATGCCGTATGTTTGTGCATTTCTATATAGATGCGATTTTCTCCAGGAGCGGCGGCAACAGTGACGACCAGTCGTAATTCGCCGCGAAGGCCTGCGCGCGCTTCCCCAACTGCGAGCGCGCGGGCGTGTTGCGCGCCAGGTAGACGCACGCCGCAGCGAAGGCTACCGGATCATCGGCCAGCGCCATCACGTCCTCTGGATGCTCGAAGCCTTCCGCACCCAGCGTCGTCGAGACAATGGCCTTGCCCATCGCGGTCGATTCCAGCAGCTTGAGCCGCGTGCCGCCGCCCACGAGAAGCGGCACGACGTAGACGAGCGCGCCCTTGATGTAGGGGCGCGTATCTGGCACCGATCCGGTGATGATGATGCCCGGCACTTCGCGCAGGCCCGCGAGGCGGTCGTGGGGATGACGCCCGACGATGTAGAAGCACGCGCGCGGCAACTCGGCCCGGATGCGCGGCCAGACCTCGTGGGCGAACCACAACACGCCATCGACGTTGGGACGGAAGTCCATCGTGCCGGTGAAAACGAACGCCGGTTGCTCCAGCGGCGCTTCATCCGCGAAGTTGCGGAACGTCGCCACATCGACGCCGTTGGGCACGACCAGCGGCTTCAGATCGGGCACGATGCGCTCCAGCGCCTGGGCATCGGCTTCTGAGACGGCAACCACCAGATCGGCACGCCGGCAGATTGACGCCTCGTAGCGCCGCAGGCGCTGCCATTGCACGAAGGAGTACGCCGCGCCAATCCAGCGCGGCGGATGGCGCAGATCGGTCATAAAGGCGCGCTTCTGGAGCAGATACTCGCAGTTGTGGTCATCGAAGATCACGTGCGGCGGCGAAGGCCGCGACCACACGGCGTCGAGATAGCCGGCCAGCTCCAGGCCCTCGACCACGACCCAGTCGAAGTCATACGTCGCCACCCAGGTTGCCAATTGGGCGCGAAACGCCACCGTATCCAGCCGCAGAATCAAATCGGGGCGGGGATTGGTCAACAGATCCCGCAGGCGCGTGCGCATCGAGCGCGCGGGCTGCGGGACGATGGCGACACGTTCGGTGACCGCCTCCAGGGGCGCGGACGGCGCCGACGCCTGATCCGCCGCAGCGAAGGTGAGCAACGAGACGCGATGCTCGGTCGCGAGTCCTCGCAGAATCCCCCAATTGCGCAAGGCGGTACCCTGTCGCGGTGGGAAGGGCGCCTGCGGGGTGAGGATCAAGATATCGGCCATAGGATTAATTCCTTTGTGAAACAGACTTGTCAGCGTCTCAGCATTTCAGCGTCCCAGCGTCCCGGCGTCTCGGCGTGTTAGCGTCTCGGCGTGTTAACGTCTCGGCGTGTTAGCAGCTATGAAAGTCGCAGGCGCGTTGTCGCGGAGCCGACAACCAGCACCAGATGAACCCCGAACCAGAGCAGATTAAGCGCGCCGCCGATGTGTCCCTGCGAGAGATAAAAGAGGCCATTGAGCAAGGTCGGCAGAAGCAGCGGCAGCGACCCCACGACGATCCCGGCGGCGACGATCCACCAGAGGTGCTCGCCGTAGCGCCGCCCGACCAATCGCCAGACCGCCTCCCCGATCAGGCCGCCGGCCATTGGCGAAAGCAGGATCGTGAACCAGCCGATCATCGGGATGAAGGCGGCGATGCCCCCCAGCACCAACGAGACGATGCTGGCGATAATGTAATCCTGGCGCCCGGCGGTGATGAAACGCTTCTTGCGATCCCGCGTGCACTCCGGGCAAAGGTAACCCACCGGCGTGCGTTTGACGCACTTCACACAGATAGGCGCGCCGCACTGATAGCAGCGCAGGGTCGTTTCGACTTTGGGGTGCCATTGACAATATAAAATCTCGTCATCGTCTCTGTCTTCGATATCAGACTCAACGGCCACATCAGCTTCTACTTCTTCCACCCTATTCGTATCCATCGACTATACTCCAATCCTACCCATTAAATCATCTGGAATCTATTTTAACCTATCCCGGTGATGATCAAAATGTGAGTTTGTCATCAAAATCACGTACATGATACTACCCTCCGGGAAGCTGCTATCACACACTTTCAAGCTATTCCCCGGAAGGTTTACGCGGCTTCCTGGTCTTCATTGCACGGGGTGAGGCGCGCCACCAGCGTGCTGTAAAAATCGTGGCGCGTGCGCAGACGCAAGAAGCGCGCCCGGAGCGGGCTGCGGGTGATGCGCACACGATCGCCATCGTGCAGCTCGCCCTCCAGCCGCCCATCGACGGTGAGCATGCCGGGCAGATCGGTGTGCACTTCGACTTCGATGACCGCGCCGGCGTTGAGCACCAGCGGTCGATCTAAGCTGAGATGCGCGGCGGCCGGCGCGACTAAGAGGTTATCCAGCCACGGCGGCATAATCGGCCCGCCGACGGCATAGGCGTAGGCGGTGGAACCGGTGGCCGTGGAGACGATCAGGCCGTCGGCGACGTAGCGCGTGAGCAGCGCGCCATCGATGTAGGTGCGCAGGCGCACCGTCCGCGCCAGCGCCCCCCGGCTGACGACGGCATCGTTCAGCGCGTCCTCGCGCGCGATTGCCTCATCGTCGCGCATCAACAGCACGCGCAGCATCATGCGCGTCTCGACGTGCCCTTCGCCCTTCAGGACGTGCTCCAGCGCCGCCTCCCAGGCGTCCGGCTGCGCCTCCGTGAGGAAGCCCACCCGTCCCAGGTTCAGGCCCAGCACCGGCACACCCGCCGGCGCGGCCTGACGCATCGCGCGCAAGATGGAGCCATCGCCGCCTAAAGTGATCAACAGATCAGCCGGCTTGTCCACGTCGGGATGTTCCTCACGCGGGCAACACCACCCTGCGATGCCGCGCTCCTCCAGCCAAGACAGGATCTTCTCGGCCAGGGGGTAGCCCGCCGGAATCTGCGAATTGTAGATCAGCCCGATGTTTCGGATGTTTGAGATTTTTTGGTCCATAAAACGCTCCCCAAATGCTCGAAGGGGATTGTTAAATCCCCGTCTTCTCGCTCAAAGGCTTGGATCTGGCGATCCAAGCCGAGCATCTAGAAAACACGTACGCTCACGCCTCCGAATCCGCCGCGAGCAGCGATTGGAGTTTGACGACGATTTCATCTTGTGGGACGGTCTCCTGCGTGCTCGCGGCCAAATCGCGGAGGGTCACCACACCTTCGGCGATCTCGTTTTCGCCAAGGATCAGGGCCACGTGAGCGCCGGCCTTGTCCGCGTGTCGAAGCTGAGCCTTGAGACTCCCGCTCATCGCGATCTGGGCGGCGATGCCTGCATCGCGCAAGCGCACCAGGAGCTTGACGGCGTGGCGGCGACTGGGCTTCCCCAAAAACGCGATGTAGACCGGCGGGCGGGGCAGCGGCGGCGGCAGGATGTTCTGATCCTGCATCACCAGGACAGCGCGCTCCATCCCGGCGGCGAAGCCGACGGCGGGCGTGGGCGGGCCGCCCAGCAGCTTGATCAGGCCATCGTAGCGCCCGCCGCCACAGACGGCAGATTGCGCGCCGATGCCCTCGGCCCACACCTCAAAGACAGTTTTGGTATAATAGTCTAGCCCGCGCACCAGGCGGTGGTTGAGTGTGTAAGGCCGCTCCAGATCGTCCAAATAAGTGCGCAGCTCGGCAAAGTGTTGCTCGCAGCTTTCGCAGAGATGATCCATCATCTTGGGCGCGCGCTCGATGATCGGCTGGCACCTATCATCCTTGCAATCCAGCACGCGGAGCGGATTGGTCTGGAGGCGACGCTGGCAATTCTCGCAGATCTCGGCGATGTGATCTTCGTAGTACGCTTTGAGTTCTGCGACGTAGCCGGGCCGGCACTTGGGGCAGCCGGTCGAGTTCAATTGAAACGAGAGGCCGGTGACGCCCAGGCGATCATAGAGATCCCAGGCCATCAGCATAATTTCCAGATCCGCGATGGCCGATGGTTTTCCGATGATCTCGGCGTTGAATTGGTGCAACTGGCGGAATCGCCCCGCCTGGGGGCGCTCGTAGCGGAAGGCCGGGCCAATCGAATAGAGTTTGATCGGCTTGGGCAGCACGCGCATTCCGTTTTCGATGTAGGCGCGGACGACGCCGGCGGTGAATTCGGGGCGCAGGGTCAGGTCGTGATCGCCCTTATCCTGGAAGGAGTACATCTCCTTCTCGACGACATCGGTGGCCTCTCCCACGCCGCGCGCGAAGAGCTGCGTCGATTCGAAGATGGGGGTATCGATCCGGTCGAAGCCGTAGCTGAGCGCTAACGCCTCCGCCTGTGCCACGAGGTACGCCCAGTAGGGTTGATCCTCTGGGAGAATGTCTTGGGTTCCGGTCGGACGGGTAAAGCTTTCCATAGAAATATCCTTAGAAATATCCTTCGTGACTGGGTGAACATTTATCAGCAACCCTTGCAAAGGTCACGATGTAGCTCGGTAAACGGTGCGATGTTCGGCAGAATCGGCGGATTGTGAGTAGACGTTGTTGTGCAACCTTCGCAAGGATCTCGTTAGATCCAGAGGCATTATAGAGGAGATAGAGGTAGATGACAAGCGCACGCCCTCTCCTCCGAAAATAGGCGTAGGGCGGAATGGTATTCCGCCGATGTGTCGGGATGCTGTCCTGATCTACTTTCCAGAGATTAGAGAGGAGGAGCCGGGCGAATGAATTCGCGGCCACATTTACGAAACCGGCCTTCGCCGGTTAGAACTCAGTCACCGAAGAGCAGAAGTTAAAGCGGAACTAATACTTAAGCGAAGTCAGCCTTTGTTGATCAAGTCAAAATGCAAGGCGAATTTGAAATCCTCCTGCTTCGCCTATAATAGAGGTAAGCTATAGATTCGAGGATGAAGAGGATCAAAGTGACCAACGGCACAACGTTAGATCGACTGGAATATTATCGCGCGGAATACGCGGCCCGGGTGATGGACTGGACGCCGGCCACGGCCCGCTATGAGCGCCGAGCAACGGCCCTGCTAAGCTCGACGACGTGCGTGTTGGATTTGGGCTGCGGGCGCGGCGGGATCTCAGAGCGACTGCACACGCGAGGCCAGTGGTTCGGCATCGACCCGGATGGCGCGTCGGTGCGGGAGCATCGCGTCGCCTCGCTGGCGCGCGCGCAGGCGGGCGCGGGGCGATTGCCCTTCCCGGCGGCCACTTTCGATCTGGTGGTCAGCTCCTGGGTGCTGGAGCATCTGCCCAATCCCGACGCGGTCTTTCAAGAAGTCTCGCGCGTGTTGAAACCCGGCGGGCGCTTCTTAGCGCTCACGCCCAACGCGCGGCATCCCATCCCCCGCGTCAGTCGCTGGCTGATGCGGATGGTGCGCGTGCAGCAGCGGATCGTCGCCTGGGGCTACGGACGCGCGCCCGCCGACACCTTTCCCGTCCACTACGCCGCCAACACGCCGGAGGCCATCGAGCGGGCGGCAATGTCGGCGGGATTACGTATGGTCGCCATCACCTTAGTGGAAGATCCGTCCTACTTCGCCTGGACTTTTTGTCATCCATGGAGCTTTCGACTTCTCGCCCTCCCCATCGGCCAATGCCTGCCGCCCTTATGGAAAGTCCACCTCATCGCGGAGTATGGCAAAGCGGCCAATAAACAAAGCAGCAAATAACAAACCGTCAAAGCAACAAATGAACACATCCAGATTCGCTGATTCGTTCATTCGCCGAGCCGCTGATTCTCAAAGAGTTACCGCATAGCATCGCCGTAGTGCACACAAAGACTCCCATATATTTTCCTATTTACTCATTTGTTCATTTGCCTATTTGCCCATTTGTTGATTTGTTGATTTGTTGATTTGTCTATTTTTTAGAGGAGTGACCTAAATGGATAGAGATCCAGTTCTTGTCGGAGGCGCGGAGGGGTTCCCCATCGAGTTGGTGCTGCTCTTCTTCATCGTCATCGGCATCATCGCCTTGACCTTCTGGCTCAGCCGGGCGTTGGGGAAGCGCGCGGGCGAAAAGAGCCGCGCGGCGCGGCGCGAGGCTATCACAGCGGAGGCGAGCGCGCGACCGCCGGGGCTGCTGCGTCTCGATCACGCGGGGGGAGAATGGCGCATCTACGTGAACGGGGAGCGCTACCCGTCGCTGGACGCGGTGCCCGATCCCGACACGCGCGAGGAGGTCGTCGCCGGCTTGCGGCAGTTGGTGCTCTTCTCACGCGAGTACGTCAAGAAGCATCCACCTGCGAAGCAGGAGAAAAAGACCGCCTCAGTCCAGAAGCCGCCAACGCCGCCAGCGAAGCCAAAACAAGCGCCGCCCCCCTCGCCAACGCCCGCCGAGCCGACAAGCGCCCCACCCTCGACGCAACAACCGCCGTCGTCTGCCGAGAAGCAACCGGGGCAACTCGCGCCGGAGCAAGCGGCGGAGGCCTTGCGTCGCCTGGAAGCGATCAAGGCCCGCGCCAGGCGCCGCGCCGAAAGCCAGAAAGGACAGCCGCAACTATCCGCGACGTCAGGACTCGCCTCGATGATGCCGCGCATCGATTTGGCGCACGAAATCGGCGCCATCGTCGATGAGATGCAAGCGCAGGTACCCCAATTGCAGGAGCGCTCCATCCGACTGCACAACACCGCCTCCGGCGGCATCCAATTCGCCATCGACGGCATCGTCTACGAGGACGTCAACGACATCCCCGACGAGCTGGTGCGGAAGCTCATCAAGGCCGCCACGCGGGAGTGGGAGCGGCGGTGAGGGAGCTTCAACGTGTCACTGAGGTAAAATAAGGAGTCGATGATGCCATTTCCCATCAATCCCTACGTAGCAGGCAACCCCGTTGGCGATAGCCCCGCCTTTATCGGGCGGGCGGACGTATGGCGGGAGACCGTGCGCGTGTTGCGCCGCCCACAGGACAACGCGCTCGTGCTCTTTGGGCAGCGGCGCATCGGCAAGACCTCGGTGCTGCAATACTTAGAAGCCCATCTGCGAGATAAGGGAGCGTACCTGCCCGTCTACTTCGATCTCCAGGACAAGGCCGAATGGCCGCTGGAGCGCGTGCTGCGCGCGCTGGTCCAAGAAATTGCCTTCCGGGTCGGTATCCCGGCGCCCGCTTGGGATGAAGCGACCGATGTGAGTGCCGCTTTCTTGACGTGGCTATCGGAGGCCTTGGACGCCCTGCCCAGTGTTCTCCCTCCTAATGGGGGGGAGTTAGAGGGGGGTATATCCCTGGTTCTGCTCTTCGATGAGTTCGACGTATTAGCCGATCCCAAAGGAGAGCAGGCCGCGGGTTCCTTTTTCCCTTACCTGCGCCAACTGATGGCCCAGGATCGCGCGCGCTTGCAGTTTGTCTTCGTCATCGGGCGCAACGTCGACGATCTTGACACCATCGCGCTTTCGCTCTTCAAGGGGACGCCCTACCGGCGCGTCTCGCTGTTGAGCAAAAACGAGACCGCCAAGCTGGTGCGCCTCTCCGAGGCCAACGAGACGCTCCGCTGGCCCAAAGAAGCGGTCGCGCGCGTGTGGGATTTGACCAATGGTCATCCCTTCCTCACCCAGCAGCTCTGTTCACACACCTGGGAGCGTCTGTACGCTGAGAATCCCGATGGCACACCCACCGTCTCACCCGCAGACGTAGACGCCGTGGTGAATGACGCGCTGGAAGCCAGCCGCAACACACTGGAATGGCTGTGGGACGGCCTCGGCCCGGCGGAGCGCGTGGTCGCTTCTGGATTAGCGGAAGCCGGTCCTGGCCCGATTACGCAAACGCAGTTGGAGCAGGTCTTGCAGGAGAGCGGCGTGCGCGTCATCATCCGCGAGCTACAAAACGCCCCGCAGCTTTTACAGGA
>CAZCAI010000056.1:0-9773 GCA_964496595.1 uncultured Anaerolineales bacterium
TATCCGCTCAAGTGATTCCTATTCACGTCTGAGAGCACTTTTTTCATGTACTGAGGCTGGCTACAAACATCCGTAAACTCACGTCAAAAAATCGCGGAGTTTGCGGCTGCGCCCCGGATGGCGCAGTTTGCGCAGCGCCTTGGATTCGATCTGGCGGATGCGCTCGCGGGTGACCTCAAAGGCCTGCCCGACCTCCTCCAGCGTGTGCGCGCGGCCATCCTTGAGGCCGAAGCGCATCTCCAGCACCTCGCGCTCGCGGCTGTTCAGCTCGCCCAAAATGGTTTGGAGCTGCTCGCGCAACATCTGCGATGAGGTGGCGTCCATCGGGCCGGGGAGATTCTCGTCCTCGATGAAATCGGCCAGCTCGCTGTTGTCCTCGTTGCCGACGGGCGTCTCCAGCGACATCGGCTCCTGGGAGATGCTGAGGATGTTGCGCACCTTGCCGACAGCGCGGCGTAATTTGCGCTCCAGTAACGGCGTCAGCTCTCGATCTCGCTTGCGGGCCTCTTGAATATCCCGGATATCCTCGTTGGAGAGGATGTCCATCTTGAGCGCCAACTCGTCTAACGTGGGATCGCGGCCCAACTCCTGCATCATCCGCCGTTGCGTGCGGAGCAGGCGATTGATCGTCTCGACCATATGCACGGGGATGCGAATGGTGCGGGCCTGGTCGGCGATGGCCCGGCTGATGGCCTGGCGAATCCACCAGGTGGCGTAGGTGGAGAATTTATACCCTCGTCGGAAATCGAACTTCTCGACGGCGCGCAGCAGGCCGATGTTGCCCTCCTGAATGAGATCGAGGAACGAGACGCCGCGCCCGACGTAGCGCTTGGCGATGTTGACGACAAGGCGCAGGTTGGCGCGCACGAGAAGCTGTTGCGCCTCGGCGGCCAAGATCTCCACCTGCTGCCACCAATCGAAGACGTCGCCGGGGCTGGGCATCTGCTCTTCGATTTGGGCGGGCGTGGGCCACTCATTGCCGGTGGCGATCTCGGCGTGGATGTGCTCGACCAGCACCGGTGGGAGGAGGTAGAGGTAGATGGCGCAATCGAGCAGATGGAGGATCACGGGTCGCCATTGTGAGCTGTCGCCCCAGCGATTTGGCCCCATATAGGCGTACAACTCCGATTCAATCTCCGAGATGACGACCCGCCGCTGGCGCTTGACCTCCTCCATAAACTCGGTCGCCGAAAGCGTGGCGACCTCGTTTTCTTGGGCGAGGCGCTGGCTTGCGCCCCACTCATCGCGCGCGGTTTCGTAGATTTCGATGAGGTTGCGCCCCACCGCGTCCGGGTCGATGTCCGTGGCGACCACCTGGCAGACTTTGCCCAGCTCATCGGCCGCCTCGCGAATCAGGCAGATCCACACCTCTTGGTAGGGCTTGAGCAAATCGACGCGCCCAATCTCCCGCAGGTACATCTTGACGGGATCATCGACCAGATCGGCTAATTTGGCGGGGCGAAGAGCGTCCTCATCCTCATCCTCATCCTCGATTTGGCTCAACTCCAGGGCCGAGGGTTCTTCGCGGAAGATCGCTTCTAAATCCAATCCCAACGTATCGTCTTCATCCTCGTCCTCATCTTCTTCCACGTCGAGGACCACGTCGAAATCCGTATCGAGATCGGCATCAAAATCCGGATCGAAGTCCGATATATCTTCCTGACTCTCTATCTCTTCTACTTCTTCCATCTCTATTTTTTCTTTCTCTATTTTTTCTTTTGGGGAAGTGGAACGCCTGGGCTTGGCGGCTTGCTTTTGTGTCATAGTCTCTCCTTCTTTTTCTGGGAGGGGGTATAGTCCGACAGGGCCTGCTGGATGCTGCGTATCTGGCGCGCCAGGGAAAGCATCGATTGCGCGTGGCGTTGGCCGATCACATCACCCTCGTTTTGGGCTTCGATGATCAAGGTGTTGAGTTGCCGATGCTTTTCACGCAGGTGGCGCTGGCGAACGCGCAGCACGGTGTAGATTACATCCCGCTCAAGTTGCTCCATGGTGAAGTCCGGCGGCGGCGTGCTGACCCACGTTTGGACGCGCGCGATCTGCTCCGGCGGCAGAAGATCGGTCAAGTCCATCTCCGGGTGCTCGCTGATCTCCAGCCAGGCCGACCAGATGTAGCGGCAGTTGGTGGCGAAGTCGTTGGTGGTGATCGGTTCGAGTTGATGCTCCGTCAGGTGCATATCCACGCGCGAGAGCAACTCCGGCGTGCGCATCAGCGTGGCGAGCAGGTGCGCTTCGATGTCGGCGTCGGCGGCGCGGAGGGCCGGTCGCTGGGGCGCGACGGCGGCCTGACGCCGGATGGCCTCGGCGCGCTCGCGGGCGCGCAGGCGATCCATCAAGGTTTGCGCGTCCAGCCCGAGCTTGAGCGCGATCTCCTGGATGTAGGCCTCGCGCTCGACGCTGTCGGCGATATCGCGCAGCAGCGGCAGCATCGCGTCGATGATGCGCGCTTTCCCCTTCGGCTCGTTGGGGTTTTCCTGCTGGAGCAGTTGCTCGAAGTAGAAGCGCACGATGGGCTGCGATTGGGCGATCAGCGATCCCCAGCGTTTCGGATCGTCTAAGATCAACTCATCGGGATCAAGGCCCTGCGGGAGCATCACCGCGCGGATCTCGGCCTTGAGCCGGCCCTCGTAGCCCACCAGCCCGCGCGGATCGAAGACCGGTTGCCACTCGCGATCTAACGTCTCGCGGGCGGTCTCCAGGCCCCGCAGCGTCGCGCTGATGCCGGCGGCGTCGGGATCGAGCGCCAGAACGAAGCGCCGGGTGAGCCGTTGGAGCAGCTTGAGATGGGCCTCGCTCAGGGCGGTGCCCATCGGCGCGACGATGTTGGCGAATCCCGCCTGGTGGGGGATCATCACATCCATGTAGCCCTCGACGATGACGGCCTCATCGGCCTCGCGGATGGCGCGGCTGGCTAAGTGATAGCCGAAGAGCACCTGGCTCTTATCGAAGATGGGCGTCTGGGGCGAGTTCATGTACTTCGGCTGATCCTCGGCGCTGAGGACGCGGCCCCCGAAGGCGATCACGCGCCCGCGCCGGTCGTGGATGGGGATCATCACCCGATTGCGGAAGCGGTCGTAGGTAGTGCCGCTCTCTTTTTGCACGATCAGGCCGGCCAGCACCTGTTCCTCGAGACTGACGTCCTTATCCAACAGATAGGAGCGGATTGCGTGCCACTCATTTAAGCTGTAGCCCAGCTTGAAGGTCTCGAGGGTCTCGCGCGTGAAGCCACGCTTCTTGAGATAGGCGCGCGCGTCCCTGGCCTGCGGCGACGTCAGCAGCAGGGTGTGATAATAGTCGGCCGCCATCTCCATCACGCGCCGGAGCCGATCCGCCTCCGACTCGGCCTCCAGCTCTTCCGGCGTGCGGGGCTTCAACTCCACACCGGCCGCGCGCGCCAACTCCTCCAGCGCGGCACGGAAGTTCAGCCCGTTAAATTCCATCAAGAAGCTGTAAATATCGCCGCCCCGATCACAGCCAAAACAATGCCATGTCTGACTTTCGGGGAACACGTAAAACGATGGGGTCTTTTCTTGATGAAAAGGACAGAGGCCCTTGAAGTTGCGTCCGGACTTCTTGAGATTAACGTGCCGACCAATATATTCAGTAATATCTAAGCGAAGCTTAATTTCCTCAACTGGATCCATAGGGCCTTATTGTACCAACGTCAAGTTTAAATACAACTGGCGTATAGTGCAGAATATTGGGGAAGTTCGGGGCAACGTATTTAGTATTTCGTATTACGTATTGTGTAATTATGTTGCGGATACCTTGCTCACCTACCAGTCGGATCTCGCAACTAGTTTCATTACGAAATACGAAATACGCTTTACGGAATATCCGCGCTGGCTCGCCGGGGGCCTCTCCGAGAGGATAAACAGCGCCAGCCGTTAATACCTACCACACCTCGATCTGCCAATCCAACACCTGCACGTCGTAATAATGCTCCTCGATCCAATGGACAGCCTTTTCCAGGAGTGAATGGGCCAGACCGATGTCGTTGGTGACGGTCACGATGGCGATGTCCGCGGATTGCCATACATCCTGCTTGTCCACCTCGGCGGCGGCGACCTCGAAGTGGCGCCGCAGTTGGTGCAGCAGCGGCTTGATGCGATGGCGTTTGTCCTTGAGGGACACAGCGCCCGGCAAATAGAGGTGGATGAGACAGCTACCGATGATCATAAGGAATCTCCTCGGGGGATAAGTCGAAAGTCAAAAGTTTTGCGACTTGCCCAGTAACTTGATTTGGACACCAGTCACCGGACACTTCTTAGCTTACGGATAAACATTTTTTGGAATTTAGAATTGCGAATTTAGAATTGCGAATAATGCAATGAGTAAAGATTCAGAATTCGCAATTCGCAATTGGCTGATAAAAGTTCTAAAAAATCCGTGTGATCCGTGAGAATCAACGTGTCCGGTGATTGCTGAATGGTGATGCGTCACGGCAAAATTACATCGTCCTGGATGGCTTCCCAGCGTTCGGGCGCGACCCACGGCTCGATGCCGGTCTCGGTCTGCGCGCCGACGATGCGATAACCGATGACCCAATCATCGTAGGAGCGGCGGATGGGATGCAAGACGTACTGGGCCAGCCGCTCGTCATTGCGCTCGATGACGTAGACGGGCTGCTCCTCCAGATGATCCTTCGCTTCTGCCCAGGTGATGTAGCCGGGTGGGGGGCCGGGCGGCTCGAATTCCCCGCCGGGGAGGTAGACGACCGTCATCTCTGGATGGAGATCCTCGGCCCAGGAGATGTAACGCAGCACCCACGTCTGCACAAAACCGTCGGTGGCCGTGGGCGGCGTGAGCAGCCAGGCATCCTCCTCGAATTGCGGGAGCAGCTCGCGCGCCCAGGCGTGCCACTCGCCCTTGTGGCTTTGATCGGCCAGGGGATAGTTGTTCTGCACGACGATCACCAGCCAGATCGCGACCAGTACGATGCTCGCGATGCGCACGGTGGGGACGAGCAGCGGGCGCTCAAGCGCCACACGCGATTGCGCCCACCGCCACACCGTCTGCATCCCGATGGCGATCAGGGGCGTGAAGATGACATAGACGGGCGTCATAAAATCGTCCCAATCGACCACGGCATAGGTGACGACAAAGAACCACGTCCCGGCAAGGCCTAATATAAAGGTCATCGCGATGTACAGACGGCGCTGGAGCAGCGACCACAGGCCGATGCCGCCCAATATCACGCCGACGGGCCAGAACTGGAGCATCAATTGATAGCCGCTATCGGCCCAGCGCTGGAGCCAGTACTTCATTGGCAGCCCAAAGGAAATGCCCCACCAGCGTTGGCCGGTAAGAAAGGCCGGCACCTCGGCCCACGAGTCGGGGCAGAAGTTGCAGAATTTGGGCGGCGGCGTGCCCAGCGCCCGCAGCGGCACGTAGAGATATTGCGCCGCCGCCAGCAACACGATCCCGGCGGTGAGCGCGAAGTTGCGCGGGCGGGTCAGCATCCGATGATCGGTGACCAGCACGGCCCACAGCCACATCGGCAGCAGCACGATGGCCGGCGCGTTGATGCCAAAGCTGAAGGCGTAGATCACGACGCTGAGAAAGTAATAGCGCGGCTTTTTCGTCTGCATAAACAAGATCAGTGTGAGTAACTCGGCGGCGACGAAGGTGTTGTACAGCGGATAGAGTTCGCTATACGTGGCCTGATACCAGAAGCGCACGGCGAAGGCCAGCGAGAGCGCGCCCAACGTCGCGATGGTGAGCGAGCGCGTCAGTTGGGCGATCAAGCGGTGCAGCAACATTACCGTGATCACCGAGGCAACGGCGCTGAGCAAATTGAGCCGGAAGGCCGGGTTCCCGAACGGCAGCAGCCTGACGAAGAGATGGCCGAGCCAGGTGTAGAGTGGGTAGCCCGGCGGATGCGAGACGCCCAGCACGAGCGTCGTGAGCTGATATTCGATGGAATCCAAGTAGGGGCCGACGCCCGGATGGAGCGTGCGCCAGTAGAAGATGCCGGTCACGAGCGCGACGAAGAGACTCGTGCCCCACAACCAACGCTTATCCCACGGCGAAATCAGATACCTGGCCCGTTGTTTGGTTCTGTTTGGCATATATCCTCAGGTTCTCACTGTTAGTGACTGGTGCGCAAATACCGCACATAGAGTTGGAGCGAGCGCTCGATCTCCGCCTGTGCGACCTCGCGCCCTTCCCACTTGAGCGTCTCCACGCGGATGTGTTGGAGATCTTTGTAGACGGAGAAGAAGTGCGAGACCTCTTGCAGAAAATGGGGCTGGATATCTTCCAGCTCTTGCGTACCGTCGAAGAGCGGATCGGTGGCGGGGACGGCCAAGATCTTGTCGTCGGCGACGCCGCGATCCCGCATCCGAAAAATGCCCACGGGTCGCGCCTCGATGACGCAGCCGGGGAAGGTCGGCTCGTTGGTCATCACCAGCACATCCAGCGGGTCGCCGTCGTCGTAGTGGGAGCGTGGGATGAAGCCGTAATCGCCGGGGTAGTGGAGCGAGGAGTAGAGCACGCGATCCAATTGGAGGATGCCGGCGCGTTTGCTATACTCGAACTTATTTCGGGAGCGCTTGGGAATCTCCACAATCACGTAGATGACTTTCGGGACGTCTGGGCCGGGGGGAATATCGTGCCACAAATTTGCCATCGTCTCCTCCTTGGCGTTTTCTGCCCCTTGCGAAGGTTGCGGATACCCGCTTGCTTTAAGGATACGTGCGCTCTGAGTATCAGCTTCTATGACCAGGTTTTGCTAACCTTCGCAAGGGTGCGTGGAAACTAATTCTCGTCCATCAACCTCAGAATATCCGGGCCGTAGGCCTGCTGCCGCCACGGGCCGATGCCGGAGATCTCCAGCAGATCGTCCAGCGTGCGCGGCGGATGTTGGGCGATCTCCTGCAAGACCGCGTTGGGCAGGATCACGTCCGAATCCACGCCCCGCCGGGCGGCGACCTCCTTGCGCCAGGCCTTGAGCGCGTAATAGCGATCCATCACCTCGGAAGATTGGCGCGGCGATGGGGCCGGGCGGCGCGGATAGCGCTTGGGATTGCTGCGCAGCGCCTCCAGAATTTCCTTACCGAAGCGCTGGGTCTGGCGGCGCGATAGTCCCGCGCGCTTTAGATCGTTGATCGTGCGCGGCTGGATGCGCGTCAATTGCAGCAGGAGCTTGTTGTTGATGAAGCGCGCCGGCGGGCAGTCCAACTGCCTGGCTTTCCTCTCGCGCCAGCAGTAGAGCCGATAGAGCAGGGCTTTCTCCGATGTGCTCAACTTATTCACGCCCTTGATGCGCCAGAAATAGAGCATCTTGTTTTTGGAGTGAGGTAGGGTGATGTTCTCGCATAAATAGGTGAAAATCTCCTGCGCTTCCTCCCAACGCCCCCGCTCTTTCAGCTCGGCGGCTTGGATGTCGCGCAGCGCCAGCAGATAGTGACTATCGCGCCAGGCATACGCGAGCGCTTGGGGGTCTAAGGGGCGCGTTCCCCAATCATAGCGCTGATAGCGCTTGTTGACTTCCACGCCGAAGTGAAGCTCCAAGATACTGCCCAATCCGACGTGCGCCCAGCCCAGCACCCGCGCGGCCCACATCGTATCGAAGAGGTTTTTGCAGTGGAATTTAAAATCGCGGCGCAGGACCATCAGGTCGTAATCGGCTGCGTGGAAGATCTTCTCGATCTCCGGGTCGGCGAAGATCGGCGCCAAGGCGCTCAGATCGTCTAACGCCAGTGGATCGATGAGATAATCGGCGTCCGGAATCGAGACCTGGATCAAGCACACCCGCTCGCGGTAGGCGTACATACTATTCGACTCGGTGTCCACGCCGATGCGCTGCGCCGCGCGCAATCGGGCCGCGAGTTCGGTGAGCGCCGCCTGCGTCTGGACGATATGCGGAGTATTTTCGTTTGATGCCGTTGTGCTTCTGTTTTTCATTGCAGTCATTTCGCCGTCATTATCACCTGTCGAGAGAGTTTGTCAACTTTTTACCCCGGCTCGACTGGCAATTATACTAAGGCTTGCTACAATCTAACTCAGTGCCGCCTTAAGGTTGTCGTGATAGTGTGATGGGGAGGGTTCCGGGTGAAGAAAAAATACCTGTTATGGTTGGCGCTGATCTTGGTCGGCGCGTTGCTGAGGCCGGCGGCGACCATCGCCGCGCCGCCGACGCCATCGGGGCCGGGCCTCGATGCGGAGGATATTCGCATCTTTCCCTCATCGCTCTTTGTGGGGGATCGCATCAGCGTGGATGTGACGCCGCATTTGGATGCCGGGGATGAGCGCGACTACAGCGTGACCTTGACCTACCCGGACGGGACATCGGACGAGGCGCCTGTCGTGCCGCAGGGATTGGATTATCGCCCGCGCGCGCGCTTCTACTGGACGTGGACGGCGCCGGGGCCGGCGCGCACAACGGCGTTGACCGTCACCCTAAATCTCCCCCCAGAAGCCGAAGTTTTAGATCCCCATCCGGCGGATAATCGCGTTGTCGTGCCACTCACCCTTCATCCCCAAAGCGAGATGCATCCCCCAGAGCCGCTGGCGCGCTGGACGGCGACGGAGATCCCCGGATTTCGCCTCCACTATCTGACCAATGCCGCCGCTGAGCGCGATCTCTCCTACCTGACGACGCGCGCGGACTGGGCCTACGATGCCGTCACGGCGCGCTTCCCCGCCGGTGATGAGACGTTGGACATCTACCTACTAGATCGCGTGATCGGCCACGGCGGTTACGCTTCCTCGGCGTGGGTGGCCGTCACCTACGCGGATCGCCAATACGTGCCCCAGAATATGAATCTGGTGTTGCGCCACGAATTGACCCATCGCCTGGATGGGGCCATCGATTGCGACGGTGCGCCGTCGCTGCTGCGCGAGGGGTTGGCCGTCTACATCACCGGCGGCCACTATCGGCTGGATGCGCTGCCGCGTAAGACGGCGACGCTGTTGCAGAGCGGGCAGTATATCCCCTTGGCGACGTTGGCGCAGGATTTCTACCTCCACCAGCACGAGATCGGTTACTTGGAGGCGGGCGCGCTGATGACCTACATCGTCGATCAATTCGGATGGGAGAGTGTGGCGACGCTGTGCCGGGCGGCGAAGGCCTCGGAGGCCGGGGATGACGTCGCGCGCCTCGAGGCTGGCCTGCGCGAGTTGAGCGGCTTCGATCTGACCGAGTTCGAGCGGCGCTGGAAGTGGTGGCTTCACGCGCTGCCCGCCACGGCGCAGGAGTCGGCGGCGCTGAGCGCGAAGGTGCGCCTGATGGACACCGTCCGCGCCTATCAAGCGGCCTACGATCCCTCTGCGCACTTCCTCCAGGGCATTCTCTTCAGCCCGGAGGCGGCGGCGCGGCACGACCTGACCGCCGACTTCGTGCGGCGTCCCCGCGCGGCGGAGCCGATCGCGGTGGAGTTGCTGCTGGAGATGGCCGTGGGCGCCTGGGAGCGCCATCAGCCGGCCCGCGCGGAGGAACTGCTCGCCGAGGTCGATCTCATCCTGGCCGAGGGCGTCGGCGCTTCGGCGCTGGCCTCCGACGTGCGGGCGATGACCGAGGCGTCGCTGGCGCGGGGCTACGAGCCGTATCGCCTGGCACCGAACGACGACGGTAGCTACCTGATCTACGCGCTGGAGTATGATGACTGGCCCCGGCAGCGCATCCTGGTCGGCGCGCCGAAGGGCGACGAGTGGCTCGTCACCGGCCCCCAGCCTGATTTTTAAATACGTAATACGCGGTACGCAATACGGCTCTGGAGGTGAAATCGATGCCCCACGAATCTTCATATTGGACCGTCATATCCACAGAC
>CAZCAI010000056.1:9873-16861 GCA_964496595.1 uncultured Anaerolineales bacterium
GGAGGTGAAATCGATGCCCCACGAATCTTCATATTGGACCGTCATATCCACAGACTTAGGCAAACTATGGCTCTGCGCCACTGAGCGTGGATTGTGCGGCGTGGCCTTCGGGGCCGAGCCGCCGCCCTCGGAAATCGACCGGCTGGCACGCTACGGCATCGCGGCGCCGGAGGTGGGGGATTTGCCCCTGTTGCGGGAGGCGAGGGCGCAATTAGCCGGTTACTTCGAGGGCCGGCGCACCGCCTTTGATCTGCCCTTAGACCTGCGCGGCACCGAGTTCCAGCAGGCTGTGTGGGAGGCGCTGCTGGCGATCCCCTACGGCGAGACGCGCGCCTATGGCGACGTCGCGGCGGCGATTGGGCGGCCGCGCGCGGCGCGTCCGGTCGGGCAAGCCGTCGGCGCGAATCCCGTCGGCGTGATCGTGCCGTGCCATCGCGTCATCGGCAGTGATGGGCGACTCACAGGCTTCGGCGGCGGCCTGGATCTCAAGCGCGCGCTGCTGCGATTGGAAGGCGTTCTCGATTGAGACTATCGCCTGCGGGCGGGGCTTTTTCAGCGAAGGAGAGTGAGTCGTGCAGTGGCAATTTCATCCCTATGTGCTTCTGACGTTGCTGGCGGCGAGCATCGCCTTGGTGGCCGCTTATTATAGTTGGCGTCGACGTTCCGCGCCGGGGGCGGCTTACTTAGCGTTGGCGTTATGCACCATCGCAGTCTTATCGGGTGGGATGGCCTTGGAAATGGGGGGGCGCACGCTTGCGCTTTTAATGATGGCGCACAAAATTCAAAATATTGCCCTCTGTTTCATTCCTCTGCTGTGGCTGCAATTTGTTCTCGCTTACACTGATCATCGGCGTTATTTAACCCCAAAAGTCCTTCTGGGTCTGGGGATAATGACATGCATCACTGTGGTTATCATCCTGACAACAGAACATCATGGATGGTTCTATCGTAAGATAGGGCTTAAGTCTCAGGCGGAGTTTATCCTCTTGCAATGGGAACCTGGTCCGTGGTATTGGGTCTATACCATTTATCTCTATGGATTGATGAGTTTGGGATGCTGGGTGTTGATCCGGAAGCTTATTCATCTTCCTCGTCCTTATGAGGGGCAGACTATCCTGTTGCTCATTGCGGCTGGGCTACCCATCGTGATCGGGCTTTTATATGTGGTAGATGTTTTGCCAAATACTTGTCCCCTCGGTATCGTTGCATTTGCCGTGAGTGGCGCCGCGTTGAGCTGGGGGTTGTTCCGCTATCGTCTCTTGGATATTGCGCCGGTGGCCTACGAGGCGGTCTTCGAGGGCATGAGCGACGCCATCATGGTGTTGGATATGCGGTGGCAGATTGTGGATCTCAATCCCGCCGCGCAACGACTTATTGGGAAACGCGCGGATGAGGTGATTGGAGAACAGGGCGAGGCGGCGATGGCTGCCCTGCCTGACCTTTTGCGTGCTTGTGATGGAGATGCGACATCGCATACAAAAATCATTCTGAACGAGGAAGAGGCCGAGCGCAGCTACGATGTGCGCTGTTCCGCGCTTTATGATCGCCGCCATCGCTTGACCGGCCACCTGATCGTCCTGCGCGACATCACCGCGTTGGAGGCGGCGAGGCGCGCAGCCCAGGCCGCCGACCGCGCCAAGTCGGAGTTCGTGAGCAGTGTCAGCCACGAGTTGCGCACGCCGCTCACCAACATCAAGCTTTATCTCGATCTGCTGGAGCGGGGGGCAGCGGAGCGCCGACCGGCTTATTTGCGGACGATCCAGCGCGAATCGGAGCGCTTGAAGGATCTCATCGAGGATCTATTGCACGTCTCGCGGCTCGATTTGGGGAAAATTCAGCCGGAGTTCGAGATGGTCGATCTCAATGCGCTGGTGCGGACGCTGGCCAACGATCGGCGGATGCTCTTTGCTAAAAGTGACTTGGACTTACGCCTGGAACTCGACTCTGATCTCACGCCCGTCCGCGCCGATCCCAAATTGCTGGAGCAGGTGGTGACAAACCTGCTGAGCAATGCCCTGAACTACACGCTTGAGGGCCACATCACGCTGCGGACGGCTCAGGCCCACGTCGATGGCGCGTCGTGGGCGACGGTGGCTGTGAGCGATACTGGCCTGGGCATCGCGCCGGCCGAGCGCGACAAACTATTCGAGCGTTTCTATCGCGGCGCGGCCAGCCAGATGGCGCGCGTGCCCGGCACCGGCCTGGGATTGGCCATCAGCCAGGAGATTATGGCGTTGCATCACGGCCAAATCACCTGCGAGAGCACCCTCGGCGTGGGCAGCACCTTCACGCTCTGGCTGCCTGTGGAGGAGATGGAGGAGATGACGTAGGACCTGAAGAATTGAGTTTATGGTGTAAGATGGACGTATACGAGAGGATGAGCGAACCTATGCGAGAAATTATCCAAAATATCCTGCGCGGATTTCAGCACGACGGCTTGAGCTACAGCGATTATCTGGCATCGCGCCCAACGGCCTCGGATGAGGCGGTGGTGCGCTTGAAGATTGCCGAGCCGTTGTTGGCCGCGTTGGGCTATGATTTGCAGGCCGATTTGGCCCCCGAACATCGCCAGGATGACGGCGCCATCGATATTCTGGTGGCCGCCGATGGCATCCCGGTGATGCTCTGGGAGTTGAAGCGCACGCAGGAGACGGATCTGGCGCGCTACGAGGAGCAGTTGACGCGCTATGTGCTGGCGCAAGGCGTGGCGCACGCGGTGCTCTGCAACGGGCGCGAGGTGCGCGTCTATCAGCGCGTGGGGGATCGGCTGCGCTTTGCCTATACCTTCTCGCTGACGGTTTTCGCGCCGGATGCGCCTGCCCCGGCCTTAGAGAATGACGTGCAGGCGCTGGCGGTCTTCTGCGATGCGTTCCGCAAGGAGACGTTTGTCGAGGTCGAGCGCCTGAAGCAGGAGATCGTTGACACGCCCACGCCGCCCCTGATCCTGGCCCCCGATCAGCCCCAGAACGAGAATCTGTTGATCGAAGCCCTCAAGCGCGAAATCCGCCGCTTGCACCGCGCCGTCCTGTTGCGTTTCCGCAATCATCGCGCCCAGCATCAGGCCTTTATGGCGGAGAAATCACAGCGCAAGACCGAGGTCGATGCGGCGCGGGAGCGATTGTGGCAGTGGCTGCGCGGTTTCACGACGCGCGCTAAGACGGAGATCGACGAGGACGCGCTGACGGCCTATCTCGAACAGGCGGCGGATCAATGGATGGGATTGGAAGAATCCGCGTTCGTGACCGAGGCCCTGCGCCAATCGGGGATCGCGGAGCATCTCATCGGCGCCAACCACATCAACTTCAAGGCGCGACTCCGGGATTTCTATCGCGCCGCGACCGCCTATCGCAACTGGCACGCGAGGCAATTGGTCGTGCTGCGGCCCACGCGCCTTTTGATGGAGGACTTTGATCACTGGCGGGCCGAGATCGGCGTGATGGCCGAAGATCCCGCCGCTGAGTTCTGCTTGCAGACCGTCTACATCTTCGTCACCCGTCTGCTCCTGATTCGCATCTGCGAGGACAAGGGCATCATCACGCAGAAGATTTCGGACGGCGGCTACCAGGATTACTTGGATTTTAGCGCGCGCTTCTTTTCCAACATCGCCGATGCGCAGGCTACGCTGTTGGATCTGGCGTACAAAGATACGAGTTACATCTACGGCCACTTCTTCCGCCGGGATGTCTTCGATTGGTACACGTGGGAGGAAGAGGCCATCGTGCGCCTCTTTTGGGTGCTCAATCGCTTCGATTTCGAGCGTGTGAGCGCGGATTTGATCGGACGCATCTACGAGCAATACGTCGATGAGTTGGAGCGCAAGCGCAAGGGCCAATTCTACACGCCGCCGCAGGTGGTCAACTATATCTTGGATGAGGTGGGCTATGCGGGGCCGGATATTGTAGGCCGCCGCTTGATCGATCCGAGCTGTGGCAGCGGGCGTTTCTTGGTGGAAGCGGCCCGCCGCCTGATCCCGGAGCTGCAAAAGCTCCCCGATCTCGAATCCAAGGACTTGGTCAATGAGCGGCTGCGGGAGAGCCTCTTCGGCTTAGATGTCAATCGCTTTGCGTGCTTCTTGGCCGAGGTGAACTTGCTGGTGCAGGTGTTGGGGCTGTTGAAAGACAATCCCACGGTGGCGCGATTCCACATCTACCCGACCAATACCCTGCTCCCGCGCGAGCAGGCGGCGGCTTTGTTGGTCGCGCCCGATAATGGGCTGGCCTATGAGAGCGAAATCGCCGAGTTGATCAAATTGCGGGGCTACAATCCGATGTTGGGCGTCGATTTTCGGCGCGGCTTTGATTACATCGTGGGCAATCCGCCCTACGTCCGGGCCGATAATCCCAGCGTACACGCGCTGCGCTCGCGCCTCGAGGCCAGCGGGCGCTATACCACGCTCTACAAAAAGTGGGATCTCTACATTCCCTTTATCGAGTTTGCCGTGCGGATGTTGGCCGAGGGCGGCCGCCACGGCTTCATCGTCTCCGACGCCTATCAGACGGAGGAGTACGGCGCGCGCTCGCGCGAGATGCTGTTGGAGCGGACGACCATCGCGAGCTTGACTTTCGCGCCGGATGTGAGCTTCTTCGAGGAGGCGCAGGTTCAGAACCTGATCTACGCCGTGCGTCAAGGCGCGCCGCCCGCGTCCCACCAAACGCGGCGCTACCAGGCGGTCGATGCCGCGCTGGGGCCGCACGATCTCAAGACGCTGCCCGCGCTTTCGCAAACCGAATGGGGCGCGGAGATCTTCCGCCCGGCGTTCGTGGGCGAGGATGGATTGGATTTCAGCGCGTGCTTGCCGTTGGGCGAGATTTGTTACATCAGCTATGGCATCGCGCCGGTTTCCCACGAGGATCTGGACCCGGTGATTGATGGAGAGCGACGCAAGCTCTTCGTGACAGAGGATTTGCTCTCTGATACGCCGGATGAAGCGCATCCCAAAAAGTTTGTGCAAGGCAAAGATATGGAGCGTTACGTGGTGACCCGCTCGCGGTGGCTGGAGTGGGGCACAGAGCGCGTTCCAAGCCAACTGCGACGGAGTAAATTCCCGGAGTTGTTCGAAAACACCAAGCTACTCGTAGCCCGTAGGGCGCGCCAGGGATTTTTGAAGGCTGTTTACGATGCGAAAGGTGAATTTTACTGCGATGCGACCGTCATCTGTGCGGCGCCGGCGCATAAGCTGGAGGACGTCCATAATCGTACCCTTGACCGTCAGGACATTCGGGATGAATTATCGCGCGCTGCGGAAAATTCGGCGGACTATGATGTCGCTTATCTAACAGCGTTGCTCAATTGCCGTTGGCTTTCCCATTACATCTTCAAGATGACCAGAACGGGGAAGATTGATTTTTACCCCAATGATCTACGAGATTATCCCATCGCGCCGGCGGATGCCGAGACGCAAGCGCAGATCGCGCATCTGGCCTACGACATCGCGGATGTGCGGTTGGATGTCCATCACTGGCGCGAGGCCGGCCATCAGATCGATGAGACGGGCATCGTGCTCGACCCGCATCCCTACCTGGAGGTGTGGAACATTCATCACACGAGTCTGCGCAACGCCACGCACTTTTTGACCTACGACATCGGCGGGCACATCACGACGGTAGAGCGGGAACCGCAGCGAATTGTTTTCCGCAAGCGCCCGCTCTCGTACATCGAAAGCGAGCACGAGCATGTGCTGGATTACCTGGCGCGCTATCTGGAAACCAATCGCGAGGCGTTGGACGCGGTCCCGGTCAAGGATTTGGCGCGGCGGATTCGCATCCCACGTTCCGCCGACGCCGTGCGCGACTTTATGGCGCGCTTAGAAATCGAACGCGAGCAACTGATGCTGCGCTGGATGGTCGCCGCGCAGGCCGAGAATCTGCTCGACGAGTGGGCGTTCGATCTGTACGGCGTGGCGGAATCTCAGCGCGCGCCGTTGGGTGGGCGCCTTTACACCTTGGGCGCTCTTCCAGAAGAAACGATGTTGGTCTCGCTGCTTGATGACCCGGATGATGCGCCGATGCGCCGCGTGGCTTTCCCCAAAGATGGCGCGTGGCGCTATCGCACCGCCGAGCCGCTGCCCAACGTGGTGCGCGTTTGGCTGCACGACGGCGAGCGCGCGACGACGAAGTATGGCGTGGTCGGCGACGACGGCTCGATCCGCCTAAGTGATGAGATCGCATAGCAGAAGCTCGCAGATGTTGTGTCGATTTTTAGAAAAAGAAAAAACGAAGGAAGTATGCAAAAAATGAATTACGAGATAGGTGACGTCGTGAAAATCAAGTCGGGCGTCAAAGACGTCGATTTTGATTGGGATCTTGGCGGCTGGCGCGGGCGTGTGTCCAAAGTGTTTGACGATGGCAGCATCCAGGTCGCGTGGGATAGCATCACGTTGCGAGATATGCCCTCCAAGGTCATCACCAAATGCGAAGAGGAGGGGCTGGGTTGGGCATCCTACGTGTTAGATCACAAGGAAGTCGAACCGGCGCAGGCCCGCGACACCCCCGCCGATGTTAGCAAGGTCGTCCAGGAACGCGCGAAAAACCACGCCTGGGATTGGATGAAAGAGGAAGGCGAGATCACGCGCCAAGTCCTTGCCGGCCTAGATCCCGACGACGACTATAAGTTGATGAAGGCCTGGCGTGCGTATATGGAAGAACACCTGAGTTTTCCTTTCGAGGCTGAGGTCTTCGAAACCCAAGGCCGTAGCCCACTACGCATCGGAGAGCACGTGCTTGTGCGTTACCTCAGCGGCCTTCATCAACTATATGGCGTCCTCGTTCGGGTACGGAAGGGCCATCGCCAATTTGATTTTCCTCTGTGTGATTTGAGGACGTTGGAGGAAACCTCTGAAAACCATAAAATTGTCTACAATTACGGTTTTTGGTATACCAATCGATAGATACAACAATAGATACAACTAAGGAGGACACACAATGAGAGCACTGATGTTACGCACGTTAGGACGTTCTGAGATTGAGGTCAGCGCGATGGGCCTGGGCTG
>CAZCAI010000056.1:16961-27142 GCA_964496595.1 uncultured Anaerolineales bacterium
TGTTACGCACGTTAGGACGTTCTGAGATTGAGGTCAGCGCGATGGGCCTGGGCTGTTGGGCCATCGGCGGGCCGTTCTGGGATGGCGATACACCCGTCGGGTGGGGCGAGGTCGACGACGATGAGTCCATTCGGGCCATTCACCGGGCCTTGGATCTGGGCGTCACTTTCTTCGATACCGCCGATGTCTACGGCGCGGGCCACAGCGAGCGCGTGCTCGCGCGGGCGCTGGCGGGCCTGCGTGAAAGCGTCGTCATCGCCACCAAGTTCGGCAACGTCTTTGATGAGGCGAGCAGGCAGATCACCGGCTCGGATGCGTCGCCGGCCTACATCAAGCGCGCGTGCGAGGCGTCGCTCCGCCGCCTGGAGACCGACTACATCGATCTCTACCAATTTCACCTCAACGGCTACGATGCGGAGCGCGGCGCCGAGGTGCGCGATACCCTGGAGGAGCTGGTCGCCGAGGGCAAGATCCGCGCCTACGGTTGGAGCACCGACTTCCCCGACCGCGCCCGCGTCTTCGCCGAGGGCGAGCATTGCGCGACGATGCAATTCCAGATGAACGTGTTGGACGACGCGCCGGAGATGGTCACGCTCTGCGAGGCGCTGAATCTGGCCGGCATCAACCGTGGCCCGCTGGCGATGGGCCTACTCACCGGCAAATACACGCCCGATACCCAAGTCCAGGGCGCCGACGTGCGCAGCGCGCGCGGGCCGGACTGGATGAAGTATTTCACCGACGGCAAGGCGAATCCTGAGTGGTACGAAAAGCTGGAGGCCATCCGCGACATCCTCACCAGCAGGGGGCGCTCGCTGGTGCAGGGCGCGCTTGCGTGGATCTGGGGCCGCAGCGAGCAGACCATCCCCATCCCCGGCTTCCGCACCGTCGCACAGGTCACGGAGAACTACGGCGCGATGAAATTTGGCCCGCTGACCGCCGATCAGATGGAGGAGATCGCCGAGTTATTGGAACGATAGAAACGACATCGACGGCATACCCGTGTGGGTGAGTTGTGTTGGGTATTATTGGTGATTCAGTGAAAATAGCGTAGCGCGTCTATATCCCAGACCCGACAGGTTTCTTCAGCCTGTCGGGTCTGGGTTTTGGGGCGTTCCGTTGCAGGGGAAATGTTTACAGTATTCCACGCTTGAATTAGGCCCAAATCTTGATATACTTGTGACGTTGGCAACCAACTAAGCAGCAACCCTCTTGTTTTTCTGTCTCGGATAACTTAACCCCAGGGAGTGATCTTTTGGAGCGCACAGGAACCGTAACCCGCGTCGTAGGCGTCGTCGTCGATGCCAGATTTTCCTCCGGCGATCTACCAGGCATTCACAATGCGTTGACGATCCGGCGCGACGCCGCCGAGGATTTGGTCGTCGAGGTGCAGGAGCACATTGATCCCCAGACGGTGCGCGCCGTGGCGATGGGCAACACCGCCGGCCTGCGGCGCGGCCTGACGGCGGTCGACACCGGCCGGCCGATCTCGGTGCCGGTGGGGCCGGAGACCTTGGGGCGGATGTTCAACGTCTTGGGCGAGCCGATTGATGGGCAGGGCGCGATCCCGGCGGATGTGCCGCGCCATCCCATCCACGTACCCTCGCCGCCCTTGAGTGAGCAGCAGGTCGTGCGCGAGCAGCTCGTCACCGGGATCAAGGCCATCGATCTGCTGACGCCCTATCCGCGCGGCGGGAAGATCGGTCTTTTTGGCGGCGCCGGCGTAGGCAAGACCATCCTGATGATCGAGTTGATGGGGCAGACCATCCGCCAGCACGCTGGCTTCGCGCTCTTCGCCGGGGTGGGGGAGCGCACGCGCGAGGGCAATGATCTGTGGCTCGAAATGCAGAGGAGCGGGGTTTTGGGAAGCTCGGTGTTGGTCTTCGGGCAGATGAATGAGCCGCCGGGCGCTCGCCTGCGCACCCCGCTCACAGCGTTGACGATGGCGGAGTATTTCCGCGAGCAGGAGCGCCGCCAGGTGCTGCTCTTCATCGATAACATCTTCCGCTATATCCAGGCCGGCGCGGAGGTCTCGGCGCTGTTGGGGCGATTGCCGAGCGCTGTGGGCTATCAGCCGACGCTGGAGAGCGAGATGGGCGATTTGCAGGAGCGGATCACCACCACCAGCCAGGGGAGCGTGACCTCCGTACAGGCGGTCTACGTCCCCGCCGACGATATGACCGACCCGGCGGTCGTCGCGACCTTCGCGCACCTGGACGCCTCGACGGTGCTTTCGCGGCGCCTCGTGAGCCAGGGCCTCTACCCGGCCATCGATCCGCTCTCCTCGACCAGCTCGCTGCTCACGCCTGAATATGTCGGCCAGGAGCATTACGACGTGGCGATGGATGTGCGGTCACTGCTGGCCCGCTATCAGGAGCTTCAGGACGTCATCGCTATCTTGGGGATGGAGGAGCTGAGCGACGAGGATCGCACGGCGGTGCATCGCGCGCGGCGCGTGCAACGCTTCCTCACCCAGCCCTTCCACGCTGCCGAGGAGTTCTCCAATATCTCCGGTGAGAGTGTCCCCATCGAAGAGGCCGTGCGTGGCTTCCGCGAAATCTTGGACGGCAAGCACGATAGTCTGCCGGAGCAGGCCTTTTATATGATCGGGACGATTGATCAGGCTCAGAAGAAAACTCTCCACTTAGACGAGGCTGAGGCGGAATAAGGTGGCCGATCCCTTGCGGTTGATGGTGCTGACGCCCGCCGAGACCCTGTTGGAGGTCGCGGAGGTCGAGAAGGTGCGCCTCAAGTTGCGGGATGGCGGCTGGCTGAGCATCTATCCCCTGCACGCGCCGCTGATCGCGGAGACGATGGCGGGCAACGTGAGCTATATCGAAGAAGGGATGATGCGCAGCATCAATGTGGCGCCGGGCATTGTGCAGATCGCCGATGGCGAGATCACGATCTTCACCAGCGGCGAGGTCGGCGCCGAAGTCGCGGGCCGTTCGCTGGATGAACTGGCGGAGGAGGCCGAGCGCTTCGACCGCCTGGCCCGCCAGTTGTTGATCACGTTGCAGGCGCAGCCCGACGCGTGATGGGAGGTTCCCATCGCTCCGAATGATTTGCCACCTCAGGATAGAGCCTCGGATGACGCCTGGCTGCGGATATTATGGCGGGAGGCGATTCGGGCCACCTCGTTGGGCTGGGAGTTGGCCTTGCCTATTTTTATGGGTGTGTTGGCAGGCCATTTTTTGGATAGACATTTCGAGACGGGGTATATTTTTACGGTCAGTTTGCTGCTCGCGGGTGTGTTTGCCGGCTTTTATAATCTCTGGCGCTTCGCGGATCGCATAGAGCGCCGCCATCGGGCGCAGCGTGCAGCGCCGGAACAACGGAAGGAGCGACCCGAATGAGCGATTTCTCGTGGCTGGCCTCCGGTATGCTGTGGGGCTGGATCAGCTTTATGACCCAGGTCTGGACGGCGAATTGGCTGCATCCGAGCGCGTCGCGGCAGGCTGTTTTGTGGAGCGTCATCGGTGGCGCTGTGCTGCGCTGGTTGGGCGTGGCCTCGCTTTTGATCGTGGCGCTGGATGATAGTGTGCGCGCGGGCTTGCTCGCTTTCGCCGGCCTGTGGAGCATCCGCTGGTGGATGATCTATCAATTGCAGCGCCGAACCTCGCGCGTCGCGCGATGAATCGTTGTGTTGGACGCGAGAAAACTTTATTACGCAATACGCATTACGCATTACGATCTGACCAACTCAACCAAATCACACCCCAATAACACGTTGTTTAGCAGGAGGCCCCTTATATGGACGTTTCACCTCAAAATGTCATTCATCTCTTTGGCGATGTCTGGATCACCGACACGGTGATCTCCACCTGGGTGATGATGGTTATGATCGTGGCCGGTGCCATCGTCCTGCGCAAGCGACGGCCTATGGCGCTGGAGATGGTGTTGGATTTTGTTATCGATATGGTCTCTGATGTGATGGGAGGGCAACCGGCGAATCAATATCTGCCCTTTTTAGGCTCGCTCCTGCTCTTTATCGCGATCGCCAACTTTGTTGGCATCATCCCCGGTCTAGTAGTTCCTACGCGCGACATCAGCACGGCGCTGGCGTTGGCGATTGTCGTCTTCTTTGCCGTGCATTACTACGGTATCAAAGAGAAAGGCGTATTGCAATACCTCGAGGATCTGGCCGCGCCGCTCTATCTTCTGCCGTTAACCTTGCCGCTGGAGATCATCGGCCAGTTGAGCCGGACCCTCTCGCTGACGTTGCGTCTCTTCGGCAACATCCTCAGCAGCGAATTAGTCGTGGCCGTGATCATCTCGCTGGTACCGCTCTTCGTGCACTTCCCGATGTTGGGGCTTGGCATCTTCACCGGGGTGTTGCAGGCCTACATCTTCACGATGTTGGCGACGGTTTATATCAGCTCGGCGGTGGAGGAGACGAATTATTAGGCGGATCAGCGAATCAGCGTAATTAACTTGGCTCATGTGGGAAATTGGGTGAAAGATTGCGGATGAATTTGGATCGAGGGGCGAGGACTAAAGGCCTCTGGACAGGCCTACGGCCAACCTTCCTCCTGCGAGGAAGGCTCCCGCGCCCGCGTAGGCGGTCGCTTGGCGCGTTAGCGCCTGTCTCAGGACTTCAGTCCGGGATCATACAACATTTCACCCAAAAACCAATAAGAGCCAATTAACTTTTTCATCAAATTTCAGTAAGTAGAGAGATAGAGGGAGATATATTATGGATTACATGGATGCTGGCACCTTAGTGACTTTAGTGACGATTATCGTTTCTGGGTTGGGCATTGTGTTGGGGGCCTTGACCCCTGCGATTGTCGAGGGACGGACGGCGCTCAAGGCCTTGGAAGGCATGATCCGGCAGCCGGAGGCCTCCGGCGATCTGCGCACGACGATGATTATCGCGATGGCGCTGTTGGAGTCCACGGCGATTTACACTCTGTTAGTCATCTTGATCCTCATCTTTGCGAACCCGCTGCTCGACCGCTTCTTTTAGGGAGATGCCACTGATCTACATCAAAGACAACCAAATTCAGCATAGCCAGCGGGCTGTGTAAAGGCATTGGGGAAAAGTCACACCTATTTAGCTTTTGGCCGTCCCCGGGGACGGGAAGTTTTTTTGAGTAGCGTGTCACTTTTGCCGTAATGCGTGTAAAGAGATGGCAAGGAGATGGCATGGAATTAATCCCTAATTTGACAACAACGCTGTTCCAGATCGTGAACTTCCTGGTCTTGACCTACTTGCTTTACCGCTTTCTCTTCAAGCCCATCATGCGCCGGGTCAAAGAACGGGCGGCGGAAAAGCAGCAGTTGCTCCAGCAGATGATTGAGGATCAGGAGGCGGCAGCGGACCTGCGAGAGGAGTTGGAATCTCGCCTGCGACACGCCGAGGAAGAAGCGGCGGAGATCATCAACGAGGCCGAGGAACGCGCTGAGCAGGAGCGCTCCGCCCTGATCGAGGAGGCGCAATCCGAGGTCGAGCGCATTCTGGCAGAAGCGCAGGTCGACGCCTACCGTCTGCGACATCAAGCGGTCGATGCCTTCCACGACGAGCTGGTGCAGGCGATTGTGGATGTCAGCGGCCTGGTGATCGGGCAGGTGGCACCGGAGGAACTCCAGAAAGATTTGATCTCGAAGCTCAACAACCGCATCTGGGAGTTGGGCCGCAGCGAGATGAGGCGCGTGGATGCGCTGCGCCGTGCGTTGGGGGATCGTACGCCCACGGTGGTCGTCCATTCGGCCACGGAACTTTCACCCGAACAGCAAGGCCAGTTGATGCGCACCTTCTCCGCGCTGGCGGATCGCAACGTCAACTTAGATTTGAACGTTGATCCGTCGCTGGGTATGGGATTGCGGGTGCGCATCGGCGATTTGATGGTGGACAACACCATCGCCGGGCAGTTAGATGAGATCCGCGATGAGGTGTCGGCCTCCCTGGCCGATCAGCTCATCCGCGCGGAAGCTGTGGAAGAACTTGAGGAGAAGATGACCCGTGGCTGAGACACCGGGGCCGATTGGCCCAGATGTTCCGGAGCTATTGAATGCGCTGCGCGAGCGCGCCGCCCAGGCGGATCGAGAAGTCCGGCTCTACGATATAGAGCGTGGCATGGTGCAACGCATCAGCCGCGAGATGGCGAGCCTGGTGGATATGGGGAGCGTGCAGCCCGATGTCCAACGGCTGGTCTCGCTGCTGGAGGAGCGCGTGGGCGAGGTCTCCTCGCGCGTGCGCTTCCACGCCGTTGGCACGGTGCAGCACATCGGGAACGGCGTCGCGCGCCTTTCCGGCCTGCCCAGCGCGCGCACCAACGAGCTGGTGACCTTCCCGACCGGCGTGCAGGGGATGGTCCTCAATCTGGAGCACCATCACGTTGATGTGATTCTGTTGGGTGTGGAGGAAGGCATCCAGGGCGGGGATTTGGTCACCGGCACGGGCAAGCGTCTGCGGGCGCCGGTCGGCCATCAACTGCTGGGGCGCGTCCTCAATCCCCTGGGCGAATCATTGGATGAGGGCGGCGCGGTTGAGGCCGCCGCGCATTGGTTTTTGGAGCAAGAGGCGCCCGGCATCGTTGAGCGCTCGCCGGTCAATGAGCCGCTGTACACCGGCTGGAAGATGATCGATGCCCTGATCCCCATCGGGCGCGGCCAGCGCGAGCTGATCTTGGGGGATCGGCAGACGGGCAAGACGACGTTGGCCGTGGATGCGATCCTCAATCAGCGCGAGGGCGATGTCGCCTGCATCTATGTCGCCATCGGGCAGAAGAAATCCTCCACCCTGGCCGTGATCGAGACCCTGCGGGAGACCGGCGCGCTGGCCTACACGACCGTCGTCATGTCCGGCTCCGACGATCCGCCCGCGCTGCGTTACCTCGCGCCGTACGCGGGCTGCACGATGGCCGAGAGCCTTATGCGCGAGGGGCGCGACGTGCTGATCGTCTACGATGATCTCTCCAGGCACGCGGACGCCTATCGCGAGTTGAGCCTCCTGCTGCGCCGCCCGCCGGGCCGCGAAGCCTATCCGGGCGATATTTTCTATCTCCACTCGCGTCTGCTGGAGCGCGCGTGCAAACTCAGCGCGGACGAAGGCGGCGGCTCCATCACGGCGCTGCCGATTGTGGAAATCCAGCAGGGTAACATGTCCGCCTACATCCCCACCAACTTGATCTCGATCACCGACGGGCAGATCCTGCTCGATAGCGAGCAATTCAATCGCGGCATCAAGCCGGCGGTGGATGTGGGGCGCTCGGTCTCGCGCGTCGGCGGCTCGGCCCAGATCCCCCTGATGAAGAAGCTGGCGTCGGATTTGCGCCTGGAGTTGGCGCAATACGAGGAGGTCGCGCGTTTCGCCCGCTTCGGCGCCGAGGTGGACGAGACGACCCAGCAGCAGATTCAGCGCGGCGAGCGCTTGCGCAAGATGTTGATCCAGCCCGCGCATCGGCCGATGTCGGCGGCGCGGCAGCTCATCGTGCTGCAAGCGGCCAAAGCCGGCATCTTCGCCGAGGTCGCGGTCGACGCGCTCCCGGCGTTCGAGCGCAAGCTGTTAGCGCGCTTCGCGCGCGAGAATCCTACCGTGATGTCGCAGTTGGAGCGCTTTATCGAGTCGCGGCACCATGATCGCGTGGCCGAGACCTTCGCCGAAGTGCGCGAAAAATTGCCGGAGACGGCGGATCGTATCTGGCAGGCAGAGCTTGAAGAAAAGGATACTTCACTATGAAGATGGTTATGGCAGTCGTTTTGCGGGATCAAGCTGATATTGTGATGGAGAATTTGATCACTGCCGGTTATGGCGCGACGTTCACCGAGAGTCGCGGCGGGATGCTACGGCAGGCCCGGAAGTTGATCTTCACGGCGGTCGAAAAAGAGGAACTCGAGAAGGTTTTGGGGATCATCCAGAAGCATTGTCGCACGCGGGTGAAGGTCGAATCCGGGCAGCCGGTCGCAGAGGAAGAGGAGGAAGAAGAAATCAGGCACGCTTTCTCCAGGCGCAAAAGTTCGGTGACCGCCAACGTCGGCGGCGCGGCCGTCTTCGTGTGGGATTTGGATAAGTTCGAGACGTACTGAGGTACATCTATGGTTCAGGATATCGAGCGCGTACAATCCCGGTTCAAGAACATTCGCACCGTCGAGCCGATCCTGGGGGCGCTGCGCACGATCTCCTTGGGAGCTTGGCAGCGGGCGCTCTCCCGGCGTAAGGGATTGCGCGATTACAGCGACCGCCTGTTGGCGCTGCTGCCGCCCATCATCCCAGAGTTGGAGGAATCCACGCCCCTGTGGCAGCGTCTGCCCTACGTGCGCCGCGTGCTCTCCTCCGATCAGGGGGAGTACGCGATGTCGGGCCAGATGGTGGCGGTGATCATCGGCAGCGAGCGCGGCCTCTGTGGGCGCTACAATGACGCGGTGTTGAAGCGCGCGGCGCAGTATCTGGAGGAGCGCGCGGCCGGCGGCGCGAAGGTGGCGTTGGTCGCGATGGGCGCTAAGGCGGTGAAGGGCCTGCGCGATCAAGGGCGCACGTTGGCGCGCGCGCATAGCCAATCGGCGATGGCGCTGCCCGCGTTCGCGATGGCCTTTGAGTGGACCGCAGCATGGCTCAAGCGCTACGAGGCTTACGAGTTGGATGCCGTGGACATCATCTACAACGCCTACGAGGGCGCGGCGCAGTACACGCCCACCGTCACGCGCTTGATCCCCCCGGAAATGCCCTCGGATGTGGGCGGGGATGGCGCGGTCAGCAGTAATGTCGTTATCGAGACCGATCCCTTCAGCCTCTACACGCGGATCGTGGAGCAGTGGGCGGCGATCGGCTTCTATCGCCTGTTGCTGGCGGCGGCGGCCTCGGAACATTCGGCGCGCTTCCAATTGATGGAATCGGCGACCCAGAACGTGGAGCAACTGATCGGCGAATTGACGCAGACCTTACAATCGGCCCGCCGCCACGCCATCACGCAGGAGATGCAAGAGCTGGCCGCCGGCGCGGGCCTGCTAGAAAAGTGATGTGAGATATGACAAGAAGACCTCTTTGGGCGCCCCATCGTATGTCCTACCTGCGCGGCGAGATCGAGAAAGTGGCGGGCTGCCTCTTCTGCCACAAGATTGAGCAGGACGACGCGGAGGAGCACATTCTCTATCGCGGCGCGCACGCTTATGTGACCCTCAACCGCTTTCCGTACAACAACGGCCACATGATGATCGTACCCTATCGCCACACCGGCGCGCTGGTCGATTTAGATGACCCTACGCTGTTGGAGATGATGCAGTTGGTGCAGCACGCCCAACGCTTCCTCCGCGATGCCTACGCCCCTGATGGCTTCAACTTCGGCGTGAACGAGGGCCGCGCGGCCGGCGCGGGCGTCGCCGAGCACATCCACCTGCACCTCGTGCCCCGCTGGCGGGACGACGCCAATTACATGACTGTCATCGGCGAGACCCGCGTCATCCCCCAGACCCTCGACGAGACCTATCGGATTTTTCGCGCGCGCTTTGATACGTTATCCCCTTAGAATCCAAAAGCCAGCGCGTCAACCATATATTTGCTCTTCTCTTTACCGACGGTCTGGTACATCTCCAGCAATTCCGTGTAAGTCGTTGGCCCTCCAATGATGTCCCAGAACTCGTGCCCGATAACCACGCCTTGATCAAAGGGCATATAGCTTTGGGGGATTGTCCACCCGTAATCCTCGCGGGTTGGGCCATAGGGGTTGTAAGCCATGGCAAAGTAAGCTTTGACGGCTGGTCGTTCTTTCCCCGATAGAAGATGAAACCTCAAGATCCTCTGTGTAACCTCCAGGCATTGTCCTTTGTTGGGTTTCGGCGATTTGATCTCGAAGAAATACTCCGTTCCATCCTTGGCGCGAACGTACAAATCTGCTCGCACGGTTCTTTCTTCCAAATCATCCCCTCTTGCTGCTAATGCGGCTGTGATCATCTCGTTGAGTGTTGGCCTCTGAAGATTACTGCTTGTATTTCTGTCATAGTAGGCCACTTGATGCTCGATTTCGTTCAACGCGGAGGTACTGATCAATCCCCTGAAATCGTAGCTTCTCTCCGCATGGTCGTGGTGGTCAAGGGCAATGAGGCGTGCACATTCCTCGAAAGTTGTGCCGAGTGTTGTGCTGAAACTTCGCTCAAAAGCGTTGATGCGCATAATCTCCTTCGGGATAATGGCCGCGTGGAAAGGTTTGAGCCGTCCTCTGGAGGATTCAGCGATCATATAGGCT
>CAZCAI010000057.1:0-27018 GCA_964496595.1 uncultured Anaerolineales bacterium
GGCAGACGGTTGGCCGCCAGGCCTTTCCAGGGTACTTCAGTGCCCGTAGAAGAAGATTCAAAAAAGTGTCAACCTATTTCTGAACCATCCCGGTTTATTTTCTTGGAACGGCCTAATCTGCTTACATCTGCTCTATCTGCTGATTAAGAGTGGTCTTGAAAAAAGTGTCCGGTAGCCAGAAGTCTAAATAGTGAGCGCCGCCGTATCCGGCGTGAATTTGGGATCACAGCGTAAACTTTACGAGCTGTTTTGTCAAGCTTGGGTCTGGATCGGCGAATGAAGGAGTCTGGCCTACGATTGTCTGGGAGGGTTATGCAATTTAGAATTACGAATAATGCTGTTGAGTAAAGATTTAAAATTCTAAATTCGCAATTCTAAATTGGCTGATTTTAGCTTTTATATTGCAGGAAGAGCTATTCCGGTAATGTAAAATGTAAGCGGTAAGACGTCCTCAAGATGGGGAACTTTTCCGCTGAAAGATCTAAAAATCCGTGTGATCCGTGAAAATCCGTGAGCTGTTTTTCGAAAAGTGTCCGGTAGAGGTGAAAAAGATTAAAGTGGTGTATTTGAATGATATGGTGTAAAATAACGTGAGGTTATTAATATTGTGTTAGTATGGCGATAACTTCATAAGACTATAATAGATTATAGTGGCGCCCTCTACAATTTTTAGCGTAAATCAAGGAGAGAGTCAACATGTCAGGTGCTGAGGGGTTCAACAGAGGCCGGAATTTAGCTCTTATTGCTGCGCTCGCATTGACGATCATTTTAGGCGGAATCGTATTGATGGATTCGGTGTTACAGGTGCGCGCCGGGCCAGATAGTGATAGTGTGCAGTTCGAGAGCGAGGTGTACTACGTAAACGAATACGAAGGCGTGGCGACGATCACGGTCACGCTTAATTTTACGCCGACCGCTGATGTCACCGTGGATTACGCCACCCGCAACGGCACCGCCGTCGATTGCAACGATTATGACGCGACCAGCGGCACGCTGATCTTTCCCGCCGGGGAAACCAGCCGAACCTTCACCGTGCCAATCCACAATGACGATATGAGCGAAGGGGATGAGAGCGTCATCTTGACCCTCAGCAATCCCTCCGGCGCGACGCTGGGATCACCGGATGAGGCTACGTTAATTATCTTGGACGATGACGCCCCGCCCACCGTCCAGTTCGGCGCTTATGGCTTTGTGGTGGGCGAGAGCAGCGGCGAGGCGCTGATCTTAGTCACGCTCAGCCGCCCATTGACGCACACCGTCTCTGTGGACTACGCCACCAGCGATGATACGGCCTCGGCTGGGGATCACTATGAGGCGACCAGCGGCACATTGACCTTCGCGCCGGGCCAGACCAGCGCATCGTTCAGTGTGGTGATCAAGGATGGCGCGAGTTTGGAGGGGAGTAAGACCGTGCAACTTGATCTCTCCTCTCCAAGTCCAGGCGGCGTTTTCCTGGGAGCGCCCAATTCGATTTTCCTGACGATATACGAGAAATCCGCCTCACCCGGCGGTCGGCCCTTGATATTCTTCAACAGCAGTCATTATGTCGTAGATGAACCCGCGCAGACGGCGACCATCGTCGCGGCGCTCACGCTGCCCTTTTCCGAGACGATCACCGTGGACTATGAGACGCACGATGCCTCGGCCTTGGCCGGCGCTGATTACATCACGACGAGTGGCACGCTGACGTTTGCCCCCGGTCAAATCACCACGACGTTCACGGTCCCCATCATCAACGACGCGCTATATGAGGGCAGCGAGCATCTGCAGCTTGCGCTCAGCAACCCCAAGAACGCCGATCTTGCCGAATCTCACAAAGATATCGCGCTGACGATTGTGGATAATGAAATCCGGTTGGCCGTCCATTTGGATACGGCTATCTACGCCGTCCACGAGGATCAAGGCCCGGTCGTTCTGGGCGCCACCCTCAGCGCCGATTATGGCCAGCCGGTCACGGTGACGTATCGCACCGCTGATGACACCGCCGTATCCCCGGCCGATTACGCCGCCGTGACGTCCGGGGAGGTGGTCTTCTCCCCGTGCCAAACCCATCAGACGTTCAGCATCCCCATCGTGGACGATGCGTTTGACGAGCCGGACGAGACCTTCACGGTCACGCTGGAGAGCGTCCTCCCTTCCCCTGAAGTCGCGTTGGCCCAGCCGGATGCCGCCGTCGTCACGATCATAGATGACGATATTCCCATGGTGCAGTTTGAAAATTCGACGTACACGGTTCCTGAGGATGTGGGGAATGCTGCGATCCTCGTGACGCTCAATCCCACCTCGACCTGGCAAACGGTCGTGGTCGATTACCACACCAGCGATGATACAGCCCGCGCGCCCGACGATTATCTGATGGCCAGTGAGACGTTGACCTTCACGCCCGGCCAGGTCAATCACACGTTCTCCGTGCCCATCATAGATGACGCGCTGGACGAACCCGACGAGACGGTGGGGCTGCATCTGAGCAACGTCAGCAGCGATATGATGAATGACGCGATCATCACCGGCACGAATCCCGCCACGTTGGTGATTCTGGATGATGACCCGCCGCCCGATGTGCAGTTCAGCGCCGCCGACTACACCATCGGCGAGGCGGAGGGAACGGCGGTCATCACCGTCACGCTCGACGCCCCCTCCGGGCGCCCGGTCACTGTGACCTATGCCGCCGCCGACGACACAGCGACCGCCGGCGCGGATTACACGGCGGTCAACGGTACGCTGGATTTCGCGCCAGGGCAGACGGTGATGACCTTCACCGTGCCCATCCTCGATGATACGCTCTACGAAGGGGATGAGATGGTCACGCTCGCTTTGGAATCCGCCGGGCGCGCCGAGTTAGGAGACCCCAATCCGGCCACCTTGACCATTTTGGACGACGATCCCCCGCCGACGGTGCAATTCAGCAGCAGCGATTACAGCGTCGATGAGGGCGCGGGAACGGCGCTCATCACGGTCACGCTCAACACGGCCTCCGGCCTGCCCGCGACCGTGGCATACGCGACGGAAGATGGCACGGCGACCGCGTCGGACGATTACGAAGTGGTCAGCGGGACGTTGACCTTCGATCCCGGCGAGACCTCCCAGACGTTCGAGATCCCCATCATCGACGATGACATCAGTGAGTTGGATGAGACGGTGAACCTGACGCTCAGTCAACCGGGCGATGCCAGCTTGGGCGCGCCCTATACGGCTACCTTGACGATTTTGGATAACGACGTGCCGCTGATCACGTTCGCGCAACCATCCTACAGCGTACCGGAGAGTACCCAGTACCTGACGATCACAGTGGAGCTTAGTATGGCCTATATCCAACCTATCCGGGTGGATTATGTCACCAGTGACGGTACCGCAAGGGAGGGCGGTGATTACATCCCTGCGGGCGGCGCATTGACCTTCGATCCCGGCGAGACCGCGCAAAGTTTCAGGATCATGATTTTGGATGATGATCTGGACGAGGGCGATGAGACCTTCTTCGTGACCTTATCGAACCCGGAGCGCGCGATGATTGGCGCGCCCAACCCGATCACGGTGACGATTGTGGATGACGACGTTACCCAGGTCGCCTTCGCCAGCGACACTTACCGGGTGGGTGAGGCCGACGGCCCGGCGCGCGTGAGGGTGAAGCTGGCAGCGCGCTCCTGGCAGACCGTCACGGTGGATTATGCCGCCGCCGATGGCACGGCGACCGCGTCGGACGATTACGAAGCGGTCAGCGGGACGTTGACCTTCCCGCCCGGCGAGACCTCCCAGACATTCGAGGCGCCCATCATCGATGACGACGTTTACGAGGGGGACGAGACGGTGTTATTGACGCTCAGCAATCCTGGCAATGCCAGTTTGGGCGCGCCCTATACGGCCACATTGATCATTGAGGATGATGAGACGCCGCCCACCATCCAGTTCAGCGCGGCGACGTACACCGTGATGGAAGACGCGGGCCAGGCGACAATCACCGTCACGCTCAGCGCACCCTCGGTGGCGATGGCCTCCGTCGCGTATCGAGCGAGCGATGAGACCGCCGAGGCGCTGGTGGATTATGAGCCGGTCAGCGGCACGTTGACCTTTGCGCCCGGCGAGACGCAGCAGACCTTCGCGGTGGACATCATCGACAACGACTTCGCCGAACCCGACAAGACCTTGCGCCTGCTCCTCGATGAACCCGTCAACGCCACGTTGGGGACGCCTTACAGCGCCACGTTGACCATCGTGGACGATGATACCCCCCGCGTGAAGTTTGAACGAGCGGATTACAGATACGACGAGGCTGCCGGAACCGTGGAGATCGGCGTTATCCTTCACCCCGCCTCCGAGCTTCCGGTCACAGTGGATTACACGACCGGCGACGGCACGGCCATCGCCGGCGACGACTACGAGCGCGATTACATTGCCGTCAGTGGCACATTGACCTTCGCGCCCGGCGAGATTCGACAGGCGTTCTCCGTGACCATCCTCGACGATGACCTCTGCGAACTGGATGAGACGGTCGTGTTGACGCTCAGCAATCCGAGCAACGCGGTACTCGGCGATCCCCACGTCGCCGCCCTGACCATCTTGAATGATGATCTGGCCTACGTCTTCCTGCCGCTGATCCTCAAAAATCACCCCTTGCCCCACGTGCAGTTCGCGGCCAGCGAGGGCCGCGCGCCGGAGGATAGCGGAACCGTCGTCATCAGCGTCACCCTCGATAGGCCATTCCTCCGGCCCGTCTCTGTGGATTACGCCGCCGAGGGAGGCACGGCGACCGCCGATCAGGACTACATCGTGGACGATGGGATGTTGACCTTCCCGCCGGGGCAAACCGTTATGACCTTCACCGTCGCCATCATCGACGACGCCCTAGATGAACACGACGAGACCGTGGTCTTCCAACTCCGCAATCCCGTCCGCGCCGAGCTGGGCGATCCCAATCCGATGACGTTGACCATTGTGGATAACGATGATCCGCCCAATGTGCAGTTCAGCGCCAGCGACTACACCGTCGGCGAGGGGGATGGAACTGCCGTCATCACTATGCGGCTTGATCGAGTGTCGGGCAAACAGATCGCAGTCAATTACGCCGCCGAGGATGGTACGGGGACCGCCGGTCAGGATTACGTGACGTCCAGCGGCGCGGCGACCTTCAATCCGGGCCAGATTCAGCAGACCTTTACGGTGCCCATCATCGATAACGATCTCACCGGCCCCGACAAGACCGTCATCCTGAAGCTCAGTAACGCGGTCAACGCGCGGCTTGGCTCGCCGGATCGGGCCACGCTGACCATTTTGGATAACGACACCTCCAGCGCGCGCTTCAGCGCCAGCGCCTATGAGGTGAACGAGGGCGCCGGGCAAGCCACCATCGCGGTGACGCTCGACATCCCGCCCTGGCAGACATTCACGGTGAATTACGCGACCCGCAATGGCGCGGCTGTCGCCGGTCGCGATTACAGCGCCGCCAGCGGTGTGTTGACCTTCAACCCCGGCGAGACCCGCAAGACGTTCAACGTGACCATCCTTGATGATGCCCTCCACGAAGCGCCGGAGACCATTCTGTTGCGCCTGAGCGATCCCGTGAACGGGCAGTTGGGCGCACCCAGCGAAGCCACGCTGACCATCTTGGATAACGACCCGCCGCCGACGGTGCAGTTCAGCGCCGGCAGCTACGCCGTGGATGAGACCGTCAACCTGGCCACCATCACCGTTACACTCAGCACCGTCTCCGGGCAGGCGGCCAGCGTCCACTACGCTGCCAGCGATGGCACAGCCACCGGCGGTGAGGATTATGAACCCATCTCCGGCACACTCACCTTCGCGCCGGGCCAGACCCAGCAGACCTTCGACATCGTGATCAGCGATGATCTGATCGAGGAAGGGCGCGAGACCGTGAACCTGACCCTCAGCAACCCCGTGCACGCGACGCTCGGCGCGCCCCACCAGGCCACCTTGACCATCATCGACGACGACCCCATCCCCGACCTGGTGGGCAGCTTCAGCCTCGAGCCGGACAAGATGACCTTCACAGAAGGCGAGCCGGTCACCATCACCGTCGTCATCACCAACCAGGGATCGGGGCTTGCCAACCCGTTCTGGGCCGATTTCTTCATCAACCCCTCCGTCCCGCCGGACGCTGCAAACGCCATCTGGTCCGACTACTGCACCCTGGAGCCTTGCTTTGGCATCTCGTGGTACATTCCCGTCTACCTTGGGCCGGGGGAGAGCATCAAACTGACCTCGACCTATGGCAGTTACGCGAACGGCAACACCGTCTGGCCGGGATACTTCATCGCCGGTACCACCGATCTCTATCTCTACGTCGATAGCTGGAATCCGGGCGTGCCGGCCGGCGCTGTGGCGGAAAGCTATGAGGATAATAACCGCGCCGAACTCCACGGGCTGGAGGTGACAGCGGCGAACGTCACCCATCACTTATCGCCGCAACACCCGATCTCCCCGCGTCCACTGCACCTTGATGAGTAAAACGGGGATATGGCGATTCCCTTGGAGCGAGATTGGTTGGAATTGCGAATTGCGAATTGTGAATAATGCCATTGAGTAAAGATTTAAAATTCTAAATTCGCAATTCTAAATTGTCTGATTTTAGTTTTTATATTGCAGGAAGAGCCATTCCGGTAATGTAAAATGTAAGCGGTAAGATACACCCCCAGATGGGGAACTTCTCCGCTGAAAGATCTAAAAAATCCGTGTGATCCGTGAAAATCCGTGAGCTATTTTCTAAAAGTGTCAGGGAGCTAGAAGATTAGCGAGAGCATAGCGAAAGAATGAAGGAGCTGCAAAATGTTACGTAAAACTGCCCGGCTTACCCTGCTCATTGGTATTTTGATGGTGTTATTTAAGTTGACCGGCCTATCCCAACCGGACATTGGGTTGGCGGATGGCCCGGTCACGCCCCCGTCGCGCCCGACCCTCACCCCAATGCCGCGCCCCACATTCACTCCCACGGCGCTGCCGCCGGAAATCACGCCCACGGGCACGCCGCCGATCCCGCCGCCTGCTACAGACGAACCAGATCACACCGCGTCGCCCTCGCCCACCCCCACGCTAGAGCTGCTATTACCGATGGCCGGGGCAGAGCGCGCGACCCCCATCCAATGGCCCCTGGCCCTATTGCTGGCCGGGCCGATCCTCTTCTGGGCTGTGTATGGGAGCTTCAAAGATCAAAAAGCATAAATTCTTGTTGGCTTCCAGGTTGAATGTTTCTTCAGGATAGTTCGTAATGACGACGGGGCGGTCATCCTCGACCGCCCCGTTTTGCATGCTGCGGTATTTACTGATGTTAATCACTTTATCCCTGACTGCGCCTCAGCGCCGTCCGGAGGACGACAAAGACGGTCAGCGCGGCCAGGATGAGCAGCACGGCGATGGGGCGCGCGGCGTCCAGGCCGAAGCCCGCGAAGCGCTCGTAGACCAGCACGGGCACGATTTTGGGATGATAGGCCAGGATGACGACCGCGCCGAATTCGCTGAGCGCGCGCGCCCACATCATCAGCGCGCCGGCCAGGATGCCGCGCCACGCCAGGGGCAGCGTGACGTAGCGGAAGGCTTGCCAGCGGCTCGCGCCCTCGACTAAGGCGACCATCTCCAGTTCCGGGTCGATGAGGGCGAAGGCCTCGCGCGCGCCGTTGATGAGGAAGGGCAGGCTGACGAAGAGCATCGCGGCGGTGATGCCGGGCACGCTGCCCGTGAACTGCACGCCGAACGCGGCGGCGGCGCGACCCAGCGGCGCGCGACGGCCTACCACGCCTAACAGCGCGATCCCGGCGGCGGTGTGGGGGATGACGACGGGCAGATCGACGATGGCCGCCAGCCACGCGCGCCCCCGGAAATCGTAGCGGGCGAGGAGGTAGGCCAACGGCACGCCGGTGATCAACGCGATCAGTGTGGCGATGGTCGCCGCGTAGAAGGTCACGCCCAACGAGCGCAACACCTCGTCGTCGCGCAGCACGGCCAGCAATTGCCCGGCGGAGGTGTTCAGCAGCGTGGCGAGCAGGGGCCACAGCACAACGAGGAGCGGCAGTGAGCCGAGGAGCACGAAGCTGGCCTCGAAAAAGCTGGGTCGCTTTCCAGAAGCTTCGGGACTTACTCTTCGACGCACAGCTCTTGCACCGGCGCGGGCGCGTTGGCCAGATCGTGGCCGCGACAGGTCTCCAGCGTGGGATGATGGTTCGCTTCCAAGATGGCCTTGCCCTCCGGTCCCAGCAGAAAGGCCACGAACTCGGCGGCCATCTCCGGGTGCGGCGCGCTGCTGGGGATGGTCACGCCATAACCAATCGGCTCGCCGGGGAAGTGCGGCTCGACGCTGGTGAAGCGCTGGAAATCCAACTGCACCTCCACGCTGTTGTAGAGTGGGGCCATCGCCTCGTTGCCCAGATTGACCGTATCCGGCAGCGGCACGTAGCGGAAATTGTGCTGCTGGCTTACGCTCTCGTACTCGAAAGCATAATCCACATCGCCGGATTCTAACAGCGCGATGAGTTGGATGCTGCTGCCGCGCACGATGAGGCCGCTGTTGGGCTTCGGCTCGACGATCTCCGGCACGTGGATGATCCAGCGCCCGTTGTCGCCATCCTCCTGCGTGGTTTGGAAGGGGTAGCGGAAGCGGCCCATCGTGAAGTTATCGAAGATGATGGGGTTGTCGTAGTGCAACTCGGCCAACTGGAAGGCCATCAGGCCGCGATAGCCCGCCGCATCGAAGCGCGGATCGGGCACACCCAAGCGCACATCCGGTTCATTGACCACGGCGTACCAGTTCTGGGCGGTGATCGCGGCGGCGCGCGCGCTCTGGTCGGTGTAGGCCAGCGTCAGCTTGTTGGTAGCGAACTCCACGTACCAGTCGGCGTACGGCTCGCCCGTGTCGGGATTTTCGGTTTCGTACATCAGCAGGGGGATGAGGGCGTGGTCGGCGGTGACGATCACATCGGCCAGCTCGTGCAGCTCGCTGACGATGCGCACGCACTGGATGCTGCCGTGGCCCTCCATCAGCAGATCCACGTGCGGATAGTGGGCCTCGAAGGCGGCCTCGATCTCGTCGAAGGGCACGATGAGACTCCCGGCCATCAGAACGCGCATCTTGATGGGTTCTGGCGATGATGGGCTGGTGGGGGAGGCGGATCGGCACGCGCTGAGCAGCAGGGCCGTAATCAACAAGAAGAATAAACCCTTGCGAAGGGGTGAAACCTTCGCAAGGGTGATGGCTGAAACCTGACGCATCTTATTCCACTTCGATGCTGACGACATCTTTGACCCAGAAGCTCGTGTCGAAGCCGGGCATCACGGCGGAGAGCGTGTCGTCCTCGCCGATGGCGAGCAGGCAATCCTCGCAGGCCCGCACCTCGTCGAGGAAGAGCTGGTTGTTGTAGCCATCGCTGGCGAACAACCTGACCACTTCGGCGTCGTCCGCCGGCTCCGCTAAATCCAACACGGCGTTGAGTCGCAGTCCGGTATATTCCTGCTCGCCCTTCTTGGGATGCTCGATGGTCAGCGTTTCGGGGCCTAACGCCTTGAGCACGTTCAGCGTGAGGCATTGGGGCGAATTGACGTTGCCGTAGAGATTGAGCGCGCCATCGCAGGCCGGCCCGGCAGCGGATTCGCCTTCGCCTGTCTCTTCTTCTGGTTCCTCGGTCGCTTCCGCTTCGACCGGCACATCCTCGACGTTGGCGATGATTTCGGCGATCTGCCCGACCATCTCGCTCTTCTCCAAGGCCGGCCCGACCAGACGCAGCGGGAAGTGCTTCTCTTCCAGCGGGCTGCCGTCCACCAGATAGGCGACGATGATACTCTTGTTGCCCACGATGGTTCCGATATCCAACGTGACTTTGTAGCCGTCCGCCGCGATGATGTCGACGTCGTAGCCCGCGGCGGCCATCTCATCGCTGAAGGCGTCGCTCTCGTGTTTGTTGTCGTCATCCACACGGCCCACCAGCAGCCAGAGCGGGATGCCCTCCCAGATTTGGCCGTCTGGATCCTCCCAGGTAGCTTGATGGCAGTTGGGCGCGGCGCCCGATTCGAATGTATTGCGATCCATCTCCTCCGTGATCGTGCCCTTTAGATGGAGCGACCACTCTTCGGTTATCGATTTGATGGCGACCCGATTGACGAATTTGACCGACCAGTGACCATCTGTGACCTGTTGCCGGTCGCTGTTGAGCAAGTAAGTGCGCAACTTGCCATCCTCACGTTCGGGCAGCGGCTCGCCGTTCATCTCGTAGACCAGTACCGTGCGCAGGGGATCATCCGTGGTTGTTTCATCGCCCGTGCCGGGATCGTAGACGATGTAGTCGCCGTTCATAATCTGGTCGTAGGAGTGGGTCATCGCGTAGCCGTCCTCGGCGACCACGCGCATAGCTTGATCCTCCTGCAATCCGTCCACCAGATCGGCTAACGTTTGCAGCGTGACGCCCTTGAACTTCTCCGGCGGCGTGATGCGCCCGGTGCTGCTCACCCGTCCGCCCCAACCTTCGTAGGCGGGAAGCTCCTTCAACTCGCTCATCGTCAACGCTTGGGTGGCGCCGTCGATGCCCTCGACGGTGAGCACCACCTCATCGCCAGCGGAAGCTTCTTCGGTTGCCGGCGGCGCGGTCGGCTCCGGCGTGGCCTGCGAACATCCGCTCAGCACCAAACCCATCAACATCACAATCAACATCCAGCGTTTCAACATCAAAAACCTCCTCAAAACTGATTATAGTGAATAAAAAAACGGTATCCTTGGAAAGGATACCGTGTCTGGCCCTACGCAAACAACCTCGCCGCAAGATAAAATCGAGCGGCGTGGTGATGTTTCTCCTTTCCAAACACGGGAGGCAGAGCCGTTTCCAGCTTTACCCTATCGATCTCATACCATAGATGTGGTTCTGTTTATCTTTAGGCGGGAGATTCGGAGAGTGCTATTAAATATCAAAGCAACAAAACATCAAATACCAAATCAGCAAAACAGCGAAGCAAAGAGATGGGGGATCGTGTGGGCCCCCCGCTTTACTTGTTGGATTTGTTTAGTAGCCAATGACTCAGAATTTCCCTTGCATGATCCGTCAAGGGCGAGCTTCTTCTGCTATCATTATCGATTTGAACAATGACGGTTTCGGCGCGGGCTACACATTTGCCATTTTGAAACAGCCTTTGGTGAAACTTAATCGAGCTGTTGCCGATGCTCAATATCCCTGTCCCTATCGCAACCTGACCGGGCCAGGTGATTTCTCTCAGAAAATCTAACTTGAGAGCGGCGATAACAAAGCTCGAATTCTCAGCCAGGATAGCAAATTCAGGATTATACATGGCTTCGATCCTGCCCGTTTCCAAAAAAGTAGAAAAGACCGAGTTGTTGATATGCCCCTGACGATCTGTGTCAGCATATCGAATCTTATCAAAGGTTTGTAGCGGGAAATCCTCTAGTTGTAATTCTGCCATACATTCCTTTCCCTCAATGATCAGAACATCGCGACGCTTGTTATTGGGTGGTTGGTCATTTTGCTAATTGATTTTATCACGAGCTAAGGTTCCGGGCAAGCCGCCCAAAGCGATAGTGTTTTCACGTTCTGGGGAAGCGCTGGGTTCGGTGGTCTCCGGCAGATTTGGTATGCATAACAGGCGCCGCTGCCTCTAAAAGTGAAACCCATCCATTGACGGGAGGCTGAAAAGTAGTAAAGTTGTAGACAAGAACGTGATGTAGAGGAGGAGGGATGGAGAAAGCGATACGAATTTTGATCTTGGTGGGGCTGCTCGCTTTGGCGGCGGCCGGCGTGTGGATATTGATCCAGGTTAATCAGACGACTTCCCAAATTGATTTCGTCGACCCGGAGTCGTTGCGGCCCCAGATTACGCCGACGATTTATCCCAGTTCGTTGACGGTGATCGAGGGGGTGCAGTCGCTCAGCCGGCTGGAGACGGCCTCGTATCATATCGAGAAGGTCATCACCGCCGAGTCGGGGCAGGGGCCGATGGGCTTTCTCTTTGGCGATAAGTTGCTCTTGATTGCCTATGGGGAGGTCATCGCCGGCGTGGATCTCTCCGAGATCGGGCCGGCGGATATTACGACGGGCGAGGGCGGCGTGGTCTATGTGCGCTCGCCATCGCCGGAGGTCTTCGTCAATACGTTAGATAACAATCGCACCTACGTCTATGATCGCCGGACGGGCGCCGCCGGGATGAATCCGCAATTAGAGACGGCAGCCCGGCAGGAGGCGGAGCGCTTGATCTTGCAGGCGGCGTTGGAGGATGGTCTGTTGGATACGGCGGAGGAGAACGCGCGGAACGTCCTCAAATCCTTCATCCAGAGCCTGGGATTCGAGCGCGTCATCTTTGTGCGGGAGATGCCCACGCCGACCCCCACGCTCACCCCCACACCCAGCGCGACGCTCACGCCGACGCCGATGCCGTAACTAAGGTGCGACGCACTTTTGGACTTGTCGCCAGGCAATATTGCATGAGGCGGTGCCTCTTCTTACAGTTCAAGTGCGTTGCATCTTGGTCTGCGCTTAGGAGTTGTCCGGCGAAATCCAAAAGACCCATAATCATCAAGGGCGCAGATGTAGCAGATGGCTGGTTTTTCTTTATCTGCGACATCTGTTACATCTGCTGAGTTGAGTAAGGAGTTATCATAATGCAAATCAAAGCACAACCAGAGGATTTTTGCGTCGAGGAGCTGATCGAGTTCCCCGGCGAGCAGGGCGAGCACGCCTATTACCGCGTGGAAAAGCGCGGGCTGCCCACGTTGGTCATCCGCGAGTTTATGGCCCGCCAATTGCACGTCCGCCCCAGCGCGATTGTCGTCCCCGCGTTGAAGGACGCCCAGGCCGTGGCGGTGCAGCACTTCAGCGTGCAGCAGCGCGGCCCGAAGACGCTTGAGGGCCAGGGCTTCCGAGCCGAGCGCGTGGGGTGGGGGCCGCGCGAGCTGTTAGCCTCCGACGTCCAGGCCAATCGCTTCACCATCGTCGTGCGCGATATCGCCTCGGCGGCAGAGGCGGAGCGCTTAGGCGCGACGATGTTGGCCCTGGGCCAGGAGGGCCTGCCCAATTACTACGACGATCAGCGCTTCGGCTCCTACTCGGAGGCGGGCTTCTTGGGCAAGGCCGTCCTGCTCCGCGATGCCGAGGAGGTCGTGCGCCTCTACCTGGCCGAGCCGATGATCGGCGATCCCCCGGAGGTGCGCAAGTTCAAGGCCCTGGCGGCGGAGCGCTGGGGCGAGTGGGCGTTTCTTTTAGATGAAGCGCCGCGCCCCTCGAACTTTCGGAGCGTGCTGACCTATCTCAACGATCATCCACAGCGATTTCGCCAGGCCGCCAACCTGATCCGCAACCGCCTGATGACGATCTATCTTTCCGCCTATCAATCTTGGGTGTGGAATTTGATTCTGGCGCGGTATATTGAGATGGGAATGAAGACCTCCCCCGCGGTGAATATCTCCATCATTCGGCGCCCGTTCCCGCTGCCGGCCCCGCTGGATGATCCAGAAGCGTTGATGGCGTTCGAGATCCCGCTGCCGCGCTTGACCGCGCGCTACAAGGGCCGGGTGGGGGAGGCGGCCAAGGCGGTCTTAGCGACGGAGGGCCTGAAGGTCAACGACTTCAAGGCGCGCATCCTGGATCGAGGCTACATCCACAAGGGCGCGCGCGCGATCTGGTTCCGCCCGGAGGAGGTGATGGCTGCGTCGCCCGTAGCAGATGATCGCCAGGCCGGGCGCTGGGCCATCAGCGTGGCCTTCACGCTCGCCTCCGGTTCCTACGCCACCTTGGTGATGAAGGCCGCGGCCGCCCGCTGCGGCGAGACGCTATTAGTCAGTTAGTCAAAGGGCCTCGTGTGCTCGACCGGGATTCGCAATTTAGCGATGATGAGATCCAGCTTCCCGTTTGGGTTGTGAGATGGCGACGCCTGAGAATTCCCCGAGGAATTGCCGGTACAACGCGGTACAAATAATTCCCCAGTTGAACTTGCTCCAAGGGGAACGTCAGTTCCCCGTTCCGATGTATAGTCGCGGATCTGACGATCCGCTCTGAGCGGGCTAACTGAGAAGGAACTTCCACCGCGCGGTACTAGCCGCTTTCATCGGCTAGTTTTTTTTCCACTCTTTTCCCGTAATCGTTTAGACTTGTGAGGCGGTTACTGTTACATAGAAAGGCCCCGAAGAGTCGGCGTAGCTTGCTACGTCCCGTTGCCGCGACTTCAGTCGCCGGGCTTTTCCTCTCCTAATAAGCTTTTACTTAAAGGCATGGTGTAGGGCATAGAATGACATTTCCCTTTGTACATTGGTTATTGCCGTTACTCTCGTGGGTGATTGCCATCGTCGAATTTGGCACGGCGCTCTACGTGTTGCTCCTCAACGCCAGGCATCGTGCTAATCGGATCGTGAGCGCGCTGCTGTTGATCCTCTCGCTGAACAGCTTCGGCATCGGGCAATTCATTGCCGCGCTGAACACGGCTCAGGCCATGATGCCCACGCTGCTGTTGACCGCCGTATCGCCCATGGCGGCGCCGATGTTGTTCCTCACCGCCGGGGTGCTGTTGAAGCGGCCCCGGTTTCAAGATCGCGGGCTATGGCGCTGGATCAGATGGCCGGTCTATGGCGCGCTCTTCTTCCCGCTGCTTCTCACGCTGGTCGATTGGCGCTTCGGCGCCCAATTGTGGTATCTCGGCCCAGATCCCGACACGTATACCGGCGGATTCTTGCCCCTGGCCCAATACACATCGCGGGGTGTGGGGACGTTCATTCGCCTTGTATATCTCGATCTCTTTCCTTTGTTGACGGTGGGCCTGTTACTCTGCGTCGTCCTCCGCCGGTCTGCATACGACGATGATCCGTTGTCCTACAAATTAGCGTCGGTGTTGCTCGGCGCCCAAGTTTTGGCCATCGGTGCGCTGGTGGGCGGATTGCGGATCTTATCCCCTGAATTCTCCCTCCTCCTGGCGAATGTGATCTTCACCGCGACTTATGTCTATGTCACCTTCTGGCAGATGGTCTCCGAGCGCCGCTTACAGCAGTGGCAATTGCAGGCCCGCTTGCCGTTGTTGGTCTTGGCCGTCACGTTGCCCGTCATCGTGGGCGGATTGACCTTTTTGACGATGCAGGCCAGTATGGTGCTGGGGTATGTCGCGCAGGAGTACAGTGTGCCGGGGCTGATGCAGGTGCGACGTCAATTCGAGTATTTCGCCTGGATCGTGGGCGGCGTCGGTGTGGGCCTGACGCTATTTCTCACCTGGTTGACTGCCCGGCAAGCGCTCAAGCCCATCGCCAATTTGACCGAGACCGTCACCGCCATCACCGCCGGGGATTTGGAGCGCGTGGCGCCGGTGGCGAGCGACGATGAGATCGGTCGGTTGGCCGAAGCCTTCAACACGATGACGGCCCGCTTGCGCGAGACCATCGCCTCGCTGGAGGCGCGCGTCGCCGAGCGGACGCGCGAGCTGGAGACCGCGCTCGCGGAAACCGAGGCGCTCTATCGCACCAGCCGCGCGCTCATCACCTTTGATGATCCTGCCGAGACCTTGGAGCGAATCGTCGATGTGATCGCCGATGTCCTGCCTGCCCCTTACGTTTCCCTGGTCACCTTCGATGTGACGGAGCGCCGGGTCTTGCATTCGATCCGTGGCGGTTCGGGCCGGGAGAGCGTCCCGCGCCCGACCTTTGAGGAGCTACAAATCGGCTTGGCCGGCTGGGCCATCCGCGAGCAGCAGGTAGTGCTTTCTCCTAGAGACAGGCCAGATCTGCGCGAAAGTTCAGAGTTGCAGGCGCGCCGCGCGAAGTTTGGCGCCGGTGACATCATCGTGGCGCCGATGGCGTATCGCGATAGGATGGTCGGTACCATCACGGCCATTAATCGCGTCGATGATCCGAGCTACACTCAACATGAAGCGACTCTTCTGAGCGCCATCGCCAAGCAGGTGGCCGCCGCCGTGGATAACGCCCGCCTCTTCGAGCAGACCCAATCTGCCCTTAACGAGATGCGCGCGCTCTATCAGGTCGCGCAAGCCATGATTACCTTGGGCGATTTAGAGGAGCTGCTGCGCGCCGTGGTCGCGGCCATCGCCGAGGCGCTGCCGGCCGCTGGTGTGCTGTTGGTCGCCTTCGATTTGGAGGCGCAGCAGGTGTTGAATTACGTGGGCACAGACTCCTCCTTGGTTCCAGAGAAGCCCGATGATTTCAACAAGCTCTGGGAGGGGTTGAGCGGGTGGGTATTGCGCGCAAGGAAGCCGGCGCTTTCGCCCAAGGGCCGGCCCGATCCTCGCGAAAGCGCGGCCGTGCGCCAGGATCGCATTCGCAATCGCTGCGGCGCTATCATCGTCGTGCCGCTCCAATACCGCGATAAGCTGGTCGGGACGATCACGGCCCTCAACTACATCGATCAGCCGGACTTTACCGCGCGCGACGTCGATTTGATGATGGCGATGGCTAATCAGGCCGCGATTGCCGTGGAGAATGCGTGGCTCTTCGACCGCACGCAGGCCGCCTTGGCGGAGACCCAGGCCCTCTACCGCGTCAGCCGCTCGCTGGTGGGGTTTGAGGATCTGCGCGAACTGTTGCGCGTGGTCGTGAACGCGGTGGCGGCGGCGTTATCCGCCAGTTGGGTGGCCATCATCACCTTCGATGTGGTAGAGCGGCGCGTCGAGCAACTTGTGCAAGGCGGCCCCTACCTCCCCCCGCCCTACACGCTCGATTTTGAGGAGTTGTGGGAGGGGTTGACGGGGTGGGTGATCCGCGAGGGGAAACCGGCGATCTCGCCCAAAGGCCAACCCGATCCCCGCGAGAGCGAGTTGGTGCGCCGGCATCGGGTGGAGCGCGGCGCGGGCAGCATGATCGTGGCGCCGCTGCGTTATCGCGGGAAGATATTGGGCACGATCACGGTGATGAACGAGCCGCATAAGCGCGACTTCAACGCGCATGATGTGGACCTGTTGACGACGATGGCTAATCAGACGGCGGCGGCGTTGGACAACGCCCGGCTCTTCGCACAGACACAATCGACGCTGGCTCGCACTGAGGCCTTGTATCAGGTGGCGCGCTCGCTGATCGCGCTGGAGAATCTGCCGACGATGTTGCATATCGTGGCGGAGCAGGTCGCCGAGGCGTTGCCCGCGGATCGTGTGTTGCTGATCACCTTGGATTTTGAGCAGCGCCGAGTGACCGAGTTCGTCACCGGCGGCGCCGGCGAGAAGATCCCCCAAGTTCCCTACGAGGAATTGATGGCAGGCTTGACCGGGTGGGTGGTGCAGGAAAGACGCCCGGCGCTCTCCTCCGATCCGGTCGACCCCCGCGAGGGTGATGCCGCGCAGCAGCGGCGGGCCGAAACGCAATCGGGCGCGATTCTCGTGGCGCCGTTACTCTATCGCGGCGAGGTGCTGGGCACGCTGACGGCCATCAATCGCCCCGATCAACCCGACTTCACCGAGCGCGATGTCGACTTGATGATGGCGCTGGCTAACCAGGCCGCCGTCGCCATCGAGAATGCGCGGTTGGTGCGCGGGCTGGAGGCTAAGGTGGCGGCGCGCACCGCCGAGATCCGCGCCGAGCAGGAAAAGAGCGAGATCATCCTGCGCAGCGTGGGCGATGCTATCGCGATGGTGGATCGCGGGATGCGGGTGCAGTTTGCCAACGCGGCGTTTCTCTCCTTGACCGGCTACGCGGAGGCGGAAGCGTTGGGCCGGGTGCTGCGGAATTTGGTCGGTGAGGGCGTCCAGTCGGAGAAACAACGCCATGTGCTGCGTCGCGTCCTCCATGAGGGCGAGGTCTGGCATGGGGATATGACGCTGCGCCGCAAGGATGGCCGCACCTATGAGGCGGCGGTGACGATTGCGCCGATCTATGACGCGCAGCATGCGGTGGTGGGCTTTGTCACCAGTCACCGCGATGTCACGCAACACCGGAAGTTGGAGCGCGCGCGCAGCCAGTTCATCACGAATGTCTCGCATCAATTGCGCACGCCCGTGACGACGATCAAGTTATATCTCGAGTTGGCGCAGCGCTGTGAGATGAGCCGGAAAGTCGCGCGGTATATGGATCACGCGGAGCAAGAGGTGGCCCAATTGGTGCACTTGATCGAGGACATTTTGACCATCACGGCGTTGGATAGCGGCAAAGCGGTCACCACGTGGGCGCCGGTTTCGCCCGGCGAGTTGGTCAGATCGCTGCTGGCTCGCTATCAGGAGCGCGCGGACGCGGCGGGGGTCACATTGGAGTGCGTTCCGCTGCCGGATGATCTGCCGTCCATCAGCGGCGACCCCGTGCGCTTGACGCAGATGATGGCCGAGTTGGTCGAAAATGCGATCACCTTCACGCCGGCCGGCGGCGGCGTCGCTTTGCGAGTAGCCGCGCGCGAGCGGGAAGGGCGGCGTTGGATGACGATGTCCGTGGAGGACACCGGCCCCGGCCTGACGCAGCCGGAGCGCGAGAAACTCTTCGAGCGCTTCTTCCGCGGGCGTTTGGCGGAGGCGGGGGACATTCCCGGCACAGGCTTGGGCCTGTGCATCGCCGATGAGGTCGCGCGCGCCCACGGCGGCGAGATCACCGTCGAAAGCGAGGTGGGCGTCGGCGCGACCTTCACCGTGTGGCTGGCGCCGTTCCTGTCAGCCTCGTAATAGAAACGTAGGTTGGGATGATTTTCCGACCTATCAGTAGAGCTTGAGCTTAGGCGTTACCTCCCAGTCTTCGATCTCCAATTCCACAATCCGCCGGAATTCCCTCGTGTTATGGGTGACCAGAATGCATTCCCGCGATACTGCAATGGACGCGATGAGCAAATCATTGGGGCCGATCAGTTGTCCCGCTTTTTTCAATCTGGCTCGGATGCGCCCGTATACTTCAGCAGCCTGGTCGTCAAAGGGCAGTGAAACAAAGCGATCTAAAAACGCTTGTTGTTTTTCAAGGTTCGCCAGAGGATATCGACTGTTCTGCGCTCCATAAAAAAGCTCCGCTTTGACCACGGAGCAGACAACGATCTCGTGTGGATGGGTAGATTCAATGTGGCGCCGGATGGCCTCGGACGTACCGTTTAAGTAGTGAATGCAGGTATTGGTATCAAGTAAATATGTCATTGGATGGGGGCGCGGATTTCATAAGTTCCTTGATCTCCGCGCTCTATGGGATCGGAGGCCAATGATCCATACGTGGCCTCAATAAAGTTATGCCATTCCTGTATCGCGTCATCAGGAGATTTTGAAGAGTGGGGGATGATGTCTCGGTGTTGGGCAGGGGATGTTTGTTCGAAAGCTTGGATGATGCGAAAGAGAATATCAAGGTAGCTCTCCTGGACTCTATCGATCTCTTTTTTTAGGCGTTCTCTTGTGACCATGGTTCCATAACTCCTTCATCACACTTCATGTAGTTGTCTCCCGGCTTGATTTTAAGGCATGCAATATCGCCACTTTTATTTTACCACATGAAGTCTCACTTTAGAATTTGAAGCATCCTGTTCGAGATGTGTGTGCAGGTTAAGATCCTTTACCTATCGTATGGTATAATGCCCAATATGCGAAAGAAAAGTGTCCAGATCATCATAGCCTTACTCATCAGCGCGATTGGACTGGTGATTGCCCTGCGCGGCGTGAACCTGACCGAGATCGGTGCGGCATTGCGCGAGGTCCGTTGGCCTTGGGTCGTGCTGGGCGTAGGATGTATGGCCCTCAGCTTCTGGTTTCGCGCCTACCGGTGGCGCATTCTGTTGGATGACCAGCTCTCGGTGTTGGAGGCCTTCGGGCTGATCAACATCGGCTATCTGATCAGCGGGATTTTGCCCCTGCGGGCCGGCGATCCCGCGCGCGGCGTGGCGGCCGGGATGCGCACGCCGGTCTCCGTGATGGCCGCGCTTTCGACGGTCGTCATCGAGCGCACGTTGGATCTGCTCACGGTGGCGATCTTTCTGGTGCTCACCTTGCCCTTTATTGCTGTCGGGGATTCGGTCGTCGCGGGCCTGGCGAGCGGCGGCGCGGCGTTGGCCTTGCTCGTGGTATTGATCCTGATGGCCCGGTTTCCAGAAGCGACAGAGTCGTTTGCGCGCGCGATCCTGACGCGCTTGCCCCTCGGCGATCCAGAGCGCTGGCTCGCGCCGCTGCGCGACATCTTAGGGGGATTGCAGGTGCTGCGCTCCCCGCGCAAGGGCCTCGGCCTGCTGGGCTTCTCGGCGGCGATTTGGGGGATGGTCGTCGTCTATTACATCGTGCTGCAACACGCGCTTCTCTTCGAGGCGATGCCGCCCGCGCCGTTGCTGACTGCGTTGACCGTCACCTGGGCCACCGCGCTGGGGATGGCCGTCCCCAGCCAGGGGGGGATCGGCGGCTATCACGCGGCCGCCCGCTGGGCCTTGTCGCTCTTCGGTGTGGGAGGCGCCTTGGCCGCGACCTATGGCCTGCTCGCCCACGCGATCTCTTATCTCTTAGGCATGATCTTGGGCGCTATCGCCTTGATGGTCTGGGGCATTTCGATTCGGGATCTCAGCGCGCGGAGTCAGGCGGTGGTTGAAAAGGAAACTACCAACCCTTGCGAAGGTTAATCGAGGATCTTCTGAGCAGGTCATCTTCCACTTCGCAATTATGCTTGGATTTTGAGGTTGTCATGGAACCTTCGCAAGGGTAGATTAAGGGAGAACGATATGCACTATTTGATTACAGGCGGGGCGGGATTCATCGGCTCCAACTATGCCCAGCGATTGATCGAGCGCGGCGAGCGGGTGACGATTTACGATAACCTCTCCCGCCCCGGCGCGGAGACGAACCTGGCGTGGCTGCGCGCGACCTTCGATGCGGCGCGCTTCGATTTTGTGGCGGGTGACGTGCGCGACGCCGCGCTGCTCACGGCGACGGCCCGCGACGCGGATGTGATCGTCCATCTGGCCTCGCAGGTCGCCGTCACCACCTCGGTGGCGCATCCCCGCCTGGATTTCGAGACCAACGCGCTCGGCACGTTCAACGTGCTGGAGGCGGCGCGATTCAGTAAAAAGACGCCCGTCGTGCTCTACGCCTCCACCAACAAGGTCTACGGCGGGATGGAATCGCTCGTCATCGAAGAACGAGCGACCCGCTACGCTTACCGCGATTATCCCCACGGCATCTCGGAGGATTACCCGCTGGACTTTCACTCGCCCTATGGCTGCTCGAAGGGCGCCGGCGATCAATACGTGCGCGATTACGCGCGCATCTATCGCCTGCCGACGGTCGTCTTCCGCCAAAGCTGCATCTACGGGCCGCGACAATTCGGCGTCGAGGATCAAGGCTGGGTGGCGTGGTTCATCATCGCCGCCGTGATGGGCCGCCCGATCACGATCTACGGCGACGGCAAGCAGGTGCGCGATCTGCTCTACGTCGCGGATCTGCTGGACGCCTACGATGCCGCCGTCGCGAACATCGATCAGATGGCGGGGCGCATCTACAACGTCGGCGGCGGCCCGGAGAACCAACTCTCCGTCTGGGCCGAGTTCCAGCCGCTGTTGGAGAATCTGCTCGCCCGCCCGATCCCCGTCGCGCGCGGCCCCTGGCGTCCCGGCGACCAGCGCATCTACGTCTCCGACATTCGCAAAGCGGCGCGGGATCTGGACTGGCGCCCGCGCATCAGCGTGGAGGAAGGCATCACCCGGCTCTACCAGTGGGTCGTCGCGCATAAAACACTGTTTGAATCATCGAATTGATTTTTTCTGATGTGTTACGTTTGGCCCTTATGGGCATTTAGGTGAAGCTCGTAGCCCGCAGATAAATCGCGGGCTAGAAGCTAAAGTCGGCTCGAAGCCGACTGAAATGGATGATGGTTCCCAGCATTGAGTCGGCTTTTAGCCGACTTCAGCTTTCAGCCGGGTAATTCACTGCCCGGCGAGTCTCTACTCCATAAAGCTATTTCACCTAAAAATCAACAAGAGCCTTTACATTTTACGCAATACGGAGTTATTATGCGTGTTTTGATTGTCCTGACGTACTACCGTCCGCACACCAGCGGATTGACCATCTACGCCGAGCGGCTGGCGCGGGGATTGGCCCGGCGCGGTCACGAGGTGACGATTCTCACCTCGCATTATAAGCGCAGCCTAGCCTACGAGGAGCAACTGGACGGCGTGCGCGTGGTGCGCGCGCCCGTGCTCTTCCGCATCAGCAAGGGCGTGATTATGCCGACGTTCGGCTTCCAGGCGTGGAAGTGGGTCAACTGGGCCGACGTCGTCAGCCTGCACCTGCCGCAGTTTGATGCGGCGGGCGTCGCGCTGCGCGGTCGATTGCTGGGCAAACCCACCGTCCTCACCTACCACTGCGATCTTCAGTTGCCGCCCGGCCTTTTCAACAGCGTCGTCAACCAGGTCGTGCGCGGCATGAACAACCTGGCGGGCCGTTTCAGCCATCGCGTCGTCGCTTATACCGAGGACTTCGCGACGCACTCGCCCTATTTGCAGCGCTTCGCGGATAAGCGCGTGATCATCCCGCCGCCGGTGGAACTGCCGGCGATGACCGATTCGGGCATCGCGGCCTTCGCCAAAATGCACAATCCGCAGGATTGGCGCCCGGTCATCGGGATGGCGGCCCGGCTCGCCGCCGAGAAGGGGGTGGGGGTGTTGCTGGAAGCGTTCCCCAAGGTGTTGGAGCGTTATCCCAAAGCGCACATTCTCTTCGCCGGCCAATATCGCGACGTCCTGGCCGAGGATGCCTACGCCGATGAGGTGCTGCCCATGATCCGCCGCTATGAAATGCAGGATCAATGGGCCTTCCTCGATGTACTTGATCCGGTGCAGATGGCGGCCTTCTACCCCAATTTGGATCTGTTAGTCGTGCCGAGCTTGAATTCCACCGAGTCGTTTGGCCTGGTGCAGGTCGAGGCGATGTTGTGCGGCACGCCCTGCGTCGCCAGCGATTTACCCGGCGTCCGCCAGCCGATCCTCCAAACCGGGATGGGCGAAATCGCGCCGATTGGCGATCCGGCGGGCCTGGCCGAGGCGATGCTCCAGGTGTTGGATCATCAGGAGCGCTACATCCGCCCGCGCGAAGAGATCGCAGCGCGCTTCGCGACGGAGAAGACGGTGGATGAGTACGAAGCGTTGTTTGAACATTTGAAGGCTATTTGAAGGTTTAATCGAAGTCAATCACCTATCCCAAAAGGAGGAACCGATGGCGCAGATTTTTGTCGATACAGCAGAGATTGCGGATATTGAAGAGGCGGCAGCGTGGGGCGTGGTCGATGGCGTGACCACCAACCCGTCGTTGATGTTTCGCGCGGGGACAGCGAATCGCAAGGAGCAGACGCTCAAGATCGAAGCGATTGTAAACGGCTCGGTCAGCGCCGAGGTCATCAGCACCGACGCGGAGGGGATGATCGAGGAGGCGCGGGAGATCCTCTCCTGGTCGGATAACGTCTACGTCAAGATCCCCGCCATCCCTGAGGGCCTCAAGGCGATGCACGAGATCTCCCAGTGGCCGAATGGGCGCATCAACGCGACGCTGATCTTCTCCGCGAACCAGGCGCTCCTGGCGGCGAAGGCCGGCGCGGATTATGCCTCGATTTTCATCGGGCGCTTGGATGACGCCGGTCTGGATGGGATGGAGGTCGTGCGCGAGACGCGCCAAGTCTTCGATAACTACGGCCTGGATTGCCGCGTGCTGGCGGCCAGCGTCCGCCACACCGCGCACGTCACCCAGGCCTTGCTCGCCGGCGCGGACATCATCACGATGCCGTTCGCTGTTCTCAAGAAGATGATTCACAGCCCGTTCACGGACGCGGGGCTGAAGAAATTCTTGGACGATTGGGCGCAGATCAGCAAGGCGTAGTCGTAGGCCGGAATGGTATCCTTCCCACCCTGCCGGAATGCCATCCCGTCCTACGTGGTTTGGAGCGTAATGTAGAGATGGAGGAGTGTCCCACATGACAGATGAAGAGCGACGTCGCGCCCCTGATGAAGGCGGCGTCACGCGCAAGCTTTCGCGCGAGGAACTCGAACAGGCTGCGGCGAAAAAGCAGTCCCCGTCGTCTCCGCCGCCTGTGAGGGAAAGCGGCGGCGTCACGCGCAAGATTTCTCGCGAGGAACTCGAACAGGCTGCTGCGGAGTCATTCCAGCGCATTCGACTTCCCAAGGCCTCGGATAAAACGCCACGGCGTGAGCCGCCGCCATCTGGAGAAGCCACGCGCCGCATCCCCCGCCCGCCTCGCCCGCCACGGGATGAGGCGCCCGCGTCCCGGCCCGAGGAAGCCACGCGCCGCATCCGGCGCCCCTCACAGCCGCCAAGGGATGCAGCTCCGCCGCGATCTGAGCAAGCGACGCGCCGCATCCCGCCCCCGCCGCCGCGCGACGTGGCGCCCCGGCGGGATCAAGCGCCGACGCAGCGCATCTCCCCCTCGCGTCCCATCCCCCCGCCGCCGAGTGATCCGCCCGGCGGCCCGCCGAAATCCCAAAAGCAACCGCCCTCATCATCCCGCCGTCCCCCCTGGGCCTCGTGGCTGTTGGGCCTGACGTTAGGCGGCGTTTTCCTCTTCTTCATCGCCCTGCTGGCGGCCATCACGGGCTACATTATATTGGCGGCGCAGTTGCCGTCCGTCGAAGAGCTGCGCGAGCGCGAGCCGGATTTCGCCAGCAGCCAGATCTATGACCGCAACGGTCATCTGCTCTACGAGATCACCGATCCCACCACCGGGAAGCGCACCTATGTGCGCATCGACGACATCGCCCGGAATTTGCAAATGGCTACCGTCGCCACCGAGGATCGCAATTTCTACACCCACGGCGGCTTTGATCCCATCGCGATTGCGCGCGCCATCTACTACGCCGTGCAGGAGCGCGAGGTCGTCTCCGGCGCCAGCACCATCACGCAGCAAGTCGCGCGCAACATTCTGTTGGAGCCGGAGGAGCGGGCGGAGGTCTCCGTGGAGCGCAAGATCAAGGAGATCGTGCTGGCGGCGGAGTTGACGCGCCGTTACAGCAAGGACGAGATCTTAGAGATCTACCTGAACAACAACAACTACGGGAACCGCGCTTATGGCGTGGACGCGGCGGCTCGCACCTACTTCGGCGCCAGCGCCTCGAATCTAACGCTGGGCCAGGCCACCTTTCTGGCCGGATTGCCCCAGGCGCCCACGCTCTACGATCCCTACAGCGGCGGGCGCGATGCGGCGCTCAAGCGGCAGAAGGTCGTGCTGGGGTTGATGGTCGAGGATGGTTACATCACGCAGGAGGAGGCCGACGCGGCCGCCGCTGAGATGGAAGCCTATGAGTTCCCGGCGATTTACACCGATCGCATTCCGGCGCCACACTTTGTCTTCTACGTCCGCCACCAATTGGAAGAGGCTCTGGGGCCGGATGCGCTCTACAAAGGCTCCGGGTTGCGCATCCACACGACGTTAGATCCGCGCTTGCAGCGCATCGCCGAGGAAGAGGTGGCCGCCGGCGTGGCGAACCTGGCCGGGCGCGAGGTCGAGAACGGCGCGTTGGTCGCCATCGAGCCGGCGAGCGGCCATATCTTAGCGCTGGTCGGCAGCGTCGATTTCTACAATGAAGAGATCGGCGGGCAGGTCAATATCGCCAATCGCTGCCGGCAGCCTGGATCGGCCATCAAGCCGTTGACCTATCTGGCGGCCTTCGAGCAGGGCTGGACGCCCGCGACTATCGTCTGGGATGTGCCGACGACCTACACCGATACGGCGGGCAATATCTACGAGCCGACCAACTACGATGGCAAATTCCGAGGGCCGACCTCCATTCGCACTGCGCTGGCGAACTCCCTCAACGTCCCGGCGGTCAAGGCGCTGGAATACGTCACCGTGCCGGGGCTGCTGGAGATGGCGGATCGCCTGGGCGCGACCTCGCTCGTCTCTCCGCAGTTGGAATGCCCTGATTATCCCTACGATGCGCGCCCGCTCTACGGTCTGGCGCTCACCTTGGGCGGTGGCGAGATGAAGCTGCTGGAGTTGACCGGCGCTTACGCGACCTTCGCCAACGGCGGCCTGCGGATGCCCGCGACGCCCATCCTGTGGGTCGAAAATAGCGAGGGCGAGGCTGTAATCGACCATCGCGAAGTACAGGGCGAGCGCGTCGTCCGGCCGGAAGAATCCTATCTGCTGTCCAACATCCTCTCCGATACCGAGGCGCGCTGCCTGGTCTTCTCGTGTCCCAGCATCTTAGAGTTGCCGGATCGGCCGGTGGCGGCCAAGACCGGCACGACGAACGACAATCGCGACGCCTGGACGATGGGCTACACGCCCGACATCGCGGCCGGCGTCTGGGTGGGGAATAATGACAATCGCCAGATGGTCGGCGTTGTGGGATCGAGTGGGGCCGGCCCCATCTGGCGCGCGTTTATGCAGCGCGCGCACGAAGGTATGCCCGCGCGGGCGTTCCCGCGCCCGGCCGGCATCGTCGAGCAGGAAGTCTGCGCGCTCTCCGGCGCGAAACCCGCCTCGCCCTGCCCGGAGAAGCGCCGCGAGATCTTCGCCTTCGATCAACCGCCGCCGCCCGCCGAGCAGGATTGGCTCCAACTGGTCGATATCGATGCGCACAGCGGCCTGCGGGCCAACCGATTCTGTCAGGATAACGTCCGCACGCAAGTGATGGTCGTGCTGGATCACGTGGATGATCCGGGCGGCAAGGAATGGCTGCGGCAGTGGGCGGCCGAGCGGAACTACCCCATCGCGCCGGAGGCGTACTGCACCGAGGATGAGAGCGCGCCGGAGATCGAGATTACCGCGCCCGCACCGGGGGCGGAGGTGTACGAGCTGGCGACGATCAGCGGCACGGTGATGGTGGAGGATTTCGAGCGCTACGAGTTGTACTACGGCGTGGGCCGCGATCCCCAGGGGTGGGGATGGATCAGCGGGCCGCACCGGGCGCCGGTACGGGAAGGGTTGTTAGGGCGGTGGCAGATTCCGTCCGATACGGCGTTGGGCATCTACACACTGCGCGTCGTCGCCTACAACCAGCGCGGCGCGCAGTTCGAGGCGCGCACCACCGTGCGGGTCGTCGGCCCCACGCCCACGCCGACGCCGGAGGTTACCGCGACGCCCGAAGCGACGCCGACATCAGAGAGTACGCCGACGCCGGAAGCGACGCCGACGCCGGAAGCGACGCCGACGCCGGAAGCGAC
>CAZCAI010000058.1:0-26944 GCA_964496595.1 uncultured Anaerolineales bacterium
CTGACTAATTTCTAATTATGCGGTTGTTAAGGTGCTGGTCAAACCTAATGTTAAACTTGTCCAAATGGACGTGAGCGGTAAGATGCTCATCAAGATGGGGGACTTCTCCGCTGAAAGATCTACAAATCCGTGGAATCCGTGGAAATCCGTGAGCTATTTTCTAAAAGTGTCCGGTGACTAAATGGAGGATGAAAGGATGAAAGTTGATGGAAGTTAAAGAGAAATTAGAGCGTATAAGAAGATTCATCATTCTAAATTCGCAATTCCCCATTCACCATTCTAAATTCACACTTCCCCTCATCTTACTTTTACTGAGCAGTTTAGCCTTGACGACGGTTGCATTTGCCGCCGACGGCCCGGACGCCCAAGTTGTGCGCGTGACCTTCAAATCGCCTGAAGCACTGGCGCAGTTGGCGGCGCGATTGGACATCTGGGAGGTCGATCACGAGGCCGGCGCACTCGTGGCCTACGTCACGGTGAGCGAGCGCCGGTGGCTATCCGGCAACGGTTTCGATTTCGCGCCGCTCCCTGCCAAGATGGCTCATCCTGAAACGATCCCCGGCTACCCCTGCTACCGCACTATCGCCGAGAGCGACGCGCAGATCGACGCCTGGGCCGCGGATTATCCGCATCTCACCGAGGTCATCACCATCGGCCACAGCTACGAGGGGCGCCCGTTGCACGTGCTGCGCCTCTCCAATCGCGCCACCGACGACGATACCGTCCAATTCGGCCCCAAGCCCGTCTTCTTCTTGATCGCCAACCTCCACGGGCGCGAGTTGATCACCAACGAGGCGGCGCTGGTCTTCATCGAACAACTGCTCGCCGCCTACCGTCTTGATCCCGATGTGACCTGGCTGTTGGACGAGCACGCCATCTACGTGCTGGTCAGCGCCAATCCCGACGGGCACATCAAGAATGAGCCGGGGCAGCCGTGGAGCTGGTGGCGCAAAAACACCAATCCCGAAAACGGCTATTGCGACGGTATTAGCTATGGCATCGATCTCAACCGCAATTCGAGCTACAACTGGGGCGGCGTCGGCGCGAGCAGCAATCCCTGCGACCTCACCTATCGCGGCCCCGCCGCCGCCTCCGAGGTGGAGACGCAGGCCGTCCAGGACTTTATGCAAGCCATCTTCGCGGATCAGCGCGGGCCGGAGCGCGAGGACACCGCGCCGGAGGATGCGACCGGCGTCTTTATCACGCTGCACAGCTACGGCAACCTGGTGCTCTGGCCCTGGGGCGATACCTACGCATCGGCGCCGAACGCCGCGCAACTGCGTCAGTTAGGACGAAAGCTCGCCGCGTTCAACGGGTACACCGCCCAGCAGGCCAGCGATCTCTATCCCACCACCGGCGCCACGGACGATTGGAGCTATGGCGAGTTGGGCATCGCTTCGTACACCTTTGAGATCGGCTCCAACCATGACGGCTTTTATCCCGGCTGTCACCGCTACGATGCCCTGATCCAGCCGAACCTCCCGGCCTTTCTCTATGCGGCCAAAGTGGCTCGCGCGCCCTATCAACTGCCCTTTGGGCCGTCCGTCTCTGCCGTGAGCGTGCCTTCTGCTACCCTCCAGATCGGCGACTTAGTGGATGTGCGCGCCACAGTGGATGACAGCGACAATGGCGGGCAGAGCATCGCGGCGGCCGAGGCCTACGTGGGTGCGCCGCCCTGGCGCGCGGGCGCGCCGATCACGCTCACGGCGCAGGACGGCGCCTTCGACAGCGCGACGGAGGAGGTCGCGGGCCACATCGACACGCGCGATATGGAAGCGGGCCGCTATCTGCTCTTCGTGCGCGGGCAGGATGCCGACGGCGCGTGGGGGCCGGTCACCGCCGCCTACCTCGATGTCGAGCCGCTGAACGTCCCGCAACCGATCTACGAGCTGTGGATTCCCGTCATCGCGGCAAGCAGGCCGACGAGCACGCTGTTACTGGAGAATATGCGATGAAACCGATCAAGATGATGCGGAAATGGGGTTGGTTGCTATTGGCTTTTGTTTTGGGATGTGGGGCCGCGTCGCCCGTGCGGGCACACGCGCCCCAGCCGCCGCCCAGCCGGACGCCTGTGAAGATCTCTGCCCAGGCTTGGGCCGCGACGGCGGACGCGGCGACCGCCGACGTGCTCGTGCTCTTAGCCGAGCAAGCCGATCTCAGTCGCGCCCGGACGGCGCCCACCAAAGCCGCGCGTGGGCGCTGGGTCCAGTCGCATCTCTGGGAGATCGCGCAACAATCGCAGCACCCGCTCCAGCGCTGGCTGACGGCGCAAGGCGTGGATTATCGCTCTTTCTACGTCGTCAACATGCTCCAGCTTGAGGCAGATCGCGCGCTGACGCTCGCGCTGGCCGGCCGCGCCGACGTCGCGCGCATCCTCACTAATCCCCAGGTGCGAATGGACGCCGACCCTCGGTTATTAGAAGCCAAAGCCGCCGCCTCACAGCCTCACGCGCCGCAGGGGATCGAGTGGGGCGTGCAAAAGATCAACGCGCCGGACGTGTGGGCGCGAGGCTTCACGGGGCAGGGCATCGTCATCGCCGGGCAGGATACCGGCTATGAGTGGGAGCACCCCGCGCTCCAGGCCGCCTATCGCGGCTGGGACGGCGCCGCCGCGACGCACGACTATCACTGGCACGACGCGATCCACAGCGGCGGGGGGATCTGCGGCCCGGATGCGCCCGCGCCCTGCGACGATCACGGCCACGGGACGCACACGATGGGCACGATGGTCGGCGATGACAGCGGCGTCAATCAGATCGGCGTGGCGCCCGGCGCACGCTGGATCGGCTGCCGCAACATGGATCAGGGATGGGGATCGCCCGCGACCTACGCCGAGTGCTTCGAGTTCTTTATGGCGCCCTATCCCGTCGGCGCGACGCCGGCGCTAGGCGATCCCGACCAGGCGCCCGACGTGATCAACAACTCCTGGAGCTGCCCCACCTACGAGGGCTGCGACGCGGAGCACATCGCGCTGCTGGCGCAGGTGGTAGCCAACGTGCGCGCGGCGGGCATCATGGTTGTCGCCTCCGCCGGGAACAGTGGAAGTGCGTGCGGCACCATCAGCGAGCCGCCGGGCATCTACACGACCACCTACACCATCGGCGCGACGAACAGCAACGATACCTTGGCCTCGTTCAGCAGTCGCGGCCCGGTGACGTGGCGTGGACAGGTCTACGCCAAGCCCGACATCGCCGCGCCGGGGGTGAGCGTGCGCTCCAGCACGCGCGGGGGCGGCTACGGCCTGTTGAGCGGCACCTCGATGGCCAGCCCGCACGTGGCGGGCGCGGCGGCGCTGCTCTGGTCGGCCCACCCGGCGCTGCGCGCCAACTTAGATTGGACAGAGCAGGTCCTCAACGCCACAGCGCAACCGATCCCCACGACGGCGTGCAGCTCGGAGCAGAGCGTGCCCAATCACCTCTACGGCTGGGGGCGCTTAGATGTGGGGAACGCGGTAACCTCGGTGGCAACCATCGCGGGCGTGGTGCAGCAAGCGCCCTCGACACTGCTCGCGAGTCAGACCATCGCCTACGAGATCGAGGCCGCGCGCTCGCCGCTGCTCATCTGGGCCACGACTACCGACGCCGAGGGACATTATCAGATGACGGTGGTGAGCGGCGCCTACACGCTGACGATCTCACACGCGGGCGAGGTGCTGACCGTTATGCCGCAGGTTCAGGCAATGGCAGGTCAAACCACGACCTTCGACATCACCTTGCCGGCGCCGTGCGAACCGGTAACCGGCACGGCGATCTCGTGGCAGCCGACCTCGCCAACGTTCAATGCGCCGGTCACGTTCACCGGCGCGGTGAGCGGGGGAAGTTCGCCCATCACCTACACCTGGCGCTTCGAGGATGACGATGCCGTGATCGTGAGCAATCCCATCAGCCACACCTTCGCCGGGCCGCCGAGCAGCACGAACACACTAATGCTCTCCTACCGCGTGACACTGACGGCGACCAATCCCTGCGGGCAAGACGTGCAAACCACGCTCGTACCCGTCGCGACCGCATGCACGCCCATTTCGGGCACGGTGATGACGTGGCATCCGCCCACGCCGACCTGCGGGACGCCCGTCACCTTCACCGGCGCGGTGACCGCCGGAACGCCGCCCATCACCTACACCTGGCAGTTGGGCGACGCGGACGCCGTCATCAAAAATGGCAATCCCATCACCCACACGTTTGCCGAGCCGCCAGCCAGCACCCACACCCTGATCCTGCCCTATCGCGTCACGCTGACGACGACGAACCCGTGCGGCCAAGAGAGCATCCAGGCGTGGTTGCTCCTGCATCGGACGCCGCAGCCGCGTCTCTATCTGCCCGTGGTGGTGCGCCAGCCATCCGGCTAGGGCTTTCCCATTCTCGCTCCAAGGGGATCGCCAGATCCCCGTTTTTCTTGCGCAAGCTAAAAACACGTTCAAAATATGCCCCAGAGGCGCGGATTTAGCAATCCGCTTGGAGCGAATGGAGCGTAATTACAAAATGGGAAAACCCTACCATCCGGCTGAAATTTACTTGACGATTTTTTCCTTAGCTCCTATAATGAAGTTGGTTTTTATCCAACGGCATCTTTGACCTTTTGGGCCAAGATGCAAAACCGAATTATGAACATTCGAGGCGCGTCAAGCGCTAGATCAAAAACGTTCGCGTTGATTTTTTGAGCAATTACCTACTGGAGGAAGTGCAACGTGGAAGGCCGAGTCCTAATTATTGAAGACCTAAATAGCAATCGGGACCTCTTAAGGAAACAGTTCGCGGCGGAAGACATCGATGTTGCTGAGGCCCAAAACGGCCAGAAGGGGATTCAAGAAGCGCTTCGCTTTATGCCGCAGGTGATTTTGTTGAGCACCTCACTGCCGGATATGCGCGGCGCCGAGGTGGCAAAGCGGCTGCGGAGTTTTAATCGCACCCAGCACGTTCACATCATCATGATCGCGGACGAGGAGAACCAGCAACAACGCATCGATGGCCTGGCGTTGGGCGCGAACGATTTCGTCGCGTGTCCCTTCGATCCCGAAGAGGTCACGTTGCGCGTGGGTAACGCGCTGCGCCGGGCGAATATGGCCAACCGCACCGACCCCACGACCGGCCTCCCGGCCGGCGCGCTGGTCCAGGATCAACTGCGATCCCTCCTGCGCGATCCAGAGGGTGATTGGGCGTTGATGCGCTTCCGCGTGCGCTTCATCGATCCATTCCGCGAAGCGTACGGCTTTATGGCCGGCGAGGAGATGTTGCGCAGCATCGCGCGAATCCTGGCGGAGGCCCTGGCTCAAGACGGTATCGAGGAAGATTTCCTCGGCTACGGCGGCAACGATGACTTTATCATCGTCACAGGGCAGGAACGCGCCGCGACGATGGGAGAAGACGTAGCCGAGAAATTCGCCCAAGAGGTGGGGTCGCACTACAACTTTATGGATCGCGAATCCGGGCATATCCAGATCGAAGACAAAGAATATCCCCTGGCCCAGTTGCGCTCGCGCACCATCACCCCGGACGATGGGCCATTCTACGACATCCGCTCCTTGACTGAGGAATTGGCGGGGTAGCCCGCATCGGTGACGAACTCCGGTTGTGAAGCCGAAAAACGCCACCGCTAGCGCTCCGAGGCTTACTACGAACCAAAATTGATGCTCCAGAGCGTGCAGCAACTCTGATTAAATAACCAAGCGAGCGAGGGGTTTATCGATGACGCCCCTATTACTTTTTACGATAGCGTGGGCCAGCGGCATTTTGCTGGCCCACCTTGCTTTTTTCCCCTTGATCTGGCTCCTGCTGCTGTTGCCGGTCGCAGTGGTGCTCTTCATCGGCTGGCGCGATGCGATGTGGGCGCAGCGCATGGCCTGGCTCGCGCTGGGGGTGTTGCTGGGCGCCGGACGGATCTTCCTGGCGCGCCCACAGATCAATCAGGAGCACATCGCGTTCTACGCCGGCGCCAGCCCCGGCCCGGTCGAGGTCGTCGGCGTCGTCATCCAGCCGCCGGAACGCCATCCCCATCAGACGGATCTCGTCATCGAGACCGAGCAGTTGACGCTTCCCAGCGGCGCCGAGGCCCCTGTGGGCGGGCGGTTGCTGGTCAAGGCGCCGGCTTATACGCCCGCACATTACGGAGACCGGATCTATGTGGTGGGCGCTGTGGAGACGCCGCCCGTCTTCGCGGAGTTCTCCTATCGCGCGTACCTCGCCCGCCAGGGCATCTACGCGCTGATGCGCGGCGCCGAAACCGAGGGTACTTATCACGCCTACGTCGAGGTACTGGCGAGCCATCAGGCTTCGCCCTTCAAGGACGCGCTCTTCCGGTTCCGCGAGCACGCCCTGCACACCATCCAGACCCTGCTGCCCGAGCCGCAAGCCTCGCTGCTGGCCGGCATCCTCTTAGGCATCGAGACCGGCATCTCGGATGAATTGGGCGCAGCGTTCTCGGCCACGGGGACCACGCACATCATCGCAATCTCCGGCTTCAATCTCAGCATCATCGCCGGCGTCTTCGCCGCGATAGCCAATCGGCTGCTGGGCCGCCGCGGCGAGGTGTTCGTGGCGCTGGGCGGCGTGTGGATCTACACGATGCTGGTCGGGGCGTCGGCGGCGGTGGTGCGCGCCGCTGTGATGGCCAGCGTCGCCATACTGGCCCGCCACGAAGGGCGCGGCGTCCACGGCCCTACCTCGCTGGCGAGCGCGGCCTTCTTGATGTCGCTGCTCAATCCCTACGTGCTCTGGGATGTGGGCTTCCAGCTCAGCCTGGCCGCCACGATGGGCTTGATCCTCTACACCAATCCGCTGACGGAGAGCGTACGCCGCTGGCTGATCCAGTTCATCCATGAGGAGCGCGCCGAGCAGATCTTAGGCCTGCTGAGCGACGCGCTCCTGGTCACGTTAGCCGCGCAGATCACTACCACGCCCATCATCGTCGCGACCTTCGGGCGGCTCTCGCTGGTCACACTGATCACCAACATCCTTATCTTACCGGCGCAATCTTTTGTGATGCTGTGGGGCGCGCTGGCGCTACTTGCCGGGCTGATCATCCAGCCGCTGGGACAGGCGCTCGCCTGGATGGCGTGGGTCTTCCTCACCTACACCATCGAGATGGTGCGCTGGACAGCGCGGGCGCCCCGGGCCTCGATTGCGCTGGAAGGGATGACGGCGCCGCTGGTTATCGCCTATTACACGGCGCTCTTCGGGGGGACGTGGTGGCGTTCTCTACCGCGCGCCAAGCGTCATCGCTGGTGGGACCAGGTTCGGCAGGCGGCGCAGTGGCAGATCGCCGCAGGCGGGGCCGTGGCGGCAATCTGCGTGATCTTTTTCACCTCGATGCCAGATGGGCGGCTGCACGTCCACATTTTGGACGTCGGTCAGGGCGACGCGATTTTCATCCAGACGCCGCACGGGCGCCAGGTTCTCATCGATGGCGGCCCCGACGCATCGCAGACGCTCTCGCGCGTGGGCCGGCGGATGCCCTTTTGGGATCGCAGCTTAGATATGGTGGCGCTCACCTCGCCGGACGAGGAGCGACTGACCGGGCTGATCCCGGTGTTGGAGCGCTATCGCGTCGATTTTGTCAGCGTCGGACCGGAAACGGGATCGGGGAATCGCTACGAGAGATGGGAGATGTTGCTGGAGGAGCGCTCCTCGGCTACGGTGGGGTATCTCAGCAGCGGGATGAGTTGGCAATTGGATCAGGATGTGGCGCTGCGCACGCTCTGGCCGGAGGTCGGCGCGTCGGGGCCGCTGGTGTTGCAGATCGTCTATGGGGAGACGAGCATCCTGCTGCCGGGCGACGCCACCACCGTCGTCGAAGAGGCGCTGGTAGCGCGCCATCACGAGGATTTGCGGAGCACCGTGCTTCTGACGCCCCGCCACGGAGATGCGACCGCCGCCACGCCGACGTTCCTGCAAGCGGTGACGCCAGAGGTCGCGGTCATCAGCGTGGGCGCGGATAATTGGGGGCGGTATCCCGCGCCCGCCGTGCTGGCGCGCCTGATGGACACGCCGGTCTATCGCACGGATCAGGACGGCACGATTGAGATCATCTCCGATGGGGAGAAGGTCGAGGTTAAGACGGAGCGGTGAGGGCTATGAAGTCACCCTTGCGAAGGTTCGCGATGGCATTTCTCGCCACAAGCCACGTGGCCTGGCCAAGGCCGCGTTGTGATGAGGATTATTCACAAGGTTTCGCTACGAGAGACGCAAGCCACGCCCGCACCGCCGAGGGCGCGGGCAACCGCCCGTCCGCGAGCGTGGGACGCGGTTGCGCGGAGACCACGACGGCCAGGCCGCCGTGCTTTTGGATGATCTCGAACGCTTCCTCGTCCTTGTCATCATCCCCCACGTAGAGCAGGAGCGCTTCGGGCCAGGCGTATTTCTCCACGAGATAGTCGATGGTCTGGCCCTTGTCCGCCAAGAGCGGGCCGACCTCTAAGAATTTGTGCCCGCCTAAGATGCGAAAGAGATCACCGGCGATCTCGTCCTCCGCCTGGCGGCGCGCCTGAGCGAGCACCTGCTCGGCCACGGCATCCTCGGCAAAGCGCGCGTGCAGCGCAATCGCCCAGCCCTTGTCCTCTAAGTAGAAGCCCTCGTGCGGCGCGATCAGATTCGCCCATTGGGGCTTGATCACATTCAAGGTAGGGCGGATGCGCTCGCGCGCCACGCGCTCGACGTGCTCGCCGGAGGGGAGTTTCATCTCGATGCCATAGGCGCCCGCCAGCAAGATGCCGGAGACGGGCAAGAGTTTCTCAACGTGCCCCAGCCGCCGCCCGCTGACCACCGCGACGCGAATCCACGGCGCGGCGTGAAGATCCTCGATCAGCGCGATAACCTCCGGATTGGGCAAGATTTCATCTGGCGTGTCGGCGAAATCGGCTAAGGTGCCGTCGTAATCCAAGAAGAGCCAGAGGCGTTCGGCCTGGGCGATTTGCGCCTCGACGCCGGCGAGGGCTTCTGTGAGGTCAGGCATCGTCAGCCTCCGAGGCGTGCAACAGCGGCGCGATCTGATCCTGAAAGAGGGCCGTCCAGGTGTAGGATTGGCGCACGCGCCGCCGCATCCGATGCACGCGGCTTCCCTCGGCCCAGGCCGCGATGCGCTCGGCCACCTCCTCCGGCGGTTCATCGGCGTCGAAGCCGATCACATCCTCGCCGCCAATCTCCCGCGCGGCCGGCACATCCGTGCTGACGGAGGGCATTCCGACCAGGCCCGCCTCCAGCACCGGCATCCCGAAGCCCTCGCGGTGGCTGGGCATGAACATCAGGTCGCTCACGCGGAAGAGATCGCCCACCACGTCCATCCCGACGGTGTAGGGTTCGTCGGGATCGGGGCCGGACTCGAAGACGAAGTGCATCTCCTCGCTAAGGCCGAGATCATCGCGCATCACCTGCAACTCGTGGAAGTAGGCCATGCTCGCGGCGGCGTGCGGATCGGGCGGGCCGGTGAGGATCAGCTTGGGGAGGTCTAGATGCGATTTGAGGGCGGCCAGCACCTGAAGCGCGTACTCGGTGTTTTTGGCCTGGGTCACGCGCACGGGCATCAGCAGGATCAGATCGCCGTTCAGCAGATCCAGGCGGCGGATCAGGGCATAACCCTCGTCGGTGAGGCCCAGCAGCGTTTGAGCATCGACGCCGTTGTAGACGACGTGAATCTTCTCTGGCGGGCACGCGAAGAGATCGGCCAACGTCTGCCGGCGCTGCTCGGAGACCACGACGTAGGTCACATCCTCGCGGTAGGTACGCAGCAGATCCCACGGGTAGCTGGGGAAAACCTTGTGACCCGATGAGGGGCTGGTCCACGTGAAGTCGTGGCACCAGGCGATAGCATGACGGATCGTCCCGTCATCCAACAGGTGATGCAGCGCCGCCGTCAGAGGCAAGTTGAAGTGCTTGGTGAAGATGTTGTGGATGATGACATTATCGAACGATTGGAGCACGGGCGTCAGTTCGTGTTGAATCCGGCGCGTGAGCTTATCGAAGTTAGGGGGGACATCGCCTTCGTCCAGTACTTTGCTCGCCTCAAGAATTTCCGGGTGCTGGGAATCGAGGTGCGGGAGCAATTCGAGGTTCGCCGATGCCGGTAGAGACTCAATCTCGCCGCGCCCGGCCACGACGGCGGCGGGATAATCCAGGCGCGCCATCACCTCGACGTGCGCCTGGATGACAGCTTCCACGCCGCCGATCACGGGCGGAGCGCTGTAATGGATAATCGCTGTGTTGGGGTGAGTCATTAAATCTGCCTCCTCTCTCAGGAACCCTTGCGAAGGTCACACAAGGATTTTGATTTCCAAAATGCGACAAACAATGCAGGATGACTTGATTTGAAAGTCTCCAGAGCAACCTTCGCAAGGATCAGGGATTTACAAGTTAAGATCGATGACGGTCTTCAACTGCCGGCAGAGCCACACGCTAATGTCCTCGCGCTCGATGAGCCAGCGCAGACGCTCAGTTTTGAGTTTGCGCTCCTCCTCCGGCGTGGTCAGCGCCTGATGGAGCGCCTCTGCCGTGGCATAAATATCGCAGGGCGAGATGACCAACGCGCCGCTCTCTAACTGCTCGCGGGCGCCCGTCCGCTCCGAAAGGATGAGTACGCCGTTCTTCTCGTTGACCATCGGCCCTTCCTTGGCGACTAAGTTCATGCCGTCGGCGATGGCGTTGACCAGCAACACATCGTAGAGTTGCATCGCCGCGACGCCGCGCTGGTAATTGTGGCCGATCAGGATGCGGATCGGCTCCCAGTCGTGGGCGCCGTACTTAGCATTGATGTGGCCGGCGACCGCCATAATTTCTTCTAAATAACTTTCGTATTCGTCCATCCCCAGTCGCGAGGGCACGAGCAGCGCCAGAAACTTGACGTTGCCGCGATGCGCCGGGTGCAGTTCCAACAGCTCCTCGAAGGCCTGGAATCCCCGGACGACGTTTTTGCTCGGCTCGATGCGCTCGATGCGCAGGATAAGTTGGTTATCTCCGACGATGTTCTCCATTCGCCCGCGCACCGTCGCCACCGCCTCGGATTTGGCGGTCTCCAACAGGGAATCTACATCGATGGAGATGGGGAAGTAGCGCACGTGGGTGGTGTGATTGTTGTACCATACTCGCGCGCGCTTAAATCGCGCCTCCGCCTGGGGCAGCAGCGCGCGGCACGTGCGGAGGAAGTTCATCTTATCCTGTTGGGTCTGAAGGCCGATGATATCGGCGCCGCAGAGGCCCTCCAGGATAGCATTCCGCATCGTGGGCGGCAGGATGCGCCAATATTCAGGGCCGGGCCACGGGATGTGAATGAAGTGCATGATCGTCGCTTCGCTATCCTCGCCTAACTCTTCCCGCAGGAATTTAGCGGTGAGGTAGAGGTGATAATCCTGCAACATCACGAGCGGCGGCGTGTCCATCTCGCGCACCACCTCCGCGATGGCCTGCGCAAAGCGACGATTGATCTCCACGTAGCCTTGCTCCCAGGCATGCCACGTCGCCTGGTTGATCACGGGCGCGCGCGGGACGTCCCACATCGAATGTTGAAGGAACCATAGCAGCGGATTGGCGATCACACTGTAATAGCCGTTATAGGCAGAATTTTCCGCTTTCACGAACTTGATGTGGATCTCATCGCCGTGCATCGGGACTGTGCCCTGCTGCCAGATGGCATCCTCTTCGGTCTGCGCGCAGGCAATCCACGTCACATCCGCGTAGTGACAGAGGCCGGTCAACGCGGTGACCAGGCCGCCCTTGCCATACTCGTAGGTCAGTTCGTCTCCATGCTCATCCGGATCCTCCTCCGCCTTCTCCGCCGGATGAAAGGTCACCGGGCCACGATTCGAGACGACGATCAACGCCCGATCTTTGAAGAACTCCGATTGTACTTTTTCCAGATTGCAAATCGTGTTATCCTCCTCGGCTGGATTTCGCGGCAATGCTTGCGACATCTTCTTACCCCTCCTTTTCGGTTTCGCTATTTGGGTCCCTTTCCTCTTCCGCTGCCGATTCCGCTTCCGCTGCCTCTCGCGCCGCTTGTTCCGCGTGTTCCTCTTGATACGCTTGAATGGCCAAATCGATAAAGACCGCCGCCGTCCACCCAAAGGTATCGGCGGCCGTCTCGGGCGGCTCGCCGGTGTTGGCATTGTAATATTCGTAGATGCTAGCGTGCGATTGAATCAAGTCCAAGGTCTTGGTGCGCAACTGGGTCGCCAATGCCGTCTCGCCGATCTGCTGAAGGGCCTCGATAAAGAAGTAGTTGATGTTGACCCACACCGGCCCCCGCCACATCGTGACCGGATCGAAGTGCTCGTCATCGCGCGCGACGGTGGGAATGACGTACTCATTCCAGAACTCGTCGGGATTGGTCAGGTGACCAATCAGCCGGTTGCGGATGTGCTCAGGCAACTGGCCCGTCCATAGCGGATAGAGGTTGAACGGCGTCTTGACGCGAATCGGTTCGTGATGATGGGTGGCCCAGAACAGGCCCGCCTCCTCATCCCAAAAATGGTCTATCATACGGCCTACGATAGCCGCGGCGCGTCTGCGCCACATCGCCCCCTCGGCCTTCAATCCCAGCCGCTCGGCAATCATCGCCAGCGATCCCATCTGGACGCAGAGGTAGGTGTTGAGGTCGGGCGACTCGACGGGCATGCCATAATCCCACAAGGGGCTGTCATCCAAACCGGAGGAGTAGGGGTGATTGTACTGGGCGATGCCATCCACATCATCATCGTTCATACTGAACCACCAGGCGTTCCAACTCACCAAGGGGATGTAGATTTCCCTTAAGAAATCGAAGTCGTGATCGGTCTCGTGGAGCTTGAGGGCGGCCCAGGCTAAGATGGGCGGCTTGGTGACCTCGGCGCGAATGGGATGCCCGATCTCGGAGATGACGCCCTCATCGTAGACCGCGTCGGGCAACATGCCATCGTCCAGTTGGCACGCCAGCATCGAGCGCAACTGATTGCGGGCCAGATCAGGATCGACGTGGCGATAGGCCAGCGCGTGCATCGCACTATCCCAGAGCCATAGCCCCACGTAGTTAATCTTGGAGGGGAGCATGGCCTCGTAGGCGACCCGTCCCTGCGGGCTGATGAGGTTGTTGCCCATGATCCACCAGGCATAGGCGTAGGTATGACGATATTTCTCCGCGACGGGCGGGGCTTGTTCGAACCATCGGCGCCAGCGGGCTTCGGCCGCCGCCCGGACATCGGAAAAGTGAGGGGCTTCACTATGGGGCGGATCAGGTTCGCCGACGACCAGCGTGATGGAGGAATCCTCTCCTGCCGGCACAATCAGCTCCACGGTGTAGCCACCTTGATCGGGCATAATGCGATTGCGCTCTGGCGGTAAATTAGTTATGTAGCTCAGGCTGCGGATCCCTTTGAAGACGCCGCCCTGTTCGGTTTGCTCCCAAAACTGCGGGGAAACATGAAAACGCACGCCGCTCGCTACGCCCGGAGGCAGGCCCAAGGTCATAGTAATTTTATCATGGAAGGCCAGGCCAAATTCACCGATCTCCGTTTCAAAGTGCAAGAGATGGGGGTGCGAGGTCAGATCGAAGGATAATGGCTGCCCCTCCTCATCGATCAGACGCAGGTCGCGGATAAAAGGCCCCCGACTCCGGTAAGCGTCAATACCGGGTTTCAGGTGCGTGAGCCGCTCGGCTAACCTCACGTAGAGGCAATCCTCATCGGCGCGTTGAAAGACGAGCAGCCGCGACCCCCGATCACTGAAGGGGACACGGGTAATATCAATGCAATTTTCCAGTATATCAAGATATGAGACGGTAGACGATTCCACCGCTGCGGTGGCGTCAGATGGGGTCTGGGATTGGGTCATAGGTCTATATACTCCGTTGATCTCTCTTCATTTTTTATTTTTTTAGGCTCGAACCAAATTTTCGCGTCACAAATTCAAAGCAAAGCAACATCAAAGCGGATGTGAACGGGGGAGCGAAATACCCCTCGATGTCACATCCGCTTCTTCAGATCCTCATAGTCATGCCATCCGGGTCAATCATCATTGCCATTGGACATATACTTCCGCAGTTCATCACGAATACGGTCTTTGGCTGCGGCCAGTTTCACGCCTTGAGCGACCGCCACCTCACCCGCCAACAACGTCACGCCACGTCGGTAAATTCGACGGGCCTTTTCTGTCATGCCATCTCTTTCACGTCGCCGCCACGCCATATCCCGAATCGTCTCGACCAACTCTATGATATTGCCGCTGTTAAATTTGTCATTGATCACCTTGTAGCGCGTGCGATGTTTGTCGGGAAGAGATTTCGGCTCGCTGCTGAGTATCTCCCAAACTTTTTCCAACTCATCATCTGTGATGGCCGGACGAACGCCTTGCGCTTCCGCGCTCTTGACGGGGATCATCACGTGGGTGTTGACCTGCTTAACCAATTCGATCTGGTAGTAGCGTTGGATGCCATCGAGTGGCTTGAGTTCACTGACCCCTTTCACAATCCCCGCGCCATGAGCAGGGCAGACAACCACATCACCTTTTTCGAACATAGCCTCTTCCTCCCTATTTCTCACTGCACAGCACCGGCAGGCCTCTTTTTAGCAGGCCTCCATCCTTCGGTTCTTCGCACATTGGATACAGAGCGTTGTATCGGGAAGCACCGCCAAGCGATCGGGATGAATAGGATTGCCGCAACGCTCGCAGAGGTTCCCATGGCCTGATTCCATCCGCGCGATGGTGGATTGTAATTTCTCCAACATCGCACAATCAAAACCGAAAGTTTCCAAAAAGTAAGGGGCCAGCGACGATCGCTTGCATCTCCGTGGACGTGGAACTTTGATCCCCGAGACCAGAACATAGCGCTTCACGAGAGCTGCTCCAGGATACGATCCAACCACTGCAACTCCGCATCGGCCATCGCGAGGCCATAATTGAAGACCAGTTGTTGGCCCAGGGCATCAGCCTTGCCGCCGTCGCGCGCTCTCTTCTCGAGATCAGCGTGATAGGCGACCACGTGAGATCGGCGCTGATGCAAGTAGCTAACCAACCCCTCGCGCGAGTGATTATCCGCCAACATCAAGCGCATCAAAAATGGCTTGAGCGGGGTATCACAAGACGCGGGCTGTTGGAGCCATTCGCATAAGACATCCTTCCCCTTTGCGGTCGTGTGATATTCCTTGCGCGCGGGCTTGTCCTGGTTGGGAATGATCTCCATAGCGACAAGCTCGCTATCGAGTAACTCATGGAGCGCCGGGTAAAGGCTGCCATAACTTGGACTGCCGATCAGCCAACTAAAGCTCTCGAAGAGTTGTTTGATGTCATATCCCGACATCGGCTGCTGCGTTAGTAATCCTAAGATGACGTGACGAACACTCACAGTATCCTTTGCCATAGCATTAATCCGATATGTAACTTTTCAATATATATCGCTTAGATATATTATAGCACGGGAACAGCGCATGTCAATCTGCAAATCTGTAGGGCCTTTCTATGTTGTAATCACACTCTATTCGCTCCAGGCGGATTGCTAAATCCGCGCTTCTTGGGCATGTTTTGAACGTGTTTTCAGCTTGTGCAAGTAAAACGGGGATCTGGCGATCCCCTTGGAGCGAGAATGGGAAAGTCCCGGTAAATCCGGAATCATGAAATCGGCGGGATGTCCTGTATCCCCAAGACATCCCGCCAGGAATTTTACGCGGCTCCGGGGTTAGAGGGGCCGCCAGTTCAAGCGGATCAGCGCGACGCCCGATTTCTCGAAATATTCGAGGCGGATGTCGTGCTCGCCTTCCTCCAGACGAATCACGGCAGAGCGCGTGCCGCGCATCGGCCGCCAACTGTTGATGATCAATTTATCATCAACGTAGAGGCGCACACCGTCGTCGGAATAGGTCGTGAAGCGATAGCGCCCCGCCTCGAAATGTTGTGTCCGCTCGAAGCGCGCGGAGAAATTATCCTTGGGGACCTCATCGGCAGGCGATCCGAGTCTCCAATCATAATTGAGGGGCGTCCGCTCGGCCGGCAGCACGAGCACGGGGTCGCCGCGCAACGCGGCATTGTCATAGTACTGGATGCGCCACGGCCCCGGCGCACCTTCCTCGGTCGCCGCTGATGGGGCCGGCGAGGCCGCGCTCGCGCCATCCAGTCGCTGCCAATTCACGTGAGCTTGCGCCGCCTGCGTCGCCTCGAAGTATTCCACCCGCACGGTATGCGTCCCGGCGGGCAGATTGATCGTCGCCGTGCGCGCGCCGCGCATCATACGCCAACTATTGATGAGCAAGTCATCGTTCACATACAGGCGCACGCCATCATCGGTCAAGGTCGTGAAGCGATAGCGCCCCGCCTCGAACGCAAACTCGCCCGTCCAGCGCACGGAGAAGTTATTCGCGGGCAGGGAAGGATCGAGCGCCCGCCAACCCCAATCGAAATCAATAGCGGCGTCGGTGCGCACCAGCGCCGGATCGCCGGAGGGGTATCGGCTGGCGAAATACTCGCCGCGCCACGGGCCAGGGCCGCCGGTCGCTGTCGCCGGCGCAGCGGGGGACGTGGAGGGCGGGATGGGCGGCGCGGGCGTCGGCTTGGAGACGGGAGGCGCGGTCGCAAAACCATACGCCGGCGCGGGAGGCATCGCCTCGGCGGCCTCGCGCGTCGGCGCGTAATCCCACCAAAATTGGATGCGCGCGACGCCGGTTCCCTCAAAGTACTCCACCCGAAGCTGGTGTGGCCCCTCCAGATAGTGCCAGCCGTGATAGTGCCACTCGAAATCTTGCGGCTCCCACTTATTGATTCGCAGATCAGTCTGGTCGAGCCAGACGCGCACACCATCATCGGCGCGGACGTTGAAGCGATAGTAACCGGGTTTGAAATCGAAGGTTCGCGTCCACTCGGCGGAGAAGTTGTCGCTGTCGATCCAGGCGGCCGGCGATCCTTCGCCCCAATCAAAGTTAATCTCCGCATCATCGCGGATCAAAGCCGGGCCGCCGCGCAACTCCTTGTTATCGTAATAGCGCCCCTCCCATCCCGTAAATTGATCCAGGCGATTCCACCAGGCGTGCGCGCTGGCCTCGCCGCCCAACTCGAAGTACTGCACAATGATGGCATGCTGTCCCGCCGGAAGCGTAATATCGCCATAATGGGTGTTGGGCAACTTCTGCTTCTGCCACGCATCCACCACCTTCTGACCGTTGACGTAGATGCGCATCCCATCATCGCTGCTGGTGTAGAAGCGATAGGTCCCCGCCTCGAAGCCCATCACGCGGGACCAATGAACAGAGAAGTTATCCGCCGGAACCTCTGGGGCGGGGCTGTCATAGCCCCAATCGAAATCGATGGCCACATCCTGGCGCGTCAGCACGGGATCACCGGAGAAGTTGGGGTTGGCGTAGTAATCCGCCTGCCAGACCGCGTCGCTATCGAGTTTCTGCCAGCTCACCTGTAACGTGGCCGCGCCGGTGCGCTCATAGTATTCGATGCGCACGCGATGCACGCCGCTGGGGATATAATGATCGACGTAGCGCCACGTCGCGGGGCCATCGCGCCATTCATCGATGACCAGCGACTCGCCCACCCACACACGAATGCCATCATCGGCCCGGTAGGAAAAGCGGTGCGTACCGCCGCCGAACCACTCATCGCGCGTCAAACGCGCGGAGAAGTTATCCGCCGGGATCTCCTCGCCGGGGCTGCCGAGGCCCCACTCGAAGTACAGGCCGCCCTCGTAGCGGGTGAGCGTCGGCCCGCCATCCAGGCCGGGATTGGCGAAATATTCCGCATACCATGAGGCATCTTCTGCATTGACATTGAGCGGCGCGGTCAACCCGCCCACAATCGCACCGACGAGCGCCATCACCATATAGATTCGCAGCTTTTTCATTTTTCACCTCCAAGGGTTTGTATGATCAGGAACCCTTGCGAAGGTTAACCAAAGCTATGGGCAACAGATTAACCTATCCGCTGTACATAGACTGCACTTTTCGAGATCACTTGTGCAATCTTCGCAAGGGTAGGGACTATACATATCTTATTATAGACGATTTATCCCCCTCTGAGGTTCCATTCTGGAAGCTATTTGGGGAAAACCAACCAAGTTATCCACAGTTTGAGATCGGTAATCCACAATGATGCGCCCCTATCAAACGGGGATTATACCGGGATGTGGGGAATAGACCCTCAAACAAGGTATAAAAAAACCGCTTTAGTGGGGAATTAGCGCCAAAAACACCCAAAAATCGAGCCGAAGCAGCGTTCCGCTGGTTTTCCACTATCGGTTGTGAAAAACCGGTGGAAAACTGTGGATAACTTCGGGCGCATCCCTGCCGATAAAGCGCCCGCATTTTGTCCAAATTTCAAATTGGACAAAATGCGAAAATCCGGTATACTTTCCTTTTGAGACATCTTATGTTTTAGTTTGAGTATTTTAGTAGGTTGTGGAGGAAAAAGCGTGGCAAACACGAAATCAGCTAAAAAGCAAATTCGGAATTCTTATCGCAAATGGTTACGCAATCGTCAGGTGAAGGGCAAGATGCGCGGGGCCGTGCAAATGGTGCGCGCCGCCATCGAGGCCGGGGATGAGGAAGAGGCGCGGGCCTTGATGCCGAAGGCCGCCAAGGAATTGGACAAGGCCGCGAACAAAAACGTTATTCATCCCAATAAGGCCGCCCGCCTCAAGTCCCGCCTGATGCGCCACATCAACGCATTGGAGTAACCATCATCTAAACGCTGCCGGATTCTTTCAGCAGCGGGGATAGCAGTACATTCAATCGCGCCGTGCAGAAGATTTCCCTGTACGGCGCGATCTTTTGTGCTCTGAACGCCCCGCCGCTATCGTTCTTCGCCGCGCCCCAACTGCGACGAACGCACATAGGCAGCCCAAATCGCGCGGGAGAGCACGGTGCGAAAACCGCCCTTCTCAATGTGATAGAGCGCCTCTGCCGTGGTCCCTCCGGGCGAGGTGACCTGATTCCGCAGTTCGGCCAGGTGCAAGCCCGATTCGCGCGCGTAGAGAGCGGAGCCGATGATCGTCTGCTGCACCAACTGCTCAGCCACCCGCCGCGAAAAGCCCAGATGCACCCCCGCATCGATGAGGGCCTCCATAAAGATGTAGATATAGGCCGGCCCGGTGCCCGAAAGCGCCGTCGACATATCTAAATAATGCTCGTCCTTGACATAAATTTGCTCGCCCATCGCCTGTAAAATCGTCAGGGCGTAGCCGCGCTGCGCCTCGGTAACCGCCTCCGTTGTCGTCCACACCGTGATGCCCTGCCCAATCTGCGCCGGCGTGTTGGGCATCGCGCGCACGACCTGATCAACCCCCAGAAGCTCCCGGATGGTAGCCAACGCCACGCCGGCGGCAATCGAAAAGGCGAGCGTTTCCGGCTGGAGCTGGCCGCGTAATTCGGCCAGCACCTCCGGCATCACCTGCGGCTTGACCGAGAGGAAAACAATCTTCGCCTCTGCCGCCGCCGCCACGTTATCCTGCGTCGCGCGGATCTGATAGCGCGCCCGCAACGCATCACAGCGCTCCGCACGCGGCCCTGTCGCGATGATGGCCTGCGGCTCTGTGATAGCATCGCGCAATAGGCCTTTGATCAACGCCTCCCCCATCGTCCCGGCTCCGATAATTGCAATCGTTGGTAACATATTTCTCCTTAATATCTATCTTATCTATCCGGCTCTTCAGGAATTCGCCGAGGCAATCGCCAAAGGTTGCTCTGGAACCTCGGCAAGGATAGCCCCCAACAGCGTCAGCGTGGCGGATTTCGCGCCCGGCTCGCTCTCGCCGACGGGGCCGACGCACGAGGGACAGCCACGCGAGCAGGCGCACGCCCGCAGGCGCGCAGCCGCCGCCTCGACCAGCGTGGGCCACAGATCCACCAGGCGCGGAGTCAGGCCGACGCCGCCCGGCGCCACGTCGTAGAGCAGGATCGCGGGCTGGGTCAGCGCCTCGCCGCGCGCCTCGACGGTCGTCCCCAGATCGCCGGGATCGCACATCAGGAAGATGGGCGCCAGTTTGCGCAGCAGCGTGGCCAATCCGCCCAGGGCCGTGCGCGCGCCCCGCGCCCGCTCCACGCGCCGATGGCACTGCCCGCACAGCGTGATCAGGTTCTCCGGGGCGTGAGCGAATCGCAGCGCCGCCGCGCGCGGATATTGCGAGAGAAAGGTGCGCAGCGGCGTGAGGTGATGCACCTCCAGAGGATGACCGGGTTGCGCGCTCGCGCCACAGAGCCGACAGCGCGCGCCATCGCGGGCCAAAATCTCCCGGCGGATGCGCGGCCACTCCGGGCCGTAATCCAACGGCGCGACCATCACACCGGATTCGGCCAGCGCGGCGACCAGCTCCACGCCCAAGGCCACGCGAAACGCGACTGTCTCCATCTCCTGCGCCGGCAGATCGATCTCGCCCCAGCCCAGCGTCTCGCGTGTCGTCATCCGCACGCGCCGGTAGACCATCGGCTCGCTGTGGACGAGCACAGCCTCGTCGGAAAGCTGCACGCCGCCGGCGCTGACTTCGCGATGCACGTCTAATCGCTCCACCTCCACCATCTCGGAGGCGACCGTGTAGTAGCCCAGATCCGCCGGCTCCGCCGAGGCGATGCCCTGCTCCCAATCTAACGCCGTGATGAGGTAGGCCTCCCCGCCGTGGACGTAGACCGCGCCCTCGTGCACTAGGCGCGGCGCGCTGGGCCGATCCATCGTGCCGATGACGTGGCCCTTCGTCGTGCGGATGACGACGTTGTCGGGCGTGGCCGTCCGCAGGGAGACCGATTGCGCCGGGTAGGATTCGCCCACCCAGGTGAAGCGCCCCTCGCGGCGGTGAAGCAGCCCCTCTGCGCTGAGGGCGGCCAACAGCTCCTCGACGTCAGCGGCCGATCCGAAGGGCTCGCCCGCCTCGAAGGGCAACTCGAACGCGGCGCACGTCACGTGCGAGGCCAGCAAGCTGAGCGTGTCCGGGTCGATGCGCGCCTCCTCCGGCGAGCGCCCGAAGAAGTAGTCGGGATGCGCAACCAGGTATTGATCCAACGGCGAGGGCGTGGCGATCATCATCGAAAGCGAGGTCGCGGCCCGGCGCCCCGCGCGCCCCATCTGCTGATGCGTGGCCGCAATCGAGCCGGGATAGCCCACCAGGATGGCGGCGTCCAGCGCGCCGATGTCGATGCCCAGCTCCAGCGCGTTTGTGGCGACGACGACACGCGTCCGGCCTTCGCGCAGGTCACGCTCGATGACGCGCCGCTCGGAAGGGAGATAGCCGCCGCGATAGCCCTGGATCGCGTCGGGATCATCGCCCAGGCGGGCAGCCCGCGCGCGCAGTTCGCTGAGCAGCAGTTCGACCATCAAGCGCGAGCGCGCGAAGAGGATCGTCTGGACATCGGCGCGGAGCAAGCGCAACGTCCAGTGGATCGCCTCGTCGGCCGCGCTGGCCCGCAATCCCAACTCTGGATTGCGCAGCGGCGGATTGTAGAAGATCACGTGGCGGCGACCGTAGGCCGCCGCATCCGCCTCGCCGCCCAACGTGACGAAATCACGCTCGGTGAGCCGCTCGGCCAGCGCGGAGGGATTGGCAATTGTGGCGGAGGCCGAGACGATTTGAGGATCCGCCCCGTGAAAGTGCGCGATCCGCAGCAGGCGGCGCAGCACGTTGGCGACGTGGCCGCCGAAGACGCCGCGATAGGTATGCAGCTCGTCCAGCACAATGTAGCGCAGGCCGCGAAAGAAGCGCGCCCAGCGGGGATGGTGCGGCAGGATGCCGATGTGGAGCATATCGGGGTTGGAGACCAAAATCCGCGCCTCCTTGCGGATCTGCGCGCGATGGCGGGTGGGGGTATCGCCATCGTAGGGACGCAGGGGGATGGGCGCGCCTTGGAGCGCAGGCTGAGCGAGCCACGCCTTCATCGCCGCGATCTGATCGTGGGCCAGCGCCTTGGTGGGGAAGAGCAGGAGCGCGGTCGCCTGGGGATCGCGCAGGAGGGTGTGGAGCACCGGCAGGGTGTAGCCCAGCGTCTTGCCCGAGGCGGTGCCGGTTGCGAGGACGACGTTCTCCCCGCGTAGGGCCGCCGCTGCCGCCTGGGCCTGATGCGCGTAGAGCTGCGCCACGCCCAGCCCACGGCCCGCATCCGCCAGGCGCGCATCCAACTCGGCGGGCCAGGGCGTCGTCCGGGCCAGGCGCGGCGCCAGCGTCCGCCAGGCCGTGACATTGCGCATCAAGGCCGGATCGGCGCGCAACTCTGCGACCAGCGCGTCAAGGCTCATCGCGATGTCCCATCTCCAGAAGCCTCACTCTTCCACTCCCGCCAGCGCCGCGCGGACGGCAGCCTCCGCATCGACGATGCCGCAGCCGTAGACGTTGTTCGGCGCGCCGGTGGCATCGCCGCAGGCGCAGACGGGCGCCTCCAGCATGGCGAAGAAATCATCCGCCGAGGCCTCTTCTGGCGTGCAGCTCTCCGCGACAGGCTGCGGGACCGCCGTCTCGCAGAGAAGCTGCTCCGTCCGCGCGATGTCGCCGATCAGCGCGGGGTTCGCCGACCAGACCAGCGCCGCCACGCCCGCGACGTGCGGCCCGGCCATCGAGGTGCCATCCGCATAGCCGTAGCCGCCGCCCGGCACGCTGGATCGGATGCGCGCGCCGGGCGCGCTGATGTCGGGCTTGAGCAGGCCAGCGGCGGGGCCGCGACTGCTGAAGGCGGTGATCTGATCGGAGGTGGAGGAGGTCGCGCCGACCGAGAAGGCGGCGTCGTAGTTGGCGGGCGGCGGGGCTACGGTCTCGCAACCCGGCCCCTCGTTGCCCGCGCTGACGACCATCATCACGCCGGCGGCGCGCAACGCCTGCACCGCCGGGCGGAGCGTGTCGGCGAAACAGCCTTCGATCTCGGGGCAACCCCACGAGTTGTTGACCAGGTGCGCAGCCTGGCTCACGTCGCCCTCGACGAAGGGATCGCCCTCTGGCGGGTAGGGCGCGAGGAAGAACTCCATGCACTCGGTGTAGGAGGCGGGGTTGCCAAAGCCGCGCCGCATATTCCGGCAGCCGATCCACTGGGCATCGGGCGCCACGCCGATCCGATTAGCGTCACCCTCTCGGCCTAAAACGGTGCCCATCGTGTGCGTGCCGTGCTTATCATCGTCGAACGGCACGGTAGCGTCGCTCCAGGCATCGTGCCAGTTATAGATGTGCGTGGCCGTCTGCCCATCCCAGCCGCGATAGCGCGCTTTGAGCGCGGGATGCTCCCAATCGTAGCCCGTATCCTGGCCGGCGACCACAATGCCCGCGCCGGTCACGTCCATCTCCCACGCGGCCGCCACGCCAATGGCGACCAGATTTTCCTGGAGCGTGTCGGTGATCACGCCGGCTTGCTCATCCATGCCGTAGGGCAGCGGCAAGCGGCGGGGATAGTCCCGCACGTTGGGATTGAGGATCACCGCCGCGACGTCGGGATGCTCCGCGAAGCTCTGGCGCCACGTGCGATGGCCATCAACGCGGATCATGTTGATGAGGTAGTAGGGCCGATAGTCGAATCCCAGCGCGTCCAAATCCTCTTGGATCGGCGACTGCGTGCGCTCGGCGGTCTCGACTAAGGTGCGGTAGACATAGTCAAGCCGCTCCTCGCGTTCTGGGATATCGTAGGCCATGCTGAGATCGGCCTGCTCTTTCATGATGATGAGAAAGCCATCATCGTAGAATCCAGGCGCGCCGGCAAAGACGTAGATGCCGACCCAGACGGCCCACACCACCACCGCGCCCACGATCGTCGCGGTTGGCTTGACCCACTGCGGCAAGGACAGAGCGCCCTGGTATGAGGATCGGAACAGGCGCCCCACGTAGAGCATCAGGCCCAAGGCGCCCGCCATCAGCCAAACGCCGATGTAGCTCAGCACGTGCTGCATTTCTGGGAGACCCTGCGCTTCCATATCCCGTGGATCGACGAAGATGCGCGGGGTAAGCAGATAGACGAAGAGCACCAACAGGACAGGCAGCGGACCTTTGTCGCGCGCGCGCAACTCGGTGAGCAGGAAGACCAGCGGCAGCGCGATCCACCCCCGCGCGATGGGCACCTCGCCGCCGAGAAGGATCGGATAGAGCAGCATCGTGATCAGCGCGGCCCATTGGGTGGCGCCGTAGCTGGAGGTCAAAAGGTAGAATCCCACGCCCCAGATTAGCAAAACAGAGGGGACGATCTCCAAAAGGGTCTGGATCGTTATCTGCAACGTCTCGAAGCGGTCGCCCAAGGCGCCGGTGTAGGGCCACGGGAGCGTGAGTAGCCCGGCCAGGATCAGCGCCGCTGCGATGGTTGACCTATCGAAATGGAAGAGGCCCACGTCGCGCATCGAGCATCCCGCCCAGTGGAGCAGTCCCCACGTCGCGGCCCCGGCGTAGATGAGCAACACCACGCCGTGCACGTACGTCCCAGCGCCAAGCGCCGTCAGCAGCGCGCCGACGAGCCAATAGCCCGTGATGCCCACCAGCGCGATGGCCGTCATCCGTACGCTGCGCCAGGCGGCCTCGCGTCGGCGCGTGAAGGATGCAATGGCTAACCAGGGCAGGAGCAACAACAGCACGCCAGCCGCCAGGAGGCTCAGCGCATACGTCGTCGAGCCAGTGTCTGGGGCGAGGCCCCGCTGAACTACCAGCATCATAATGGGCGGGACGAGCGCTCCCCACAACAACATCCCCGCGATCAGCAGGGGAAGGACACATCCATGCTTCTCTTGCTTTTCTTTTTGGGGCGATGCCTCAGTCATGGCGCCTCTCCTCTCGAGTCATTCGAATGGTAGCGTTTCATCATACATCATTATAGGGGAGATGTAGACAGATGACCAACTTAAGAAACCCTTGCGAAGGTTCCACACGGATTTTGGGCCCAGGATGCACTATCTTTTAACAAAGCGACCTGGTTTGGAAGGCTCTCGACCAACCTTCGCCAGGATCGAAATCATCATATCAATCTGGCGCTAAAATCACGTTCAACGTGACCCAATCGCCCGCTGGCTCGCCTTCCGCATCCAGCATGGGCAGGCCGTCGCCGGTGTCGGCGCGATAGAGGCCCACGCGCAACTGATCGCGCGCCGGATCGGGTGTGAGATTGGACAGCGGATGTTCGTCCAGCACCAGATCGCCCGGCCGCCAGATCGTCGTCGGCAGGCGGCCGGCCGCCGGGAGGCGGTCGTGCTGCGCGATCATCTCGCCGTCGCGCAGGTAGTGCACGAAGACGGTGTAGTCGGCGTCCAAGGGCGCGGTCGCGTCCCAGTAGAGGCGCACGCGGATGCCCTCTTCTTCTTGCTCCACCAGCGCCGCGCGCAGGATCACGCCCTCGGCGAAGCGGGCCACGGGAGCGGGCGTCTCCGGGCGCGGGTCGGCGCGGATGATGGCGGCGATGGTGAAGGGCGCGGGGTCGTTATCCCCCTGGGCCTGTGGGCCATCGAAGACGCGCAGGTAGGCGGGATGCGGCAGGTGCGGCCAGACATCGGCCTCCCAATCGCGGTAGGGCCACACGACGAACGCGACGGATTGGGTCGTGGGCGATGCATCCGCAGGCAAGAAGCGAATAGTATTCGCCTCCGTGGTTTTGGGCGCCAAAAAGGGCACGGCCATCCAAGATTCCCAGAGCTGCCGGTCAAGATAGATCGCCCGATCCGCCGGCGGGCCGTGCAACATCCGCTCGCCATCCCAGCCGACGTTACGCAGCGTGTTGATCTCGCCGGCCAGGGCAACCGGCCCGCCCTCGAACCAGTGATGGGCGAGCGGCGCTGCGGCGTACGTGACAAAATAGTCGTAGGCGGTGAGGGCAAAGGCCAGGCCCACCAGCGCCCAGGGCAATCGCCGGACGACGGGACGCGGGGTAAGCTCCCGCAATCGCGCCTCAAGCCATAGCAGGCCCAGCGCGGGGAAGAGCGCCGCCGTAGGCAGGACGCCGACGGCGCGCAGGAAGTGAGGCGCGTCCTCGGCTAAGAGCGTGGGGACGGCCATCGTCGCCGTCCAGATCAACGCCAGCGCCGCGCCCAGATCGCGCCGGGAACGCGCCAGCGCGACGCCCACACCGATGAGCCACATCAGCCCCAGGGCCGGCCCGAAGACCGGACGGTAGGTCAGGTTGTGACGCCAGATGCGATCCCCGCACACGACGAACATCCCGGCGGTGCGCAGCGTGTGACCCGCCAGCGCGCCCCACAGATCGCCCTCATTGATCTCCTCATCGAAGACCGAGACCTGCCCCGTGCGTTGGAGCACCACATCGGGATAGCGCAGGGTGTAGATGCCCAGCGGCAACAGCACGATCAGCGCCGCAAGGCAGAAACGCCACCATCCCCACCGGATGCGCGATTCGGGAACATGATCTGATAGCATCGCATAAAGCGCCATCCCCGCCAGCGCCACCGGCGTGAAGCGCGCAGCAATGTAAGCATACCAACTCAGCCCGTAGAGGACGCCCGCCCAGAGCCAGGGCGTACGTCTGTTAGTCCGGCATCCACGCGCCAACTGCCCCAGATAAAGCGCCGTGAAGAGCGGCAGCAGAACGGCGCGGAAGCCGACGCGGCTCAGATGCACGTGCCAGAAGGTCGCGGCCAACACCGCCAGCGCCCACCGCCCGGCGTGTCGGCCCCAGAACACGCGGGCCAGATCGTAGGTCGCGGCTAAGGTGAGCATCCCGATGAAAAACGCGGGGAGACGCACGGCCACGGCGCTCCGTCCCAACAGTGCAACCGAGGCCGTGACCAGATAGATGTACAGCGGCTCACGTCCGTTGTTGGCGGGGAAGTAGAGCGGGAGCGATTCGCCTTCGAGAATCGCAAGCGCATCCAGGCCGTGGTATGCCTCATCGTGATAGAGGCCGGGCGGCGCTTCGCCCATCGCACCCAGGCGCAACGCGGCCCCAAGCAGCAACAGCGCCAGCACTATCGCCCGGTATCGCAGAGCTTGCGACGTCTTGGTCTGAAATCGCACCACGGTTACCTTCCCACCCGGCAGATGACCGTGTTCAAAATCTGTGGAAAACTGTTCACAACTTTCTCCCTCCCCCTATTTGTGGGGAATGCACCCC